>DASWRX010000097.1:0-49720 GCA_036402955.1 Thermoanaerobaculia bacterium
GCCTTCGCCGGCGGCATCGGCGAGAACGCTCCGGCGGTGCGCGAGCGGACGCTGCGCGGCCTCGACGCCCTCGGGCTGAAGCTCGATCCGGCGCGCAACGCGGAGGCCCAGGGCAAGGAGGCGGAGATCTCTCCGGAGGGGTCGGGACCGCGGATCTACGTGGTGCCCACGAACGAGGAACTGATGATCGCGCGGGACGCGGAAGGGATCGTGTCAAAAAGTCACTGATCCCCCGCCGTCCCCTCCGCGTCGTTGCTGGTCTCCTTGCCGCCGCGGGACGGCGCGCCCTTGTCTCCCCAGGACCAGTCGCGGATCTCGGGCATATCGTCGCCGTGCTTCTCGATGTACTCCTTGTGATCGATCAGCTTGTCGCGCAACGCCTGCTTGAGGTAGGCGGCGCGGGAGCCGAGCTGGGGGAGGCGGTCGATGACGTCGCCCACCAGGTGGAAACGGTCGAGATCGTTGCGCACCACCATGTCGAAGGGGGTGGTGGTCGTCCCCTCCTCCTTGTAGCCGCGGACGTGGAGGTTGTCGTGGTTGGTCCGCCGGTAGGTGAGCCGGTGGACCAACCAGGGATAGCCGTGGAAGGCGAAGATGACCGGCTTGTCCTTGGTGAAGAGGACGTCGAAGTCCTTGTCGGAGAGGCCGTGCGGGTGCTCGGATTTCGGCTGCAGCGTCATCAGGTCGACGACGTTGACGACGCGGATCTTGAGCTCCGGCAGCTCGCGGCGCATCAGGTCCACGGCGGCCAGGGTCTCCAGGGTGGGGACGTCGCCGGCGCAGGCCATCACCACGTCGGGCTCGCCCCCCTGGTCGTTGCTCGCCCAGCCCCAGATGCCGATGCCCGCCGTGCAGTGCTTGATGGCGGATTCCATGTCGAGCCACTGCGGGGCCGGCTGCTTGCCGCAGACGATGACGTTGACGTAGTTGCGGCTGCGCAGGCAGTGGTCGGTCACCGAGAGCAGGCAGTTGGCGTCCGGCGGCAGATAGATGCGCACCACCTCGGCCTTCTTGTTGGCCACATGGTCGATGAACCCCGGGTCCTGGTGGCTGAAGCCGTTGTGGTCCTGCCGCCAGACGTGGGAGGTCAGCATGTAGTTGAGCGAGGCGACGGGTAAGCGCCAGGGGATCTCGCGGATGGTCTTCAGCCACTTCGCGTGCTGGTTGAACATCGAGTCGATGATGTGGATGAACGCCTCATAGCAGGAGAAGATGCCGTGCCGCCCGGTCAGCAGGTAGCCTTCGAGCCACCCTTCGCACTGGTGCTCGGAGAGCACCTCCATCACCCGGCCGTCGGGCGAGACGTGGTCGTCCGTCGGCAGGATCTCGGCGGTCGAGTCGCGGTCCGTGGCCTCGAAGACGTCGTTCCAGCGGTTGGAGGCGGTCTCGTCCGGGCTGAAGATGCGGAAGTTGCGCGTGTCGGCGCTGCGCCGGAGCACGTCGCGCAGGAAGGCGCCCTGCACGCGCGTGGCCTCGGCCAGGGTGGCGCCGGGGAAGGAGACCTCGACCGCGTAGTCCCGGAAATGGGGCAGGCGCAGGTCGCGCAGCACGACGCCGCCGTTGGTGTTCGGGTTGGCGCTCATCCGCCGGTCGCCGTGGGGGGCCAGCTCGGCGATCTCCGGCCGCAGCCGGCCCTTGTCGTCGAACAGATCCTCGGGATGATAGCTGCGCATCCATTCCTCGAGCAGCCTCACGTGCTCGGGGTTGGCGGCCATCTCGGCCATCGGCACCTGGTGAGCCCGCCAGGTCCCCTCGACCGGCTTGCCGTCCACCACCTTGGGTCCGGTCCAGCCCTTGGGCGAGCGCAGCACGATCATCGGCCAGCGGGGGCGCGCCTTGAAGCCGTTCTCCCGGATGTCGGCCTGAATGCGCCGGATCTCGTCGAACGCCTGGTCCATCACTGTGGCCATCCGCTGGTGCATGGTGTCGGGGTCATTCCCCTCGACGTAGTAGGGGGCGTGGCCGTAGCCGCGCATCAGGCTGTCGAGCTCCTCGTGGGGGATGCGGGCGAGCACCGTGGGCCCGGCGATCTTGTAGCCGTTGAGGTGGAGGATGGGGAGCACGGCCCCGTCGTGGACGGGGTTGAGAAACTTGTTCGAGTGCCAGCTCGTGGCGAGGGCTCCGGTCTCGGCCTCGCCGTCGCCGATGACGCAGGCGGCGATCAGGTCCGGGTTGTCGAACACCGCGCCATAGGCGTGGGAGAGGGAGTAGCCGAGCTCGCCCCCTTCGTTGATCGAGCCGGGCGTCTCGGGCGCCGCGTGGCTCGGGATGCCGCCGGGAAAGGAGAACTGCTTGAACAGGCGCTTCAACCCCGGCTCGTCCTGGGAGACGTCGGGATAGAACTCGCTGTAGGTCCCTTCGAGATAGGCGTTGGCCACGATCCCCGGGCCGCCGTGGCCGGGGCCGCAGACATAGATCAGGCTGAGGTCGCGTTCCTTGATGACGCGGTTCAGGTGGACCCAGAGAAAGTTGAGCCCCGGCGTCGTGCCCCAGTGGCCGAGCAGCCGGGGCTTGATGTCCGCGATCGTCAGCGGTTTCTTGAGCAGCGGGTTCCTGTACAGGTAGATCTGCCCCACGGAGAGATAGTTCGCCGCGCGCCACCACGCGTCGATCTTCCGGAGGATCTCGGGAGAGAGCGGACCTTCGACCGGCATTTCAAACACCTCCTTCCCCACGCGGCCCTATCCTGACACAACTGGAAGGAGGGGTCCGGCTGCCGTCACGGCACCGTCGCGGCTCAGCTCACGTGGAGCCCACTGGACATCCGGACATAGGCCTCCCGGTAGGGCGCGAGCGGCGTCTGGCTGAGCGTGTTACGGATCTCCTGGCTGAAAGCAACGGGCGCGATGAATCCCTGGGGATTGGCAAAGAATTGCGCATCCTGGAGCCACTCCGGATGGCAATGCTCCACCGCCGCCAGCGCCACCAGGACGTGCTCGGGGATCGGCGCCGGATGAACCGCGTCGACCGCCGCCGGCTTTTCCACTCCGACGGGGCGCCGGAGCAGCAAGGCGAGGAGCGACTCCCAGCGGGCCGGCTCAGCGCCCTGCTTCCTCTGCAGCATGGCGAGGTAGCGCACCCGGTTCAGGAAGCGCTTGATCGAGCGCGGCGTGTTGCGGTACGAGAAGACCAGGGGGTGCCACGTCCGGAGCGCCTGCTCGAAGTCCGGCGAGTCGTGGAGCACCACGCCGGGTGGGATCGACAGCCGCCAGACCCCCAGCCCCACCAGGACGATCAGCAGCAGCACGGGCGGGTAGAGCGGCAGCCGGGCCTCCTCTCCCGGCTCCATGTGCGCCGGCCCCGTGGGAAGCGGCTTGGCGGATAGAGTCGCCGGGCTCGGCGCCGCCTTGGCAGGCCCTGCCGCGCTCTGGGCGGGAGACGGAGCCGCCGGCTGGAGGACCGCAGCCGGTGGGACGGCGGGCGTCCGGACGGGCCGCGTCGCTCCGAGCCCGTAGCCGAGGGCCAGCAGGCCCACCACGGCCACGAACGGAGAGACCCTGCGGGTCAGTGCCCAGGACTCGCGCGCCAGGACACGGCCCCGGCTCTCCGGCGTCCCTGCCTCCGGCGGCTCGCCCGCGGCGAGCATCAGGCGGCGGGACTGCTCGTCCGTGGGCGCGGGGACCGGCACCTCGATATTGATCAGTTTTTCCAGATATTGCTGGGCGAATTCGATCCGCTGCCGCCGCGCGATCTCCCCCGGGGAGAGGCCCTGATCGGCGGGCCCCGGCGTGGTGACGAGGAGCTCGCTCGCCACGTCCTTGAAGCTCAGGCCCACGCACCGCACCACCCGCTCGCGGGCCATGCCCATCACCACGAAGCAGTCGCCCGAGGAGACCAGGAAGTTGACCGATTCGAGCACCTCCAGCACCATCTCCGGCCGGCAGCGATCGAGATCGTCGATCAGGATCAGCAGGGTCCGGGGATTGAGCGCCCGCGTGATGTCCCGGAACTCGGCGGCGAAGCGGTAGCGGAATCCCGTCAGGTTCTCGAGATCCTTCACCTTGGCGCTCCCCGAGTCCTTGGCGAGCAGGCTCGCGGGATTGACCCCGAACCCTTTCAAGCCCTTCCAGACCGAAACGAGAAGGCCGGCGGAGCTGAGGAGAAAGGCGATCCAGGGAACGTGCCCGTCCGTTTCCTGGCCCGCGGACATCTTCTGCGATTCCCCTCTGAGCCACTTGGCGGGGTCCGCCAGCCAGGACGGCAGGTCTCCCACCAACTTCCAGGCCGCGTCGAGCTGGCTGGGATGAGTGTGGAGATACCCGAGCGAGAAGGCGAAGACGACCAGGATGAGCGTGACGACCGGCCAGAACCGCAGCCAGCGGATCTTCAGCAGCCGGTAGCGGAAGATCGCCCCCTCGGGGCGCCACCAGCGCGGAATGGCGCGGGCGCGCACCGTCTCCAGGAGCGACGCCAGGAGATTCTCCTCCTTCTGGTGGTGCCAGGCGTTGAACCAGACCGGCCGGAATCCATACCGTTCGAGATCCGCCCGCAACAGGTTCATCAGCGAGCTCTTGCCGCTCCCCCACTCGCCGGTGACGGCGATGGTCAACGGCGGCATCGTCTTCTCGTTGCGCAGGAACCGCGAAAGCCCGAGCGCGACGGCGCTGAAATCGAAGGCGTCGGCGGTCGGGCTGCTGATCGGATTGTCGGACACCAGGAGGTCCGCGGCGGACTCCGAAATCACCTCGGGCTTGGGAAGCCGGAGCGCGGGGACGAAGAGCAGTCCCACGGCGAGCAGGCTCAGGTAGTACCAGCGCGCGGGGAGAAGGTGATACGTCCCGAACGCCGGCGCCGGGCCCGGAGGCTGCGGCGGCTTCCGGGTCGCGCGCCGCCAGGTCTGTCCGTGATCCGCGGTCGTGATCAACCTGCCGTCTGCGTCGGCGATCCAACCATACTCGGCGTTGGAGAAACTGCGCGCGCGGGCATCCCCCTTGGCCGAAAGCACGCCTTTAAAGTCCAGGATGACTCTTGGTCTCGACGAGTCGAGACAGGTGCCCACCGTCTTGCCATAGACCAGGCAACCACTCTGGTTGTCTGGCTTGAACTGCCGCCAGGAAGACCTGGGCTCCCGTACAAATCCGAACGCGTGCCGCAAGCGCCAGTGGGCTCCCCGATCTCTCGTTGAGTACTCCTCGAAGCTGCCGAACCGGGGGTTCTCCATGGAATGGTCGATCGCGATCGATCCTTCCGAGGAATCGCGGAAAAAGAGCCCGATCAAGGCCTGTCTGCCAACTCCAGCGTCCTGGCGCGTCCACGTCCGGCCACCGTTCCGGGTGAAGAACAGCGCCCCGTTGTCCCCCCCGACCCAGCCGTTCTGAGCGTCGACGAAATGCACGCTGTAGAGATCGGAGTTCGCGAGTTCCCGCAGAGTGACTCGTGGCTCCGGCGCTGACAGTGCCGGCTGAGTCGTCGTGGACGGAGACGTCCGGGCCGGCTTGGGGGGATATTTTCGTAGCTCGGTCACCCGCTTGGAAGATCCGGGCCGCGCCGTTTGAGGATTCCCCAGGTTGTTTGAGAGCTTGGAGCGATCCGGCAAAAAGGGATCGACGATCTTTTGGTTCGGATCGGGCGACTGCTGAGCCGGATTCAGTGGCTGCTGCCGGGGCGATGGGGCCTTGACCTCGGGCAGGAAGCTCACCAGAAGGGCGCTCTCCAGGGGCCTCCCGGGCAGCAAGCGGCTCCAGAAGGGAACGGCCTCCGGCCGCAGGGTTGCGGCCTTGGCCGCGGCTCTCGGGGGATTCTCCCGCTGCGACGGAACCGGCGCCTGGAAACTCACCGGCTGGTCGCCCGCCGGGTCCTTCGGATCGACCAGGTATTGCCGCTCCCAATGCTTGCCGTGATCCGTGCTGTGCAGGATCAGACCGCCGCCCCCCACGGCCCATACACGACCGGTCCCTTTGAGCGCGAAGACGTCATTGAAGTCGGCCCAGACCTCCGGGAGACTCTGGGGAGCATTGAGCTCGATAGGCTTCAGCCACCAGTGCGTGTAAAGGGGATTGATCCGCTCGTGAGCGTACGCATTGGGACAGGGCTCCTGCCGGAAGGCGGTCCACGAGCTGACCAGGAAGAGCAGGAGGGCCGCTCCGAACCAGAACGACCGCGGCAAGGGCACCGCCGACCGGGACGATCGGGGTGACGAGCCCGCGGAAGAGCTGGAGGGAGGGGAACTGGATTTAGATGGCGGAGCGTTCATCGTCGATCTCCCTCATGCGGCGAAGCAGCAGCGTCCTCGAATCTTAGGCGATGACGTTGGGGCGGCGTTACCCCGCCACGGCTCAGGAGACGGCGGTTCCGAGGATTTTCCCGGCTGGCGCTGGCGTCCGCGGCACTCGGCCCGGTAGTCCCTCCATAAGGACGTGTTAAAATTCCTCTCTATCGTCCAATTTTGGGAGAGCTGAGATGAGCACGGCTTTGCAGGACGCCCCATCCTCACACCCGGCAGAGTGTGACATCATCATGAAGGGCGGCATCACGAGCGGAGTCGTCTATCCGCTGGCCGTCTCCGAGCTGGCCCGGACCTACCGGTTCAGGAATATCGGCGGCACCTCCGCCGGCGCCATCGCCGCGGCGTTGACGGCCGCGGCCGAGCTCGGCCGTAGCTCGGCCGGCGGGGGCTTCTCGAAGCTCGACGAATTGCCCGGCATCCTGCGGACACGGCTCCTCTCCCTCTTCCAGCCGTCTCCCGGGACGCGGCCCGCCTTCGAGGTTCTGCTGTCCTGCATGGGCAAGGGCTCCATCGCCGGAAAGGGGCTCCGCGGCGTTGGAAAGATCCTTCGCTTGCATTGGTTTTTCGCCCTTCTCGGTGCGCTGCTCGGCGCGGGGCTGTGGTTCCTGCTCGTGATGGCGCCCCTGGCGGCCGACCGCGGCCGGGCCGGCACCTGGATCGTGCTGGGCGTCGTCGCGCTCGTCTGCGGCGTGATCGGCGCCGCCCTCCGCTTCCTGACCGGGAGCTGGAGAGCCCTCAACGGGAACGGTTTCGGCCTGTGCAACGGCTTCGATCAAGTGAAGGGGCAGCCGCCGCCGCTGACCCCCTGGCTGGCGGATCTCCTGAACGTGACCGCCGGGAGAGACCCGTCCGGTTCGCCCCTGACCTTCGGCGATCTCTGGGGACCCGGCAGCCGGGATGCCCAGGAGGCCGATGCGAGCCAGCGGCAGATCAACCTCGAGGTGATGACGACGAATCTGACGCACGGCTGGCCGTTGCGCCTCCCCTTTGTGTCGCACGAGTTCTTTTTCGATCCGGCGGAGCTCGGGCTCTACTTTCCCCCGAGCATCGTCCAGTGGCTGATCGAGCACCCTTACCGGCCCCAGGAGGCGGACGACGAGAATCTGATCGCTCTATTGATCCGCCAGACCCCCTTCCGGCCGCTGCCGGCTCCGGCGGACCTGCCCGTCGTGGTGGCTGCCCGGATGAGTCTCAGCTTTCCCGGGCTGATCAGCGCCGTCCCTCTGTATGCCGTGGATTGGTCGCGGACGAAGAATTATGACGCGAAGAAGGAGGGAAGGGCTCCAGACCTCGAGCGGTGCTGGTTTTCCGATGGCGGCATCGGCAGCAACTTTCCCGTCCACTTCTTCGACGGATTGCTCCCTCGCCGGCCGACCTTCGGCATCAATCTGCGTCCGTTCCATCCGGACCACCCCAGGGATCCGAACGACGAGAGCAAGAACGTCCGGTTTCCCACCGCCACCGGCCAGGGCGCCGCGCCGGCGTGGACTCCCATCCCCAACGTCCTCGCCTTCGCGACGACGATCGTCAAGACCATGCAGAACTGGGTCGACAACACCCAGATGCGCCTGCCCGGCTATCGCGATCGCGTGGTCCACGTCTTCCTGGACCCGGACGAGGGAGGCATGAACCTCAACATGCCCCCATCGCTGATCGAGACCCTCATGCGGCGAGGGCAGGCGGCCGGCGACAAGCTGTCCGGCTTCGACTGGGACGGGCATCGCTGGACCCGCTATCTCACGGCGATGTCCCAGCTCCAGACCAAGCTGGGAGGGATGGAGGGGGTCTATGCGAGCGGCTTCCGGGATTTCCTGCTCCAGCACGAGTCCACCCAGAAGCCCTATCGCCATCCCGCGGCGTGGAAAAAGTTCGCCATCGCCGGGACCGATCCTCTGATGACCGTGGTCCAGGCCTGGGCCAAGGACCCGAGCGGCTATCAGTACACGGACGACGCGCCGCGCCCCGAGCCGGAGCTGCGGATCGGTCCTAAGCGCTAGGAGCCGGCCGGGCGCAGGGGCACGCCGGTCGCGGCGGCTTCCCGCACCTGCGGATCGGGCACCAACCCGAAACCGTCGGCCATGCGCGGGAAGTAGTTGAAGATGGCGATCAGGTGGGCCGTCTCCAGCAGCCCCTGATCGTCAAGCCCGAGATCGCGCAGGGGCTGCCAGTCGGCGGCCGTCATGCGGGTGGGCTCCAGGGTCATCTTCTCCGCGACAGTGCAGAGGGCGCGCTGGCGCGGCGTCAGGTCCGGCAGCTCCCGCCAGCGGCGCTGCTTGATCGCGTCGACCAGGGCGGCGTCATGGTTCTCGACACGCAGAAACTCTGCGTGGGACTGCGTTCAGTACTGACAATCCTGGGCCGCGGAGGCGACCGCCGCGACCATCTCCCGCTCGGCGCGGCTGAGCGCTCCCGGCGCGAACATGATCTCGTGGAAGACCGCCTGCATGGCGCGGCCGATGCGCTCGTGCGCGGCGAGCAGGCGCCCCATGCCGGAGGCGAAGCCGAAGTTGTAGGAGGACGGCTTCGGGCCGGCCGGCCGCGCCCGCAGCTCCTCCGGCGTGGGCAGTTGGATGAAAGCGGATTGAGGGTCTTCGAACATGGAGCCTCCTTATTGTTTTCACATTATTTTTTACCGCCGCGGTCCGCGGGCCTCCTGGCCCAGGCGGATCAGGCGGTCGGTGGGGGCGTAATCGTCGGTGAGGACGGGGACCTTCGCGGTGTCGAGGGCGACCTCGCCGCGCCAGGTGGCGAGAGTGGCGAGCGGCGGATCGAAGCGCATCGTGCGGTCGAGCTCCCGGCCGCGCTGGAGGAGGTCCTGGCTCGACAGGGTGGCGGCGTCGGGCGAGGCCACCACCAGGACGTTGAGGGCGTGGCGCACCGGGAAGAGGTAGACCGAGTCGAAGCGGTCCTGCACGGTGCGGTACATCGCCTGCGAGAAGGGATCGCCGAGGCCCGCCGCCAGGTTGAGCGCGAAGACCCCGCCCGGCGCGAGATGGCGCTTGACCTCGTCCAGGAACTGCGCCGTGGTCAGATGGAAGGGCACGCTCTGGCCGATGTAGGCGTCGGCGTAGATCAGGTCCCAGCTCTCCCGGGAGGCGTGGAGGAACTGGCGGCCGTCCGCTACGCTGGCCGTCATCCGCGGCCCCGGCCGGAAGAGGAAGAACCGCCGCGCGATCTCCACGACCGCCGGATCGATGTCCACGTAGTGGACCTGGAGGTCCGGCACCTGCGCTTGCAGGTAGCGGCCGATCGTGCCGCCGCCGAGGCCGATCAGCAGCGCCTGCCGCGGGTGCGGAGCGATCAGCAGGACCGCCGGCGCGGCGCGGTTGTAGAGCAGCGTCGACTGGCCGTCCGCGAGCCGCACCGTGGCCTGGGGAACGCGGTCGCTCTTCAGGGTTCGCACCCCGTCGCTCTCGTAGACCTGGAGCGTCTGGTACGGGGTGACCCGCTCGTAGATCAGGTCCGCGGCGCCGCGGGTGGAGAGCGACGCTCCGGGAATCGCGGCGACGAGTAGCAGCGCCGCCAGCCCCGCCGCCGGAGCCTCGGCGCGGAAGGAGCCCGCGAAGGCCACGCAGGCGGTGAGCGCCGTCAGCGCCGTGAGCAGCGCCTGGGTCTGCCGCAGCTCCAGGAACGGGATGAGCAGGAACGTGCAGGCGAGCGTCCCCACGAGGCTCCCCAGCGTCGAGAGCGCGAACAGGCGGCCCGCCGTATGTCCCAGGCCGCCGAGGTCACGGGCCGCCAGGCGCACCGCCCAGGGGGAGACGGTCGCCAGCATCACGCTCGCCGGCCCGAACAGCACGGAGGCGGCGAGCAGCGTCCCGGCCGGGTTGCCGCCGGTGAAGCCGGCGAGCACGGCGGCGAGGCGGGAGCCGAAGAGCAGCAGGATCATCTCGAACGAGGCCGCCAGGGCCACCATCCGTCCGAGCGCCGCGATCGACGGCTGCCGGTCCGCCAGCCGTCCGCCCCACAGGTAGCCGAGCGACAGCGCCGCCAGGAAGACGCTGATGATCGATCCCCAGACGTAGACGCTGTTGCCGTAATGGGGCGCCAGCACCCGGCTGGAGAGGATCTCCAGGGCCATCAGCACGCCGCCGCAGACCGTGACCACCCAGTAGAACCGCAAGCGGGCCAACATATCGAGAGGCTGCGTCAGAGGAGCTATGGCTCGAGATCCAGCGACGCCTTGCCGGTCGCCGGATCGAAGGGCGCCGAGCTGTGCTCGTGCGTGACCTTCCACTCGCCGCCGATCTTGCGGAAACAGACGGTCGCGCGGAACCACATCGCGAGCTTCCCGCCGTCCGTCCTCGTTCCGCTGACGCCGTTGAGACTGTGGCAGAAGGCCACGTCCTCGCCCGCGGTGACGCTCAGGTCGCGAAGCTCGAAGCCGATCGGCCCCTGGAACGAGGAGAACCACGCCTCCAGGCGTTTTCTGAGCTCCTGGGTTCCGATGTACTGCAGGGGATCCACGACGTCGAACGTCAGGACGTTCGGCGCGTGGTCCGCCAGTGCGCCGTCGACGTCCTTGGCGCGGACCGCCTCGACCCGGCGCGCCATGAGGCTCCGGATCTGAGCCTCGGCGTCATTGCTGTCTTCCGTCGTCGTAGCGTTCTCCATGGTGGGCTGTCTCCGCTGTTTCTTGTATACCGTTTGCGGGCGGATGTCGAGCCGACGGCACCCGTTGGATGCGCTGCGCGCACCTTCAAGGACGTTCATGGCGCGCGCAGCGCATCCTACGCATCCCCACGGTTTCCGCGATCTGCGTTATACTTCTTTCAATGCGCCCTCCCATATACCGGATTCTGGTCCTGGCGGCGGTGCTCTGCGCGCTCGCGGGCCTTCGGGCGGACGCCCAGAGTGCCTCTTCCTGGCCTGCGGATCTGGAGGCGGCGGTGAGCCGTGAACGCGGGCTCCAGAGCCTGCCGCCCGTGCAGCCTTCGGCCGCCCTGCGGGCTGCGGCGCAAGCCCATGCCGAGGACATGGTGCGGGCCGGCTACTTCGCTCTGGAAGGTCCTCCAGGGTCGCCCACGATCGAATCTCTGCTCGGCAAGGTGGGCTATCGCTTCTCCGTGGTGACCGAGAAACTGGTGCGCGCGCCCCTCTGGAGGAACGTCGAGGCCCTGATCGCCGGCTGGCATGCCCAGCCCGAGGCGAATCGCGCCAGCCTGTTTCTCGCCGACGTCCGGGAGATCGGCGTCGGCGTGGTGGAGAGCGGCGAGCAGCGCGTCATCGCGATCGTGCTGGCGACCTCGAGCGGTCCGTCCGAGGCCGTGCCGGCCAACGCGGCGGCGCTCTCTGCCCTCGCGCGCGAGCCGGCGGCAGCGCGCACGGCACTCTGCGCCGCGATCGCGGCGCAGCGGCGCGCCTGGGGACTGTCTCCCCTGCGCGCCGATCCGTCTCTGGGGGAGGCCGCGACCCACTATGCCGAGGATCTGCTGAAAGCGTTGCTGGACAACCGTTCGACCCGCGAGGTCGCACCGCTTGCGGACCGGATTGCGGAACAACGCGCCCACGTGAATCCGACCGTCGAGAACTCCGGCGAGGTCAGCCGGCAACGCCGGCATGCGCCCGGAGGCAGCGGCGTCGGAGAGTCCGTCGGCCAGGTGATCGTCACCGACGCCTCGTCCCCCGAAGAGGCGTTCTCAGTGGCTCTCCGGCAGGACGTCTCAGCTCTGCGCGACGCGCGCTACCGGGTCGTCGCCGTGGGCCTCGCCGTCAGCCCGCCGGCCAGCGGCCATTCGGTCTGGGTCATCGCGCTCGCGACGCATTGATCCATTGGGCGCAGGGAGCCCAGCACCATGCGAATGACCGACATCCTCTTCGAAACCACCGACTGGTCACAGGTGCCCCCGACGGAGCACCCCGGCGAGACGGGCATCGCGTTCTGGCGGACGCGGACGTTTGGGGACATTCGCGTGCGGATCGTCGAGTACACGCCTGGGTATCTAGCGGATCACTGGTGCTCGAAGGGGCACGTGATCCTCTGCCTGGAGGGGGAGCTTCACGTCGAGGTGCGCGGCGGGGGCACGCACATCCTCACTCCGGGCATGGGCTATCAGGTAGCCGACGACGCGGAGCCCCATCGCTCCTTCACCCGGAGCGGCGCGAAGCTCTTCATCGTGGATTGATGGATTACGGGGCGGGGCACGGCGCGCCGCCGGCGATCCAGGTCTTGAAGCTGGCGACGAAAGCGTCGTGGGGGACGGAGACCGGGGCGCGGCCGACTCCCGGGTTCCAGCCCCAGAGAACCAGCTTGTCGTGGCTCACGTGCTCGAGGAGCGCCGCCAGATCCTTGCCGCCGTTCCGTTTCGTGTCCTTGATCGTAGCGCAGAGAGCGCCTTTCGACTGCCCGATGAAGACCATCTTCCGCTCCGGCGGCGGCAGGTGCCAGTTCGGAGCGCCGGGCGGCGTGTGCGGCCCGTAGCTCGCCGGCGGATTGCCGGTGCCGTGACAGGTCGCGCAGGGGAGGCCCGGAACTCCCTTTCCCTCGGGCCCGCGCTGCACGTTCTGGGCGTGCGCCAGCCCGGCGTCGAACTGGAGGGGCGCGTCGCCCGGAATGTGACAGTTCTGGCAGCGCGGATGCTGGAGCACGGCCTGGACCGTGTCGAAGGCCGCGAGCGCGGCCGCGCGGTCTTCCGCATTCTTGGGCGGTCCGCTCCTTGCCGCGCTCTTGGGACTGGCGTCAGCGCCCAGGATTCCAACTCCGAGGAGAACGGTCCCGGCGAGCAGTCCGGCCAGGGTCCAGGGGCTCCGGATTCCTTTCATGCCTCGCGGTCTCCTCTTCTCAAGCCAGCCGGAACGGCAGCTCGCGCAAGCGCTTCCCCGTCAACGCGAAGACGGCGTTCGCCACGGCCGGCGCGATCGGCGGCGTGCCGGGCTCGCCGGCGCCGCCCGACTTCTCGTGGCTGGGGACGATGTGGACCTCGACCGCCGGCATCTCGTGCAGGCGCAGGATCCGGTAGTCGTGGAAGTTGCTCTCGACGACGCGCCCGTTCTTCATCGTGATCTCGCCGTGGAGCGCCGCGCCCAGCCCGTAGGCGATGGCCGACTCCATCTGGGCGCCGACGCCCAGCGGATTGACGCAGATGCCGCAATCGATGGCGCAGACCACCCGGTGAACCCGGATGCGCCCGCCCTCGACGGACACTTCCGCCACCTGGGCGACGATGCTGCCGAACGATTGGTGGACGGCGAGGCCGCGCGCCCGACCCGCGGGAGGAGCGCTCCCCCATCCCGCCTTCCCGGCCGCCAGCTCCAGCGCCGCGAGCACCCGCGGCGACTTGGCGAGCAGCGCCCGCCGGAGCTCCAGCGGATCCCGCTTGGCCGCGTGCGCCAGCTCGTCCACGAACGACTCGACGGCGAAGGCGGTGTGCGAGTTCCCCACCGAGCGCCACCACAGGACTGGCACGCCCGGATCGGCGGCATGGAGCTCGACGCGGTAGTTGGGGATGGCCGTCACGTACGGCGAATCGGAGGCGCCCTCGACCGCCGTGGGATCGATGCCGTCCTTGATCATCCCGGCGAACGGCGAGCCGGCCATGATCGACTGCGTGACGATGCGCTGGCGCCAGGCGACGGGCGATCCGTCAGCATCCAAAGCCCCTTCCAGGCGATGGACGGTCATCGGCCGGTAGTAGCCGCCGCGGATGTCATCGTCCCGCGTCCACACCACCTTGACCGGCTGCTCGAGCTTCTTCGCCACGTGGGCCGCCTCGACCACGAAGTCCGAGGCGAGGTTGGCCCGGCGGCCGAAACCGCCGCCCAGGAAGGTGGTATGGATCGCAACCTGCTCGGGTTTGAGGCCGAAGATCTGCGCCACCCGCTGCTGGTCCACGGTCTGGAACTGCGTCCCCGTCCAGACCTCGACCCCTTCCGCGCCATGGCGGACGGTGCAGTTGAGCGGCTCCATGGGCGCGTGGGCGAGGTAGGGCAACGAATATTCAGCAATCACAGCGGCGGCCGGCAGGGCCTTCTCCACGTCGCCGCCGGCCGAGGCCTTGGCGCCGGCCGTCTTCGCCGTCGCGCGGTAGCTCGCGCGGAGACTCTCGGTGTCGACGGCCGCGTGCGGGCCCGGCTCCCAATCGACCTGGAGCGCGTCGCGGCCTTTCTTCGCCGCCCAGAAGTGCTCGCCGACCACGGCGACTCCGGACGGCACCTCGAACACGGCGCGCACCCCGGGCATGGCCTGGGCCGCCGCCGCGTCGAAGCTCTTCACCTTGCCGCCGAAGGTGGGCGGGTGCGCCACCACGGCGGTCAGCAGGCCCGGCAACTGGACGTCCATGCCGAACTTGGCGCGGCCGGTGATCTTCTCCGGCGTGTCGAGGCGGCGGGTCGGCTTGCCGATCACCTTCCAGTCCGCCGGGTCCTTCAACGGAACCTTGTCGGGAGCCGGCAGCCTGGACGCCGCCTCGGCCAGGGAGCCGTAGCTCGCCTTCCGGTCGCCGCTGAGGACCCAGCCCTTCTCCGTGCGGCAATCACCGGGGGAGACGCCCCACTGCGCGGCCGCGGCGGCCACGAGCAGGGTCCGCGCCACGGCGCCCACCTGGCGATAGCGGTCGAGCTCGGACCACGTGGTCATCGATCCGCCGGTCATCTGGATGGGGAAGACCGGCGAGTGATAGACCGCGGCCGCGGGCGCGTGCTCGACGCGGATGCGGCTCCAGTCGGCGTCCAGCTCCTCGTTGACCATCATCGGCAGCGTGGTCCAGATGCCCTGGCCCATCTCGGAGTGGGCGAGGAGCACGGTGACGCTCTCGTCGCCGCCGATCCGCAGGAAGGCGTTGACGGCAGGCAGGGCGGCCGGCGCCGCGGCCGGAGGCTCCTGCGCGAAGGCGAAGCGCCGCATGCCGGCGGGCACGAAGAAGCCGACCACGAGGCTCCCTCCCACCGCCGCCGTGCCCTTGAGGAAAGCGCGCCGGGAGACCTCCTTCTGGGGAGGCTGTTGCGACGTTTGGGGACCCTGGGGACGCATGGGTCAGCCCTCCATCAGCTCGGCGGCGCGGTGTACGGCGCTGCGGATGCGCTGGTAGGTGCCGCACCGGCAGAGGTTTCCGCTCAGCGCGGCGTCGATGTCGGCGTCGCTCGGTTTCGGCTTCGCCTGCAACAGGGCGACCGCCGCCAGGATCTGGCCGGACTGGCAGTAGCCGCACTGGACGACGTCCACCTCGGTCCAGGCCCGCTGCACGGGATGGTCCCCGTGTGGGCTCAAGCCCTCGATGGTGGTCACGGCCTTGCCCGCGACGGCGGCGGCCGGCCGCACGCACGAGCGCAGGGGCTGGCCGTCGATCAGCACGGTGCAGGCGCCGCACTGCGCCATGCCGCAGCCGAACTTGGTGCCGGTCAGGCCGAGCACGTCGCGCAGCACCCAGAGCAGGGGCATGTCGTCGTCGACCTGGACGTCGTGCTCGGTTCCGTTCACGGAAAGCTTCATCGTCGCACCTCGCCGGCCGCCCCCGAGGCGGCCGCTCTGCCGGAGCTTCTTGAGTTCCTCAGGATGATACTGGAAAAAATTAGCGGCTAGGGTAGAGGGTCGTGTGACGATCCTCCGCTCTCAGGGGACCGAGCGAGCTCGCTCTCAGGAGGCCCGTGTCGCGATACTCTTCGCCCGTGCCGACCCCGCGAACCGACAGCCTTCTCTCTCCGTGCGTCGTGGTGGTCAAGACGCCGGTGGCTTCCCGCGAGGGGGTGACGGACCGGCTGGCCCGCAGCGGGCGGCGGCTCGCGGGAGGGGTGGAGGACGCGGCGCTCGAGCAGGAGCGCACCCTCGCCGCCCTGCAAGAAGCCCTCGCCCAGCGGGGCGTCACGCCGGTCACCGTCTCGATCGACGCCGTGGACGCCCGGGCGCGCCGCGCGCTGGCCGGCGCCCGGCTGGTGATCTCGGTGGGCGGCGACGGCACCCTGCTCGCGGTGTCGCACTGGATCACCCGGGCCGCCCTGCTCGGCGTCAACTCCGCGCCGCGGTCGAGCGTGGGCTATCTGACCCTCACCCGGCGGGCGACCCTGGCGCGGATCCTGGCAAGCATCGAGCGGGGAACCCTGCTGCCGCTGGCCATCGCCCGCATCGAGGTCGAGCTCGAGGGACGGCGGCTGACGCCCGCGCTCAACGACGTGCTGGTGGCGCACGAGCAGCCGGCGGCGACCAGCCGCTACCGCCTGCGCCTCGGCCGCCGGGCGGAGGACCACCGCAGCTCGGGGCTGTGGGTCGCGACGGCGGCGGGCTCGACGGCCGGGATCCGCTCCGCGGGGGGCGAAGAGATGCCGCTCGGCTCGCGCCGGCTCCAGTTTCGCGCCCGCGAGCTCTACCGCGCGCGAGGCCACCGCGCCGCGAGCCTGGAATCCGGCTTCGTGGAGGAGGGCCGGGAGCTGATCGTGGAGTCGGCCATGGAGGCCGGCTGGCTGTTCGTCGACGGCGCGCGGCTGGCGATCCGCTTTCCTTTCGGTGCTCGCGCGACCTTCCGCGCCGCCGAGCAGCCGCTCCTCCTCTTCGCCGACCCCGCGCGCTGGACGCCGGCTAGCGCGGGGTGAGCGGCCAGATCAGGGGCAGCAGACCTACGATCAGCGCGAAGAGGATGAGAGTGAGCGGCAAACCCACCCGGAGATAGTCGCGGAATCGGTATCCGCCGGGGCCCATCACCAGAATGTTGACCGAGCTGCCGAGGGGGGTCAGGAACGCGACCGAGGTGGCGAGCGCGACCCCCATCGCCAAGGCGCGCGGATCGGCGCCGATCCGTTGCGCGGTCTGGATGGCGATGGGGGCCACGACGGCCGAGACGGCCGCGCCGTTCATCGCCTGGGTGAGCAGGACGGCGAGGGCGACGAGCCCGGCGAGCAGCGCCACGGGACCCGCGCCACCCAGCGCGGCGAGCAGGCCGTGGGTGATCAGGTCGGCGGCCCCGGTCTTGATCATCGCGGTGCCCAGCGGCAGCATGCCGGCGACCAGGAAGACGCTCCGCCATTCGACCGCCAAATAGGCGTCGTCCATGGTGAGCACGCCGGTGAGGATCATGACCAGCGCGCCGCCGAGCATCACCTCGCCGACGCTGAAGCGGTTGGTGGCGGCGAGCGCGAGGGTGACGACCATGATCGCCAGCGCCAGCCGGCTCCGGCGGCGCGACGGCGGCGCCTCGTCGACCCCGCGGTCGAGAACGATGAGGTCGGACTCGACGCGCAGCACCGGCAGCCGGCCCCGCTCGCCCTGGAGCAGGAGCCCGTCGCCGAGCTGGAGGGGGAGATCGGACAGTCCCGTGCGGAGCGACCGGCCGGCGCGCCAGATGGCGAGCACCGCCATGCCGTAGCGGTCCCGGAAGCGGGTCTCGCGGAGAGTGCGGCCGATCAGCTCGGAGCGCGGGGAGAGGACGGCCTCCACCAGCACCACCGAGCGGGATTCGAGGTCGCGCTCGCGCCAGTGGCGCGGCGGCAGCGGATCGAGGTCGGCCGCGAACCCGGGACCTTCCGGCTCGCCGGTGAGGAGGAGGACGTCCTCGGCCTGGAGCTCCTGGTCGGGAGAGGGAGCGCGCACGATGCGGTCCTCGCGCTCGATGGCGAGCACGTTGACGCCGTAGGTCTCGCGCAGGCGGCTGCCGGCGAGGGTCTGGCCGACCAGCGGCGAGCCCGCGGGCACGCCGGCGCGGGAGAGGATCTCGCCCAAGTGGTAGACCTCGGCGAGGTTCGCTTCCTGCCGTTGCAGATCCTCGTAGAGCTGGACGGGGGAGCGCGCGGGCAGCAGGCGCCGCCCCCAGAGAGCCATGTAGGCGATCCCGGCGGCCACGATCGGCAGGCCGAGCGGCGCGAAGTCGAGCAGGCTGTAGGGGGCGAGACCCCGATCCTGAAGCAGGCTGCTCACCACGATGTTGGTGGTGGTCAGCAGCGTCGCCATGCCGCCCAGGATGGTGCCGAAAGCCAGCGGCATCAGCAGGCGGGCCGGATTCACGCCCGAGCGCTGCGCCGCGCCCGAGACGGCGGGCAGCAGCACGGCCGCGGCGGCGATGTTGTTCATGAACAGGGAGAGCAGGGCGGCGGAGAGCATCACCACCACCACCAGCCGCTGCTCGCCGTCGCCGGCGACGCGCACCAGGAGATCCCCCACCTGACGCGTGACGCCCGACCGCTCCAGACCCGCCGCGAGGATGAAGATCGCCAGCAGGGTGATCACCGCCGAGCGGCTGAATCCGGAGAAGGTCTCCTCGGCCGTCAGCACCCCCGTCGTGCCGAGGGCGACGACCACCAGCAGCGCCACCAGGTCGGCGCGCAGCCGCTCGGTGAGCAGCAGCAAGATAGCCACGCCCGCGATGGCGAGGGTGATGATGAGGTGGGAGCTCATGGTGGCTTCGGCTGCCCCGTCAGATGCCCCGTCCCCGAATCCCCCATCTCCACCTTGCCACCCGGGAAGTACTCCTTCCAGCGCCGGGTGACGGTCGCCGCCGTCTCCTCGTCCGCGAACAGCTCTTTGGGATACCAGGGCTTCATGCGGGCGTCGATCAGGATGGGCGGCTGATAGGAGACGTGGTGGCGCACCACCTCGGCGCCGGCGGCGTGGAGGTCCGCCGCGGGCTCGAAGCGGGTGAAGGTGGTCCAGAGGAAGTTGATGGGGCTCGCGGCGGCGCGGCGCGGCTCGTCGGTGAGGACGACGAGCGGCCAGCCGGCGAAGGCCGGATGCGCGGCGAAGCGGGCGGCGGCGCCGGGCTCGTCCGCATAGGACGGGCCGCCCACCACCAGGCAGCCGGAGGAGAAGACGTGGACGTCCGTGAGGCCCTGGGGGATCTCGGGCGCGGTGAAGCCTTTGGGAAGCTCCCGCACCGGATCGCCCAAGCCGAGCCACACCCCTTTCGAGCCCTCGTTCACCACCGGACCGGTGTAGTCGAGCGTGTCCATGGAGAGGTTCGAGAAGACGTAGAGGTCGGTTTCGGGGTGCGTGCGTTCGAGCAGGTGGGTGAGCGTGGCCGGGAAGTCCTTGAGATCGACGGGGCGGTCCACCACGAAGAGGAATTTGGTCAGCGAGAGCTGACCCTCGCCCAGGATGCGGAAGGCCGAGGCCATCGCCTCCCGTTTGTAGCGCTGCTTGACCACCGCGGCCGCGAGCGAGTGATAGCCCGTCTCGCCGTAGGACCAGAGCTGCTCGACGGCCGGCATGACCAGCGGGAAGAGCGGCGAGAGCAGCTCCTGGAGGAGATCGCCGATGAAGAAATCCTCCTGCCGGGGCTTGCCGACCACGGTCGCGGGATAGATCGCGTCCTTGCGGCGGGCGATCCGCTCCACCTCGAAGACGGGATAGTCGTGCTGGAGCGAGTAATACCCATAGTGATCCCCGAACGGGCCCTCCGGCCGCCGGACGCGCGGCGGCACCTTACCCGTCAGCGCGAATTCGGCGGCGGCCACGAGCGGATGGGCTCCCGGGCCGGGCGCCACCAGCTTCAGCCGCTCGCCGGCGATCAGCGAGGCGAGCATCAGCTCGGGGACGTTCTCCGGCAGCGGCGCGATGGCGGCGAGGATCAGCGCCGGCGGGCCGCCGAGGAAGACCGTCACCGGCAGGGCCTGGCCGCGCGACTCCGCCACCGCGTAGTGGAAGCCGCCCCCCTTGCCGATCTGCCAGTGCATGCCGGTCGTCCGCGCGTCGTGGACCTGGAGCCGGTACATGCCGAGGTTGTGCCCCTTGCCGTCCGGATGCTCGGTGTAGACCAGCGGCAGAGTGACGAACGGGCCGCCGTCCTCCGGCCAGGTGGTGAGGACGGGCAGGCGGTCGAGCCGGACGTCGGAGATATCGGCGGTCACCACCTCGGTGACCGGTCCGGAGGCGCGGCGGGAGGAGCCGATCCGCAGCGCCTCGCGGCCGATGTCGCGGGCGCCCCAGAGCTTGCCGGGCGTCGGCGGCAGCAGCGTCTCGGCGAGATGGACGAGCCGCCGGATGAGCCGCAGTGGGCGGGTGCCGAAGGCCATCTCGGCCCGCCGCGCCGTGCCGAAGAGATTGGTGACCAGCGGGAAGTCCGCGCCTTTGACGTTGGTGAACCGCAGGGCCGGCCCACCGGCCGCGATCACCCGCCGGTGGATCTCCGCCGCCTCCAACTTGGCGTCCACCGGCGCCTCGACCGTGACGAGGTCGCCGCCGCGGCGGAGCTGTTCGAGGAAGGCGCGGAGGTCCGGGTAGGTGGTGTCGGCCATGGCGGGGAGAGTCTATCCCCGGAAAGACGAGTCGGGGCCGCCGGAGCGGCCCCGAGATCAGGCGCGGCGCGGGCCCGGAATTATTCCCGGAATCATTGCGGGCACTGAATGATCTTCGAACCGTCCGGAGCGGCGACTGCTAAGCAGCCTCTGGAAGCAGGATCCTTCTCGACGTCGACGCCCAACGAAGTGCTGCCCGTGTAGCTGTTGCTGTCGGTGACCGTCAAGGCCAACGTGTTGGAGGTGTAGCTGTAGACGCTGCCGGCGCAGACGGTGCGAGAGTAACTGCTCCCCGTGCCGACGACGGAGCCGTTCCAGGTCCACTGATAGGTATAGGGCGACGTGCCCCCGGAGACGGAGGAGGTCCAGGTGGTGGTCGTGCAACCACTGGACACATAGATATAGTCGGTCCCGCTGATCGTCGGCACGGGATTCGATGCCGGGCAACTGGAGTTCGACGCGGACCTGGAGTAGGAGGAGGGGTTCAGGCTGTTGCTGGTAACGCTCGAATACGCATAGGAACTGCAGATGGGAATGCCCAGTTCGCTGGCGTACGCGCTCGCGGTAACGTTCGATCCATCCCGAGGGCCGTCCGACACCGTCTGGGTCGTCGTGGCCCCGCTGACCGTGACGGAAGCGGTGGCGTAGGCGTAAACCTCGCCGGAGGCGCCGCAGCTATGGTAGAAGCTCGCGCTCGCGCTCCCGTAGGTGCCCTGGGACGAGGTGAAGTAACCCGCGTCCGCATTGTAGGTGTACGTGATGGTGCAGCTATCCTTGACGAGGCCGGTCTCGCCGTTCGCCGCGGCAGCCCTGGCGGCTTCGAGCATCTCTTGGGTGCTCGCGATCTCCTTGCGATGATTGAGGATTGCCTGCCGCAATTCGTCAGTCGGATGCGCCAGGAACACTTTGCGGAGATTGGCGAGCTGGCTCCACAGGTCCTGAAGCTTCCAGGTGAATCCGCCGACGCCATACACGAACGTCTCGACTTCGCCCGCTCTCCTCTCCCGCTGCAGGACTCCATCCCCTACGATCTTCCACCCCTGCGCCTGCATCTTCGCGATCGGATCGTCCGCAGACCCATGACCGCTCTGTGCGGCGAAGCTCGACCGAGATGTACCCAACAAAGAGAGACAGAGCACGAGGGCGGTGAACAACAACTTCTTCATAACGACAACTCCTCCAACGCTTGAGTGATTGCCCGGTCCCTATGATCGGGCAAGAACAGCCAAATGAGCGCGAATTCTTCTTTAAGAATTCTACTGGCATATCCCTAGCAGCCCGTGGCAGAAGTCGTTTTGGCGAAAATCATGCACTGATTCCAAAGGAGTTACGGACGCCAAAAAGCTACCGCGGGCACTTCTGCCACGGGCTGCTAGGATCGGCCCTGGTGGTTGTCAATAGTCTTCTTAAGCCATTTCCTTCTCCTGCGCTTGCGCTCGGGGCCCTTCGTCCGTGAAACTTGGCGGCCGCAGCTCCCCAGATCGAGGAGAGAGACCCCAATGGCCGAAGCCCTGCCCGTCCCTACGCCCGTTGCCATTCCGCGCTCCCGCCGCAGCGCCGGGAGCCGCATCCTCCGGGCGCTCGCCCTGCTGGTCGGCCTGCTGGCGCTGGTGATCCTGCTCGGCGGGCTCTGGCTGCGCGGCCGCCTGAGGGCCAGCCTGCCGCAGCTCGACGGCGAGCGGCGGATCGCCGGGCTCTCGGCTCCCGTGGAGATCGAGCGGGACGGCCTCGGCGTGCCGACGATCCATGCCGCGAACCGGGAGGACTCGGCCCGCGCTATGGGGTTCCTCCACGCCCAGGACCGCTTCTTCCAGATGGACCTGCTGCGGCGGCAGGCGGCGGGCGAGCTGGCGGAGATCATCGGGCCGGCGGTGGTGAAGACGGACCGGCAGCACCGCGTCCATCGCTTCCGCGAGCGGGCGCGCCAGGTGCTGGCGATGTCCTCGCCGGAGGACCGGGCGCTGCTGGCGGCCTACGCCGAGGGGGTGAACGCCGGGCTCCATGCCCTGGACGGAAAACCCTTCGAATACCTGATGCTCCGCGCCGACCCCGCGCCCTGGCGGCCGGAGGACTCGATCCTGGCGGTCTATGCCATGTTCTTCGAGCTGAACGACGGGACCGGGCGCCGGGAGTCCGCCCTGGGGGTCCTCCGGGACACGCTGCCGAAGCCGATGTTCGACTTCCTGTCGCCGGTCGGCACGGAGTGGGACGCGCCGGTCGTGGGCCCGGCGTTCGCCACGCCGCCCATCCCAGGGCCGGAGGTGTTCGATCTGCGCAGGCGCGCGGCCCTGCCGAAAGCCGCCGCGTTCCGCCTGCCAGAGAGGAATCGTGAAGAGGAATCCGTCGCCGGCAGCAACAACTGGGCGGTGGCGGGCGCGCACACGGCGGACGGCCACGCCCTGCTCGCCAACGACATGCACCTGGGGATCCGGGTGCCCAACACCTGGTACCGGGCCTCGATCGCGCGGCCGGACGGCGCCGGGGGCTTCCTGCGGATCACCGGCGTGACGCTTCCCGGCACGCCGACCATGGTAGTGGGGAGCAACGGCCACGTCGCCTGGGGCTTCACCAACAGCTACGGCGACTGGACGGACCTGGTGGAGCTGGAGGTCGATCCCAGGGATCCCGGGGTCTACCGCACGCCCCAGGGACCGCGGCGCTTCGAGACGCTCGCCGAGCGCATCCACGTGAAGGGCGGCCCGGACGACACGCTGGAGGTGAAGGAGACGATCTGGGGACCGGTGATCGACACCGACCACCGGGGGCATCCCCGCGCCCTGGCGTGGACCGCGCACCATCCGGAGACGGTGAACCTGGGCGTCGCGGGGCTGGAGACGGCCCGCAGCCTGGAGGAGGCGATGGCGGTGGCGAACCGCTCCGGCATCCCGCCCCAGAACTTCACCGTGGCCGACGACTCGGGGCGGGTGGGCTGGACGATCATCGGCAGGATTCCGCGCCGCGTCGGCTTCGACGGGCGGGTCCCGACCTCGTGGGCCGACGGCTCCCGCCGCTGGGACGGCTGGCTCGCGCCCGCGGACGTCCCGCGGATCGTCGATCCGCCGGCGGGCCGGATCTGGACCGCCAACGCCCGGGTGGTGGACGGCGAGATGCTGGCGAAGCTCGGCAACGGCGGCTACGACCTCGGCGCCCGGGCGCGGCAGATCCGCGACGACCTGATGCAGCTCGAGCGCGCCACGCCGCGCGACCTGCTGGCCATCCAGCTCGACGACCGGGCGCTGTTCCTGGAGCGCTGGCGCGGCCTGCTGCTCGCCACGTTGAGCCCGCGGGCGATCGCGGGCCATCCCCGCCGCGCCGAGCTGCGGCGGCTGGTGGAGGCGAGCTGGACGGGACGGGCCTCCATCGACTCGGCCGCCTACCGGACCGTGCGGGCGTTCCGCTTCTTCCTCGAGGATCAGGTCTTCACCTCGCTGACCGGCCAGGAGGGCCTGCCGGACGAGAAGCGCTTCGGACCCACCTCGCAGTTCGAGGGGCCGCTCTGGCGGCTGGTCACCGGGCGCCCGTTCCACCTGCTCGACCCTCGCTTCAAGAGCTGGGACGAGCAGCTCCTCGCGGCGGTGGACGCCGTGCTGGATGCCGGCTCCCGGCAGGGGTCCAGCCTCGCCGGCCTCACCTGGGGAGCGCGCAACACCACGCGCATCCAACATCCGCTGAGCCTGGCCGTGCCCTTCTTGAGCCGCTGGCTCGACGTGCCGCCGCGCCAGCTCCCGGGGGACGAGAACATGCCGCGCGTGCAGGGCCCGGCCTTCGGCGCCTCGGAGCGGCTGGTGGTCTCCCCCGGCCACGAGGAGACCGGCATCTTCGAGATGCCGGTGGGACAGAGCGGCCATCCGCTCTCGCCCTACTATCAGAAGAGCGAAAGGGCCTGGGAGCACGGCGAGCCGACGCCCTTCCTGCCCGGGCCGGCGGTCCACCGGCTGCGGCTGGCGCCGGCGGTGCCGGCGGGTTGAACGATCCGGCTATACTCTCGCGCATGCCGCCGGACACCGTTCACGTGATCGCCACCTTCTTCGCCGCGAGCGGCAAGGAGGCCGAGATGGAGAGCGCCCTCCAAGAGCTGCTCGAGCCCACCCGGCGCGAGTCCGGGTGCATCCGCTACGACCTGATCCGCGCCTTCCCGGGGGAGGGCTATGCCGAGTTCGTGTTCGTCGAGGAGTGGGCGTCCGTCGAGGAGCTGGACGCGCACGGCCGGATGCCCCACATCCAGGGGCTGCGGCCGCGTATCAAGGACCTGATGGGCTCGCCCGCGCGGGTCATCCGCTACCGCCAGGTCGGGTAAACCCCAAATTAGTAGGGGCGCAGCAAGCTGCGCCCCTGACCAAACCCTCTGTTCGGTTTCCGCCGGCTCAGCGCGCCGTTGGCTTGCCCGCCAGGATCATCTCCCGGCCCGCCATGTAGAGCAGGACGGACAGGAGGGCGAACGGGATCAGCGCCAGCAGGTCCGAGGAGGGGCCGTTGAAGAACGGATTGCTGGCCTTCATGATCTCGGTCATCCGGTTGTCGAAGTTGGTGAGGACGCCCGCGCTGATGGCGATCAGGATGCCGGCGATGGCGCCCCCGGCGATGTAGCCCGACGCCATCAGCACGCCGGGGCTCTTGTCCCCCTCGGCGGTCAGCTCCTCCTCGCTGAGGTTGCGGTGCGCGAGCTTCTTCGCCAGATGGCGGTCCACCAGCCAGCGCACCATGCCGCCGATGAAGATCGGGCTGGAGGAGGAGAGCGGCAGGTAGACGCCCACCGCGAAGGCGAGCGACGGGATGCCGGACATCTCGAGCACGATGGCGATCATCACCCCCAGCAGCACCAGCCCCCAGGGGAGCTGCCGGTTGAGGATGCCCTTGATGATGTAGGACATCAGCGTCGCCTTGGGCGCGTCGAACTTGGTGACCTTCGAGCCGTCCGGCCGCTCGTGATGGGTGCCGTTGATGCCCGGGTCCACCAGGTAGACCGGCACGCCCGCGTCGTTGACCAGATACCGCCCGGCCGGGCCGCCCACGGCGTCGGTCTTCTGCCAGGAGTGATAGCTGGCGGTGTCGGAAACCGCCTGCGGACCCACCAGCTTCTCGGCCTTCAATGTCGCCAGCGTGGCGGGATCGACCCGCAGGTCGGGGGCATAGCCCTGGGCCACGTGGCCGGCCTTGTCGGTGATCGGCACGTAGACGGTGGCGGCGTTGTTGAGCACCAGCAGGATGGGACCGAGCACCAGGGCGGAGGCGAGGGCGCCGAAAAGGATCGCGATCTGCTGGTTGCGCGGCGTCGAGCCGACGAGATATCCGGTCTTCAGGTCCTGCGAGGTGGTGCCGCCGTTCGAGGCCGCGATGCAGACGATGGCGCCGATCGACAGCGCCGTCACGTAGTAGGTCGGCCCTGTCCAGCCGATCGCCAGGAAGATCAGGCAGGTCAGCAGCAGGGTCGCCACCGTCATCCCCGAGATCGGGTTCGAGGACGAGCCGATCTCGCCGGTCAGCCGGGAGGAGACGGTGACGAACAGGAAGCCGAAGACGATGATCAGGAGGGCGCCCAGGAGGTTCCACTGCAGGTGGAGTTGGGGCACGATCATGATCACGGCGATCAGCGCCACGATGCCGCCGGCCACGAACTTGAGCGACATGTCCTGGTCGGTGCGGAGGACCGCCGCGCCCCCTTGGGCCTCCGTGCGGCCGCGGAAGTCGGCGAGGCCGCCCTTGAGGCCGTGCCAGATCGTGGGCAGCGAGCGGAACAGGCTGATGATGCCGCCCGCGGCCACGGCGCCGGCGCCGATGTAGAGCACGTAGGCGCCGCGGATGTCGTTGGGACCCATCTGCGAGATCGGGATGACGCCGGGCGGGATCACCCCGGTCGCGACGCCGCCGAAGTACTTGATGGCGGGGATCAGCACCAGGTAGGCGAGCACGCCGCCGCCGCACATGATCGAGGCGATGCGCGGGCCGATGATGTAGCCGACGCCGAGCAGCGTGGGATTGATCTCGGCGGAGACCGAGCCGGCCTCGAAGGGCTTCCCGAAGATCTTCTCGGGAGTGTCCTTCCAGAGCCGGAACACCTCCATCGCCGTCTGATAGACGAGCCCGATGCCGAAGCCGGTGAAGATGGCCTTGGCGCCGGTGTGGCTCACCGCCTCGGCGGCGGGAGCATCGCCGGCCTCGACGGCGGCGCGGGCGGCGATCGCCCGCTCCTCGTCCGTGGCGCCGGCCTTGAGCACCTCGGCGCAGGCCGTCCCCTCGGGATACTTGAGCAGGCCGTGCTGCTGGACGATGAGCGCCCGGCGCAGCGGGATCATCATCAGGATGCCGAGCAGGCCGCCGAGCACCGCGACCAGCATCACCCGCGTGATCTCGAGATCGAAGCCGAGGATCATGATCGCCGGCATGGTGACGCCGACGCCGAAGGCGATCGACTCGCCGGCCGACCCGGCCGTCTGCACGATGTTGTTCTCGAGGATCGTCGCCCCCCGCAGCCCCAGCGAGCGCAGGCCGCGGAAGATGGTCAGCGAGATCACCGCCACCGGGATCGAGGCGCTGACCGTCAGGCCGACCTTGAGCACCAGGTAGAGCGACGAGGCGCCGAAGATGATGCCGAGGATCGTGCCGACGATGAGCGGCAGGATGGTGAGTTCCGGCAGCCGCACCGAGGCCGGGATGAACGGCCGGAACGCCGCGGCGGCCGGGCTCTCCTCCCGGAGCACTTCGACAACGTCGGGATACTCTTGTGGGGGGGCGTCGGAAATTGCCATGCCGGGGCCCTTTCTCGCGAAAAGTTTGGGTCCGTACCCTAACACACACCTCCGCCGGACCGGATTTCAGGCCAGAGGGTAGCAAGAAAGGGACCACCCCGCGAGCCGAGGGGCGCGGGGTGGGGTTGTCCTCCTGGGAGGGCGGCGGCGCCCACCCCCTACGTCGTGAACGCCAGCGTCAGCAGCGTCTGCTGCTCCATGGCGTGGGCCTTGGCCGAACCGGTGGCAGGGCTGCCGCTGGGGGAGCGCTTGACCGAGCGGATGGGGCGGCCGAGCAGACGCTCGATGCGGGGCTGCACGAACGAGAGGGCCCCCATGTTGGCCGGCTCCTCCTGCACCCACACCACGTCGTGGGCGTTCGGGTGCCGGGCGAGCGCCGCGGCCAGCTCCTCTTTCGGGAAGGGATAGAGCTGGTCGAGGGCGAGGACGGCCGTCGCGGGGTCCTGTCGCCGCTCCCGCTCCCGCCGCAGCTCGTGGACGATCTTGCCGGTGCAGAGCAGCACCCGCCGGGCATCCTTCGCCTCCGGGTCCTCGACCACCCGGCGGAAGCGCTCGCGGGCGAAGTCCTCGAGGGTCGAGGCGGAGTCCTTGTGGCGCAGCATGCTCTTGGGAGTGAAGACGATCAGCGGCTTGCGCCAGGGGCTCAGGGCCTGGCGGCGCAGCATGTGGAAGTACTGGGCCGCGGTCGAGGGCTGGCAGACCTGCATGTTGTCCTCGGCGCAGAGCTGGAGGTAGCGCTCGATGCGGGCGCTCGAGTGCTCCGGCCCCTGCCCCTCGTAGCCGTGCGGCAGCAGCAGCGCGACGCCGGAGAGCAGGTGCCACTTGTCCTCGCCGGCGGAGATGAACTGGTCGATGATGATCTGGGCGCCGTTGGCGAAGTCGCCGAACTGCGCCTCCCAGCAGACCAGCGCCTCGGGAAAGTCGCGGCTGATGCCGTACTCGAAGCCGAGCACGGCGGCCTCGGAGAGCATCGAGTCGTAGACCTCGAAGCGGGCCTGGCCGGGCGCGACGTGCTCCAGCGGCGTGTATTCGGAGGCGTCCTCGACGTCGATCAGCACCGAGTGGCGCTGGTTGAAGGTGCCGCGCCGGCTGTCCTGCCCGGAGAGGCGGACCGGCGTGCCCGCCTTGACCAGCGAGGCGAAGGCGAGCGCCTCGGCCATGCCGTAGTCGACGGGTCGCTTGCCCTGCCCCATCTCGGCCCGCTGGGCGAGCAGCGCCTGGATCTTCTTGTGGACGTGGAACCCCTCGGGAGCCGTGGTCAGGGCCTTCGCGAGCGCGGCGATCTTGGCGGCCGGCAGGCCCGTCGTCACTTCGTACTCGGGTTTCCACCAGCCCCCCGGGTAACGGTCCCAGTAGGCCGGCAGGGTGCGCATCGTGGGCTTCTTCTCGAGCGTCGCCGCGGCCTTGTGGGCGGCGTCGAGCTCGGCGCGGATCGCCTCGGCGCGGTGATCGGCCGCCGCCTCGGGGACGCCGATGGCGCGGGCGTAGAGCTTCCACAGCGGCGGGTGGACCTGGATCTTCCTGTAGAGGAGCGGCTGGGTGATCGTGGGATCGTCCACCTCGCTGTGGCCGTGCCGGCGGAAGCCGATCAGGTCCACCACGACGTCGCTCTTGAAGGCGAAGCGGTATTCGACGGCGAGCTGCGCCACCCGCGCCACGGCGTCCGGATCCTCGCCGTTGACGTGGAAGATCGGCACCGGCAGCCGCCGCGCCACGTCCGAGGCGAAGCGGGAGGAGTGGAGAGCCTTGGGCTCGGTGGTGAAACCGATCAGGTTGTTGACGATCACGTGCACCGTGCCGCCGACGCCGTAGCCGGGGAGCTCGGACATGTTCAGCGTCTCGGCGAGCACCCCCTGGCCGGCGAAGGCGGCGTCGCCGTGAAGGACGACGGGGAAGACCTGCTCGTGGCGCGCGTCGTCGCCGAGGCGCACCTGCTTGGCCCGCACCCGGCCGAGCGCCACGGGATCGACCGCCTCGAGGTGGCTCGGGTTCGAGACCAGGTGGATGCTGACCCTGTGGCCGTTGGCGCCGGTGAACTCGCCGGTGGCGCCCATGTGGTACTTGACGTCGCCGCCGCCGAAGGTGCTGCGCGGATCCACGTCCTCGAAGCCGGCCAGGATCTCGCCGGGGGAGCGGCCGACGGTGTGGACGATCACGTTCAGCCGGCCGCGATGGCTCATCGCCACCACCACCTGACCGGCCTGGTGCGCCGCGGCGCCCTGCAGTATCTGGTCGAGGCAGGGGAGCAGCGCCTCCACCCCCTCGACCGAGAAGCGCTTGGTGCCGAGATAGCGGGCCTGGAGAAACTGCTCGAAGGTCTCGGCCCGGGTGAGCAGATCGAGGATGCGCTCGCGGTCGAACCCGGGGGCCCCGGCCTCCATGCGCTCCTCGATCCAGCGCCGGCGTTCCGGATGGGGGATGTGCATGAACTCGACGCCGATCGTGCCGCAGTAGTGCCGGCGGGCGACCTCGGCGGTGGCGGGATCCGTGTCCTCGAGGCCGGGCTGGGCCTCGGGCTCGATGCGGTTCATGGGGTCCAGATCCGCCAGCAGATAGCCCAGCCGGCGATAGGCGTCCAAAGTCTTCTCGTCCAGGGCCGCGGGGCGCTCGGACGCAACGGTGGCGGTCGTGGTGATGGCTTCCATGGCACCTGTCAGGATACCGCAACTGGCAAGGGGGGGCGGCCCTGCTAAGATTCTCCCCGGAATCCAATGGATGACGCGGTTCCCTTCAGGAGCACTGGATGCCGAAACCCTGCCGAACGATGTTCCTTCTCCTCGCCCTCCTCACGGTCGTCTTGCCGGGTCTGGCCGCCGGCGCATCGCTGGCTGACCGATGGATCAAGGGCTTGAAAGAGGTCGACCAGGAGCTGCGGACCCAGCGGTGGGCCGAGGCCGGGAAGCAGGCCCGGCGGGTGACCCACGAGATGGTCAACGACGCGGGCAGGGACAAGGATGTGGCCTACAGCCTCGCCGTCGCGTCGGTCTTCCGCGCCATCGCCGAGGAGGGAGCGGGGAATGACGACGAGGCGGCCTGGTACTGGGATACCGCGCTCAACCTCGTTCCGGAGATCTACAAGACCGACCTGACGCCGTATGGCGCCCCGGCCGCCGCGCTGAAGGAGCGGCGGCTCCGGATCGGTCCGCTCGTGACCGGCGAGGGCCTGGAGACCCCGGACGGGCAGTCCATCCCCTTTGACAAAGTCGAGCGTCCCAGGATCGTTCAGCAGGTCCGGCCGGACTATCCCGACGCGCTCGTCCAGTTGGGGGCGCCCGGACGCGTGGTGGTGGAGACCGTCATCGGCATTGACGGCCGGCCGCGCCAGCCGCGGGTCCTCGAGGCGCAGGGGGGCGGTCCCGCCATGAAGTACGCGGCTCTCGAAGCGGTCGGACAGTGGCGCTTCGAGCCGGCCCGCCTGGAGGGCAAGCCGGTCAAGGTCTACTATATCCTGACGGTCAATTTTCAGCTCAGGTACCGGCGGTGAGATCGCCCAGCTCCGAAGCGAGAGCGCGGCCCGGAGTTCCTCCGGGCCGCCCCTCAGGATGATTCCTGCCTACCCGGGGATATACGGGCAGGTCGCGAACGCGACCGTATCCAGGATCGAGCGGTAGGTCCGCCCCTGCGGGTTGGTGTAGCTCTTGGTCTGCCCGGTCGCCGTGTCCGTCACGGTGAGGACCACGTTGACGTTGGTCAGGCCGGCCGCGAACACCCAATAATGATTGTTGGAATTGCAGCCGTTCAGGACCTTGACGGTCAGCTCCACGTTGGTGGGATCGAAGAACCAGAAATAGCCGCTGTCCGGCGTCAGCGCCACGCCGTGCGCGGCGCCGGCGGGGCCGCCGTTGGGCGCCTGGAAGGTGGCCGAGACGCGGAAGCGACCGCCGCTCAGGCAGAGCGCGCCGTCCCCCGCCACGCAGGCCGTAGACGCCTCGAACGCTCCGACGTCGCAGCGGGAGCCGCCGGGACGGTGGACGCCCCGCTGATCGGTGGCCTCGCAGGCGCCGCCGCCGGAACCGGGCGCGGCGGGGTTGGCGGCGTCGATCGCCGGGCTGCCGGCGAGGAGGGCGCGCGTCGGGGTCGGCCCGCCGTTGTCGCCGAGCGCGCCGAGCCGCGGATCGACGGGCGTCGCCCCCGTCCCCACCTGGTCCCCCTTGACCGCCGCCGGGCCGTTGCAGCCGGCGCCGTTGCCGATCAGGTCGTAGGCGGAGTCGATGGCCCCGGAGCAGTCCGGCTCGGAGGGCGCCGTGTTGCCGGCAAGGATCGAGTTGGTGACCTTCGGCGAGACGCCGATGAAGGCAGAGCTCTCCAGGAAGGCGCCGCCCCCCTTGAGCCCCGCCGAGTTCCCCGCGATGGTGGCGTTGTTCACCGTGCCGCGGACGTCGGAGAACAGGTAGAGGCCGCCGCCGAAGTCGCTCTGCGAGCGGTTGCCGGAGATCGTCACGTTGGCGAGGGCGATGGCGCCGCCGAGGGCGAGACCGCCGCCGCCCGCCTGCGCCGTGTTTCCCGAGACCGCGCTGTCGGTCAGGGTGAGCGACGAGCCGCTGCCGCTGGAAAGGATGGCGCCGCCGAAGCCGGCGCCGCCGGCGCCCGAGACGGCGGCGTTGCCCGAGAGGATGGAGCGCTGGACGGTGAGGACGCCGCTGTTGTGGATCGCCCCACCCCCGCCCGCCGCGCGGCCGTTGCGCAGCGTCACGTCCTGGATCTGGACCGTCACGCCGGCGGGCACCGTGAGGATCCCGCCGCCGGCACCGCCGTCGACGACGCTGCGCCCCGCGCCGTCGCCGATCAGCACGAGGTCTCCCTGGATCTGGAGGCTGCTCGCCGCGTAGATCCCGGCGTGCAGCAGGATGACGTCCTCGCCGGCGTGCAGGTTGGCCGCCGCGACCGCGTCGCGCAGCGAGCAGACGGCGCCGCAGGCACCGTCGTCGGAGTCGGCCGTGCTGTTGGGAACGTAGACCGCCGCGCGGACGGCGGCCGGCAGGCTCAGCGCGAGCAGCAGCGCTGGAAGGGTGCGTCGGACTGTTTGAATCATGATCGATACTCCTTCGCAAACTTGATCGATGCGATCGGTTTTCGAACGACGTTTCGAACCACAGACAGACAACTTCATGAAGCGCGACGTCCCCGGGGTTGCGCGCGCGGCTCCGGGCTGCGGAGCCGCTCTTTCCTCGCGTGTTCTGCAGATAGTTGTACGCAGGCTGGGCCGCGGGTGTCTAGAAAAGCAGACCGGGCGCCCCCCGCCTCCGATGTTAGACTGCCCGGCGATCCGTCCAGCCGGCCGGTTCGCTTCCCGGAGCCTTTCATAATGACGCGACGACTCGCGAAGCCGTTCCCCGTCCTGCTTCTCTTCGTCTCCCTGCTGCGGCCCGCCGCGGCGCAGGTCGCTCCCGCGCCCTCCCCCCTGGAGCCGGCCGCCACCGGCGGCATCACGGTCGTCGACCGGGCGCTCGCCAAGCTTTCCGCCCACAAGCGGCTGCTGGTGATCGGCGCCCACCCGGACGACGAGGACACCTCGCTGATCGCCCTGGTCTCGCGCGGCATGGGCGGCGACGCCGCCTATCTCTCCCTGAGCCGCGGCGAGGGCGGGCAGAATGTGATCGGCCCGGAGCTCGGGCCGGCCCTCGGGCTCCTGCGCACCCGCGAGCTGCTGGCGGCCCGCGCGATCGACGGCGGCCGGCAGTTCTTCTCCCGCGCCTACGACTTCGGCTACACCCGCTCGCTCGACGAGACCCTGCGCCTGTGGCCGAAGGACGTGCTGGTGGAGGACGCCGTGCGCGTGCTCCGGCGCTTCAAGCCGCAGGTGGTGGTCTCGGTCTTCCCCGGCGTTCCCCATCCCAACCACGGCCAGCACCAGGCCGCCGGGGTGACCGCCTACGCGGCCTTCCCGCTGGCCGGCGATCCCAGGGCCCTGCCGCAGCTCACGGCCGAGGGGCTCCAGCCCTGGACCCCCCAGGCCCTCTACCGCTCGACCTACTTCGATCCCAACGCCGCCACGATCACCCAGTCGACCTCCGGCGTCGATCCCCTGGCGGGCAAGTCGGTCTTTCAGCTCGCCATGGCGAGCCGCAGCATGCACCGCTCGCAGGACATGGGGCAGATCCAGCGCCTCGGCCCCCAGCAGACCCGCGTCGCCTGGGTGCAGGGGGGCGCCGGCGTGGCGGGCAAGGACCTCTTCGCCGGCATCGATACCCGCCTCTCCGCCCTCGCGGCCACGATCGCCGACGCCGGCCGCCGCAAGGCGGTCCAGGAGCGCCTGGACGCGGCGCAGACCACGGCCGAGCGGGCGCGGGCCGCGCTCACCCCGGCGCACCTCGACGCGGCGGTCCCCGCCTTCCTCGACATCCTGAAGGGACTCCAGGCGGCGGGGGCCGCGCTCGCCGAGGAGGACCGCCAGGTCCGTGAGCTGCTCGACGAGAAGATCGAGATCGCGGAGGCCGGCCTCGCCGCCGCCGCGGGGATCGCGGTGGACGCCACGACCGAGCGCGAGGAGCTGATCGCGGGGGAGACCTTCCCCGTGCAGGTCTCCCTCTGGAACGACGGCGCCCGCGCCGTCGCCGCGGCGGCGGTCTCCCTGGTGCCGGCTCCGGAGTGGGGGGGCCAGCCCACGGCCGGCGACGCCAAGGACCTGGCGGCCGGCGCCCTCGGCACCTGGGATCTCAAGCCCGCCGTGCCGGCCGCGGCGCCGCCGACCGTCCCCTACTTCCTCAGCAAGCCCATGCTGGGAGCCCTCTACGACTGGAGCGGCGTGCGGCCGGCCGAGCGGGGAGAGCCGTTCGGTCCGCCGCCGCTGGTCGCCCGGCTCAGCTTCAAGATCGGAGGGGTGGAGGGGGTGCCGGTCACCCTGGAGCGCGAGGTGGTCCACCTGCACCGCAACCAGGCGCTAGGCGAGGTGCGCCGGCCGCTCCGCGTGGTGCCGGAGGTCGAGGTGTCGGCGGCCGACGATCTCCTGGCCTGGCCGCTCCAGAGCCGCGAGCCCCGGCGGCTGAGGGTCCGGCTCCTCTCCCACGCCAGGGCGGCCGTCCGTGGGCGGCTGGAGGCCCAGGACGCGGCGAGCGGCCCCACCGCGGCGCCGCAACCCTTCACGCTGGAGGCCGCCAACGAGCCGCTCGATCTCGAGCTCGTCCTCGCGCCGCCGAAGAGCCTGAAGCCCGGCCGCGACACCCTGCGGCTGGCTGCGGTGCTGGCGGACGGCCGGCGGTTCGAGCTCGCCGTGCCGCTGGTCGACTATCCCCACATCCGGCCCACCCCGCGGCCGGTGCCGGCCCGGCTGGCGGTGCAGACCATGGATCTGCGCCTGCCGCCGCTGAAGCGCGTGGGCTACGTGCGGGGAGCGTCGGACCGCGTCCCCGAGTTCCTCCGCCAGGTCGGAGTGCCGATCGAGATGCTCGGCGACGAGCAGCTCATCTCGGGAGACCTCGGGCGCTACGACGCGATCGTCGTCGGCAGCCGCGCCTACGAGATCGATCCCGTGCTCGTGCGCGCCAACCGCCGGCTGCTCGACTACGCCCGCAACGGCGGCGTGGTGATCGTCCAGTACCAGCAGACCGGATACTTCGAGGGCAAGCTCGCCCCCTTCCCGCTGGAGATGACCCGCGACCGGGTGACCGACGAGACGGCCGCCGTGACCGTCCTCGATCCGGCGAGCCCGGTCCTCAACGTGCCCAACAAGATCGGGCCGGCGGACTGGGAGGGGTGGCTCCAGGAGCGCGGGCTCAACTTCGCCCACACCTGGGACGCGGCCTACACGCCGCTCCTCGCGATGAAGGATCCGGACACGGAGATCCTCAAGGGGAGTCTGCTGGCCGCCCGGGCCGGCAAGGGCTGGTACGTCTACACCGGCCTCGCCCTGTTCCGGCAGCTCCCGGCCGGGGTGCCGGGGGCCTACCGGCTGTTCGCCAACCTGCTGGCGCTCCAGGGGAGCCGCTGAGATAAGATCCGCGGGCGCCCCCTCCGGCCCCGGGGACGGCCCGTGAACCTTTGCGAACCATGAAAACCATTCGCTCTCTCGCGATCCTCGCCGTCGCTCTCCTCGGCGCGAGCTGCGGCGACGGCCGCATCCCGTTGGTGGTCTACTCGCCGCACGGGCGCGACCTCCTCACCCTGATGGAGAAGAGCTTCGAGGCGAAGCACCCGAACATCGACGTCCGCTGGCTCGACATGGGCTCGCAGGAGGTCTACGACCGGGTCCGCTCCGAGGCCGCCAATCCGCAGTCGGACGTCTGGTACGGCGGCCCGCAGACGATCTTCTCCCGTGGCGCCGCCGAGGGCCTCCTCGCCCCCTACCGGCCCACCTGGGCCGGCGCGGTCCCGGCGGCGAGCCGCGCGCCCGGCGACCTCTACTTCGGCACCTACCGCACGGCGCCGGTGCTGGTCTACAACTCCAAGGGCGTGAAGCCCGAGGAAGCTCCGGCGGACTGGGACGACCTCCTCGATCCACGCTGGAAGGGGAAGATCCTGATCCGCGATCCGCTGGCGAGCGGCACCATGCGCACGCTCTTCGGCATGATCCTGGCCCGCTCGGTGAAGGAGACGGGGAGCCCCGAGCGGGGCTGGGAGTGGCTGCGTCGCTTCGACGCCCAGACCAAGGAGTACGTCCAGAACCCCGCCCTGATGATGGAGAAGCTCAACCGCCAGGAGGGGCTGATCACCGTCTGGGAGCTGACCGACATGCTCTGGCAGGCGAAGCGGGGCGCCCCGCTCGGCTACCGCTTCGCCAGGAGCGGCACGCCGGTGATCGACGACTCGATCGGCCTGGTCAAGGGGGCGCGGCACCCGGCGGAGGCCAAGGCCTTCATCGAGTACGTGGGCAGCGTCGAGGGGCAGCAGCTCGCGGCCCGCGAGGCCTTCCGGCTGCCCGCGCGCACCGACCTCGAGCCCGACCAACTGCCGCAATGGGCGCGGGACGTGCTCCGGGAGCTCAAGCCGGCCGACGTCGACTGGAGCCTGATCGCCAGGAACGGTCAGGAGTGGATGACCACCTGGGACCGCACCGTGCGCAGCCATGGCGCGACGCACTCCCCATAGCGCGGTTGCGATGCCCTTCCTCACCCTTGACGGGCTCGACAAGAGCTTCGGCGCCCAGTCCGTGCTGCGCGGCCTCTCGCTCGCCGTGGAGAAGGGAGAGATCCTCGCCCTCCTCGGCCCCTCCGGCAGCGGCAAGACGACCGCGCTGCGGCTGATCGCCGGGTTCGAGCGGCCCGATCGTGGACGCATCCTCGTCGACGGCGCGGACGTGACCGCCCTTCCCCCGGAACGCCGCCACTTCGGCATGGTCTTCCAGCACTACGCTCTCTTCCCTCATCTCACCGTGGGCGAGAACGTCGCGTTCGGCTTGACCGCACACAAAGAAGCCGCGCGCAAAGAGAAGGAAGGCAAACCGGAGACCGCCCGCCGGGTGACGGAGGCGCTGGCGCTGGTGGATCTCCCCGGCTACGAAGGGCGGCGGGTGGGGGAGATCTCGGGCGGCCAGCAGCAGCGGGTGGCGCTCGCCCGCGCGCTCGCCCCCGAGCCGCGCGTGCTGCTGCTCGACGAGCCGCTCTCGAACCTCGATCCATCGCTGCGCGAGCGCACGCGCCGCGAGCTCAGGCGGGCCATCCAGCGGGTGGGCATCACCACCGTGCTCGTCACCCACGAACAGGAGGAGGCCTTCCATCTGGGCGACCGGGTCGCCGTGCTCCACGGCGGCGTGCTGCACCAAGTGGGAGCCCCCGAGGAGCTCTACGACCATCCGGCCACCCGCTTCGTCGCCACCTTCGTGGGACGGGCGAGCGCGCTCCCCGGCGTGCTCGAGGGGGACGGCGCCGTCTGGGTGCCCCATCCCGCGCTCGGCGGCGCCGGACCGGTGCGCTGGTCCGCCGTCCGCTCGCCCGAGGTCGAAGGTATGGGCCCCGGCGAGGAAGTGGACCTCGTCGTCCGCCCGGAGTCGCTGGCCTTCGCGCCAGGCGGCGATCCGCGGGCCCTCGCCGGCCGGGTGACCGAGCGGCGCTACGCCGGACCGGTCACCTATTACCAGGTGGCTCTCGCCGCCGGTGGCGAGTTGGAGGTGCTGGCGCCGTCCGCCGCCGCCGCGGTGGGCGACGCCGTGCGGGTGGCGCCGAAAGCCCAAGGAGCGCCGGCGCCGCGGCTGTTCCGGAGAGCGCGTTGAACGGGATCGGCAGAACTTTGACGGTCCCGGCGGCGTAGAAAGCAGCGCCATGAGCCGCCGTGCCCTCCTGCCCGCCCTCGCCGTCGCGGCCCTGCTCGCCTGGCTGGTCGGCTATCCCCTGCTGATCACGCTGCTCGAGGCGCTCGGCGGCCCGCGGTGGACGCTCCACTATTTCGCCGAGTTCTTCGGCCGGCGGGACGAATGGATGGCGCTGTGGCGGAGCCTGTGGATCTCGGCCGCCTCGGTCGGGCTCGCGGCGCTGGTGGGCGTGCCGCTCGCCTTCCTCTTCGAGCGGACCGACTTCCCCGGCCGCCGCGTCCTCGGCGCGATCGTGGCCCTGCCGGTCGCCCTGCCGCCGCTGGTGGGGGTGATCGCCTTCCTCTTCCTCTACGGCGAGAGCGGCTTCGCCTCGCGGGCCGTGCAGTCCCTGCTGCGGCTCGACGCGCCGCCCTGGCGGCTGGCGGGCCCGGGCGCCATCCTGCTCGTCCACGCCTACTCGATGTACGTCTACTTCTATCTCTTCACCCGCGCCGGCCTGGCGCGGCTCGACGCCGCCCTGCTGGAGGCCGCGGCCTCGCTGGGCGCCAGCCGGGCGCGGACGCTCTGGCGCGTCACCCTGCCGCTGCTGCGGCCGGCCCTCGCCGGCGCGGCCCTGCTCACCTTCATGACGGCGCTCGCCTCGTTCTCCGCCCCCTACATGTTCGGCGGCGGTTTCCGGGTGATGACCACCCAGATCGTCGCCTCCAAGCTCAACGGCGAGCTCGCCCTCGCCCAGGTGGAGACGGTGATGCTGGCCGGCCTCGCCCTGCTGGGCCTCGGAGCGATGCGCCGGGCCGACCGCACGGTCTCGGTGGCGACCGGCGTGCGGGGGATCGCGCCGGCCCGCCGGCGCCTGGCGAGCCCGCTCGCCCGCGGCGGCGCCGGCCTCTTCGGCTGGCTCCTCGCCGCGCTGCTGCTGCTGCCGCACGCCGTGCTGCTGCTGGTCTCGCTGGTGCCGGCCTTCACCTGGACGGCGGAGCCGTTCCCGCCGGTGCTCAATTTCGGCAACTGGCGGTCGCTGTTCACCACACCCGAGCACCTGCGCCCGGTGGTCAACTCGCTGTGGATGGCCGTCGCCGCCACCGTCCTCGCCGTGGCCCTGGGGTTCGCCGCCGCCCGCCTCGCCGCCGGCCGCCGCGACCGCGTGGGCGGGCTGCTCGAAGGGCTGATCGCCATTCCCTGGGCGGTGCCGGGCACGGTCTTCGCCGTGGCCCTCGCCACCACCTTCAGCGTCCACCAGCCGTGGATCGGCCGTTTCGTGCTGATCGGCACGCCGTGGCTGCTGCCGCTCGCCTATCTGGTGCGCGACCTGCCGCTGACCGGACGGGCGGCCCTCGCCGGGCTCCGGCAGCTCGATCCGGCGCTCGAGGAGGCGGCGGCCTCGCTCGGCGCCGGGCGCTGGCGCCGGCTCGCCCGGGTGACGCTGCCGCTGCTGCGGCCGGCCCTCGCCGCCGGGGCCGGGCTCGCCTTCATCACCGCCCTCGGTGATTTCATCGTCTCGATCGTGCTCTACACTTTCGATACCCGCCCCATCGCGATCGAGATCCTCTCCAGCCTCCGCCTCCAGGACCTCGGGATGGCGGCGGTCTACGGGGTCCTGCTGATGACCGCGAGCGGCGCGGCGTTCCTGCTCTGGGGGCAGGGCGAGGCGCGCTGAGGCCGCCGGGGAAGATCCCGAGGGACGTCATGCAGTCCAGCTCGCTCAAGCAGCTCTGGGTCCTGATGGCCACGGTGTTCGTGGACATGATCGGCTCCCTCCTCGTGCTCCCCCTGCTGCCGTTCTACGCCACCCACCTGGGAGCGCGGCCGCTCGTCGTCGCCCTGATCATCTCCGCCTTCTCCTTCGCGCAGTTCCTCTCGGCGCCGCTCTGGGGCCGCTTCTCCGACCGCTACGGCCGGCGGCCGGCGCTGCTGGTGGGGCTGGCCTCCTCGACGGTGGCCTTCGCCCTCTTCGGTCTCGCCAACTCGATCTGGCTGCTCGTCCTCTTCCGCCTGATCCAGGGGGCCGGAGGCGGCACGACCGGCGTCGTGCAGGCGTACGTCAGCGATTCCGTCCCCCCGGAGAAGCGCGCCGAGGCCCTGGGATGGATCAGCGCCGCCACCAGCGCGGGCGTGATGATCGGTCCCACTCTCGGGTCGCTCGCCGCCAGGCACCTCGGCTCCTCCGGACCGGGCTTCGTGGCCGCCCTGCTCTGCACGCTGAACGTCCTGTCCGCCTGGAAGTGGTTGCCGGAATCGCACCGCCAGGAGGCCGCCGGCGCGCCGGCGCGCCGGCGCCAGCCGCTCCTCCGCTCGGTCCTCAAGGTGCTGAGGGACCCCGGCTCGCCGGTCAGCCTGCTGATCTGGATCTACGCCATCGGCATGCTGGCCTTCATGGGGATGAACGGCGTGTTCGCGCTCTATCTCGGCAAGGTCTACGGCGTGACCAAGGAGACGATCGGCTACTTCTACAGCTACATCGGGGCGATCGGGGTGGTCATGCGGGCCCTGCTGCTGGGGCCCACGGTGCGGCGCTTCGGGGAGATCGGAGTGACGCGGCTGGGCTCGATGTCGCTGGTCCTCGGGCTCACCCTGATCCCCGTCCCCGCCCTGCTCGCCGTCTCGCGGCCCGAGCGGGTGGCGCTCCTGGCGCTGATCGTCCTGCTGGTGCCGGTGGGGACGGCGCTGCTCTTCCCGGCCACCACCGCCCTGGTCTCCCACCGCGCCGCCAAAGCCGAGATGGGGCAGACGATGGGCGTGCAGCAGGCCTTCGGCTCCATCGCCCGGGTGCTGGGACCGATCTGCGCCGGCTGGATCTACGAGGTGGACATCCGCTTTCCGTTCTGGTCCGCGGCGGCGGTCATGCTGGCCACCAGCTTTCTCACCTCGCGGCTGACCGAGACGGCGCCGGAGACGGTGGCGCCGGCGGAGGCGCCGGCCACGGACCGGGCGTAGAACAAGGGACACAAAGGACTCCAGGGACATCAAGGACAAGGAAAACCGCGGGATCGGGGCTCCTCGTCCCTGCTGTCCTTGCTGTCCCTTAGGTCCCTAGTTTCCCATTTCCCCCTATCGCAACCGCGCCAGCGCCCGCTCCAGCGCCTCGCAGTCCACCTCCGAGAGAATCTCCGCCATCTCGGCGCGCACGGCGTCCACCCTTTGCGCTCCCGCGGTCTGGCGCTCGTGGCCGAGAGGGGTGAGGGTGGCCCGCACGCAGCGGCGGTCCCTGGGATCCTCCACCCGGCGGACGAGACCGTCCGCCTGCAGGCGGTCGACGAGCTGCGTGACGTTCGAGCGGACGCAGACCATCCGGCCGGCCAGCTCGCTCAGGGAGAGCGGCTCGCCGGCCAGCGCGAGGTGCTTGAGGGCGCTGAACTTGGGCACCGACAGCTCCACCGCCTCCAGGGTCTCGTCGAGGCGCTTCTCGACGGCCCGCGCGGTCTGGAGGAGCAGGCCCATCACCCGGTTGTCCACGACGGGGGTCAGGGGGCTCAACGGTGGACCTCCTTCGCCGGCTCGCCGGCGGTGACGGGACCGCCCGGCCCTCCCGTCCACGCCGGATCGGAGAGCCGCCAGCCGCCGCCCAGGGCGCGGTAGAGCTGCACCAGGGTCGCCAGCCGGTTGTAGCGGGCCTGGGTGAGCAGGATCTCCGCCGGGAAGAGCTGCTGCTGGGCCTGGAGCACCTCCAGGTAGGACGACAGGCCGGCCACGTAGCGCGTGTTCGAGAGGCGGACCGCCTCCTGATAGGCGGCCACCTCGCGCGCCCGCTGCGTCTCCACCTCGGCGTACTTCTGGTAGGCCACCAGGGCCGTCGAGACCTCGTTGAACGAGTTGGTCACGCTCTGCTCGTACTGGGCCTTCGCCTCCTCCCAGCGGGCCACGGCGGCCTGGTACTGGTAGCGCAGGCGCCGGCCCTGGAACACGGGGGAGAGCAGCCCGCCGCCGATCGTCCACGTCCGGCCCGCCGGGAAGAGCTGCGAGACCTGCGGCGCCACGAGGCCCAGGCCGCTGGTGAGGCTGATCTGGGGAAAGAACTCGGCGGTGGCGACGCCGACGTTGGCGTTGGCGGCCACGAGGTTCTGCTCGGCCTCGCGGAGGTCGGGCCGCCGCCGCAGCAGGTCGGAGGGGAGCCCCGGCGGGATGGCCGGGGGAAGGGACTGGGCGCTCAGCGCCACGCCGCGCGGGATCGGTCCCGGATTGCGGCCGAGCAGGAAGGAGACCTGGTTCTCCTGCGCCGCGATCTGCCGCTCGAGACCCGGGATGGTGGCCGCGGTCGAGGCCAGCAGGGCCTCGGCGCTGGAGGTCTCGAGCGCCGAGGCGGCTCCCCCCTGGAGACGCCGGTTGAAGAGGTCGAACGTCTGCTGGAACGCCCCGGTCGTGCCGCGGGCGATCTCGAGCTGGAGGTCGAGCTCGCGCAACTGGAAGTAGCCGGTGGCGACCTCGGAGGCGAGCGCCAGGAAGACCCCGCGGCGCGCCTCCTCCGAGGCCAGCAGCTCGGCCAGGGCCGCCTCGTTCGAGCGCCGGATGCGCCCGAAGAGGTCGAAATCCCAGGAGACGTTGGCGTTGAGCTGCACCAGCGCCCCTTGGGCGCCGCGCCCCGAGGAGAAATCCGACTGCCGGCCATACCCCGCCTGCACCTGCCCCTGGACCAGCGGGAAAGCCTGTGCGCCGACGATCCCGGCGTTGGCCCGCGCCTGCTCGACCCGCGCCGCCGCGATGCGGACGTCGTAGCCGTTCCGGAGCGCCTCGGCGATGAGGCCCTTCAGGGCGTCGTCCTGGAAGACCTCCCACCAGGCCTGGTCGGCGAAGGAGGCCGCTTCGGCCGGCCCCGCCTGCCCGCGGTGCTGCGCCGGGAGGCTCAGGGGCGGCCGCTGGTAGTTGGGGCCGACGACGCAGCCGGCCAGGGAGCCGGCGGCGGCGAGACCGGCCAGCAGAACGCTGAGCCGCTTCATGAGTGGGTCTCCTCAGGCATCGGCAGGGCGGCGCCCCCGTCAGCCGGCCGTTCCTCAGACGGTTCCGCGGACAAGCGGGCCCGCCGCCGCTCCGCGCCCCCGATCCGCTCGACCAGGACGTAGAGCGACGGGATCAGGAACACCGCGAGGCAGGTGGCCGCGAGCATGCCCGCCACCACCACCGTCCCCAGGATCTGGCGCGAGGCGGCGCCGGCGCCGTGGGCGATCCACAGCGGCACGCAACCCAGGATGAAGGCGAACGAGGTCATCAGGATCGGCCGCAGCCGCAGCTTCGCCCCTTCCAGCGCCGCCTCCGCGAGGTTGCGCCCCTTCTCCGACTCGGCCTTGGCGAACTCGACGATCAGGATGGCGTTCTTGGCCGCGAGGCCGATCAGCACCACCAGCCCGATCTGCCCGAAGACGTCGAAGTCGAAATGCCGGAGCAGCAGCCCCAGGAAGGCGCCGAAGACCGCGATGGGAACGGAGAGCAGGACGCTGAACGGCAGGCTCCAGCTCTCGTACAGCGCGGCCAGGATGAGGAACACGAAGATGAGCGAGAGCACGAAGACCCGCCCCGTGGTGCCCGCCGCCTTCTTCTCCTGGTAGGAGAGATCCGACCAGTCGAAGCCCATCTCGCGCGGCAGCGTCTGCGCCGCCACCTGCTCGATGACGTCCAGCGCCTGGCCCGAGCTGTAGCCCGGCGCCGCGGCGCCGGTGACCTGGGCGGCGCGGAAGAGGTTGAAGCGCTGCGTGTACTCGGGGCCCGTGGTCGTGCGGATCGTCGTGATCGCCGACAGCGGCACCATGTTGCCGTCGTTGTTGCGCACGTAGAACTGGCCGATATCCTCGGGGCGGGTGCGCTCCGACCCCTCGCCTTGCAGGTAGACCCGCCACTGCCGCCCGAAGCGGTTGAACTGGTTGATGAAGGTGCCGCCGAGGAACGCCTGCAGCGTCTGGTAGACGTCGGCGATCGGCACCCCCTGCTTCAGCGCCTTGTCGCGGTCGACGTCCACGAATACCTGCGGCACCGCGGCGCGGAAGCTGCTGTTGACGTTCGCCAGCTCGGGCCGCTTGCGGGCCGCCTCCAGGAACTTCTGGAGGTTCTGGTTGAGGAAGTCCACCGAGCCGCCGCTGCGGTCCTGCACCCAGAGCGAGAAGCCGCCCGAGGTGCCGAGGCCGGGGATGGCCGGCGGCAGGAAGGCGAACACGGTCGCCTCCGGGATCTGGGCGCGGAACGCATCGTTCAGCTTGCCCGCGAGCTCCTTGGCCGAGAGCCCCGGGCCCGCCCGCTGGTCCCACGGATCGAGCGAGACGAAGAAGAAGGCGTTGTAGGAGGACGAGACGTAGGAGAGCAGGCTGAAGCCGCCCACCGTGTTGTAGTACCGCACCCCCTTGGTCTTCGCCAGGATCTGCTCGACTTTGCGGCAGACGGCGTCCGTCCGCTGGAGCGACGCGGCGTCGGGGAGCTGCACGTTGAGGTAGAAGGACCCGGCGTCCTCGTCCGGCAGGAAGCTGCTGGGGACCTTCTTGCCGAGCCCTCCGGCGAGCAGGCCGAACCCCACCAGGATCAGCACCGCGATCAACGCCTTGCGGATCAGGAAGCCGGAGGCGCTCAGGTAGCCGTTCCGCGCCTTGTCGAAGCCCCGGTTGAAGCCGCCGAAGAAGCGGGCGAGAGGGCCGCGCGACGCCTTGCGGGGCCGCAGCAGGAGGGCCGACAGCGCCGGCGACAGCGACAGCGCGTTGAAGGCCGAGATCAGGACCGAGATGGCGATCGTCAGCGCGAACTGCCGGTCGAGCCGTCCCTGGATGCCGCCGAGGAAGGCGACCGGCAGGAACACCGAGGAGAGGATGAGGGCGATGGCGACCACCGGCCCCGACACCTCCTTCATCGCCTGCAGGGTGGCGGCGCGCGGCGTCATCCCCTCCTCGATGTGGTGCTCCACCGCCTCCACCACCACGATGGCATCGTCCACCACCAGGCCGATGGCGAGCACCAGACCGAAGAGCGAGAGCGCGTTGATCGAGAAGCCGAGCAGCGGGAAGAGCGCGAAGGTGCCGATCAGCGACACCGGCACGGCGACGAGAGGGATCAGCGTCGCCCGCCAGTTCTGCAGGAAGAGGAAGACGACCAGGATCACCAGCAGCATCGCCTCGGCGAGGGTCTTCAGGATCTCCTTGATCCCCTCGGTCACCGGCCGGGTGGTATCCACCGAGACGGCGTAGTCGAGGTCCTCGGGGAAGCGGGACTTCAGCTCGGCCATCACCTTCTTCACCCCGTCGGCGACCGCCAGGGCGTTCGAGCCGGGGGCCTGGTAGATGGCGATAATGCTCGAGGGCCTGCCGTTGAAGCGCCCGATCTGCTTGTAGCTCAGGGCGCCCAGCTCGATGCGCGCGACGTCCTTCATGCGCACCGCCGAGCCGTCGGGGTTCAGCCGCACCACCACGTTGCCGAACTGCTCCGGGTCGACGAGCCGCCCTTGAGCGCGCACGGCGTAGGTGAACTCCTGCCCCGCCGGCGCCGGCTCGGCGCCGATCTGCCCCGAGGGGTTCACCGTGTTCTGCTGCTGGATCGCCTTCAGGAGGTCCGCGACGGTCAGGCTCAGGCTGGCGAGCTGGTCCGGCTTGACCCATACCCGCATGGCGTACTCCGAGGCGCCGAAGTTGTTCACCTGGCCCACCCCGGGCACCCGGTAGAGGGCGTCGTTGACGTTGATCAGCGTGTAGTTGCCGAGGAACAGGCCGGGATAGGTCCCCTTCGGCGAGTAGAGCGAGATCAGCATCAGCGGCGTGCCCTGCGTCTTGCGGTAGGTGAGGCCGATCGCGTTGACGTCCGCCGGCAGGCTCGGCACGGCCTGCGAGACCCGGTTTTGGGCGTTCACCTGGTCGGCGTTGCGGTCGGTGCCGACGTCGAAGGTCACCCGCAGGGTGATCGTGCCGTCGTTGGCGTTGACCGACTGCATGTAGAGCTCGTCCTCGACGCCGTTCATCTGCTGCTCGAGAGGTGTCGCCACCGACTGCTCGACGGTGACCGCGTCGGCGCCCGGGAAGCTCCCCTGGATCTGGATCAGCGGCGGGATGATGTCCGGGTATTGGGCGATCGGCAGCCCCACCAGCGCCACCAGGCCGAGCAGGATCGTGAGGACCGCGATGACGATGGCGACGATGGGCCGGTCGATGAAGAAACGGGCCATGGCGTCACTTCCCTCCCGGCGCCGAGGTGGATAGGGACGGCGACGTCCCAGCTCCGGAAGCGTCGGCCTGCTCGGCCGGAGCCTCCTGCGCGCGGACGGTGGCGCCCGATTTGACGCGCGAGAACCCCTCGACCACGACGCGCTCGCCGGGCTGCAGCCCCGAGTCGATCTGCCACAGCTTGCCCATCCGCACGCCGGGCTGGACCGGCCGGATCTCGGCCTTGCCGTCGCTCCCCACCACGGCCACCTGGAAGCCGCCCTGCAGCTCGTTGACGGCGCGCTGGGGCACCAGGAGCGCGCCCTTCTTGAGATCGGTCATGGCGCGCACCTTGGCGTACTGCCCTGGGCGCAGCAGGTTCCCCGGATTGGGGAACACGGCGACGGTGCCGATCGTCCCCGTCTTGACGTCCACCTGCCGGTCCGCGAACAGCACGTGCCCCTTGTGGGGGAAGACCGAGCCGTCGGCGAGGATCATCTCCAGATGGTCCTCGCGCTCGGCCGGGTCGCGCCGCAGCCGCTCCTGGAGCTTCATGTACTCCTGCTCGCTGAGCGGATAGAGCACGCGGATCGGGTCGCACTGGGAGACGATGGCGAGCACCGTCGAGGGGCTCACGAGATTGCCCACCTGCGCCTGGGCGGCGCCGGCGATGCCGCTGATAGGCGCCGTCACGTGGCTCCAGCCGAGGTTCAGCCGCGCCTGGTGCATGGCCGCCTGCTTGGCGTCCACCACGGCCCGGGCGGCGGCCGCGGACGACAGCGCGTTGTCCAGCTCCTGCTGGCTGACCGCCTTCTCGGCCGCGAGGGGGCGGAAGCGGTTGACGTCCTGCTGGGCCTTGGAGAGCTGGGCCTGGGCCTCCGCCAGGTCCCCCTGCGCCTGCTGGAGCTGCGCAGCCACCTGCCGGGAGTCGATCTCGAACATCGGATCCCCCTGGCGCACGAAGCTCCCCTCGGCATAGGTCCGCCGCAGGAGATACCCGTCGACCTTGGGCCGGATCTCGGCGTTGATGTTTCCCGCGGTCGTGCCGATCCACTCCTGGTAGACCGGAACGTCCCGCTGGACCACCTCGGTGACCACCACCGCGGGGGGCGGCGCCGGGGGTGGCGGAGCGGGCTTGCCATGGCAGCCCGCCGCCACGGCCATCGCGGCGACGCCGACCCCCAATCCAACAACCGATAAAAGCTTCATCCTTCGTCTCCCAGGCAATGACGGCCCAAAGCATAGGCCGCCGCCGAATATCCAGCGCTATCGTGGATTCCCTCTGATTCCTTGGATCGAGCCGAGGACGCGGGTCTCGCCGCTCTTCCCACTCACCCGGTCAGGACGCGGAAGAACCGCCTCCCGGCGCCGGGAGGCGGTTCGTTCATATATGGACAGTATGCCCGTCAGGGAAGTCTGTCAAGGGGGTGGGCTGTGGAGTCCGCGCGGGGAAGCCTTTACATTTCTTACATTTGCCCGGCACGCAAGGTTCAGAATTCCCAAGACACCTAATCTGGGACCTACGCCAAGGGCATTTGATACAGAGAGAACCACGGGAAGATGAGAGTGGTCGTTCCGCCCAGATGGATCTACAACGGGAACCCATATTCTCCGTGAAGCCCAATCTGAGAGCCAGACAGGGATCCGCAAGCTTGTCTTGATGAGCGGCGATGGAAAACGGAGTCACGGCCGTCAAATTCTGTTCTTTCACTCGTCCTTACCCATATCCTTCTTTTTCTATGCCCCTCCTGTATACGGCTCGGGCTTTAGCACACATCACGAATAGAGGTCACACACCCAACGCAACTTGCATAAGAATCCACTGGCGCCAAAGGTAGATTTTAGGGTAAAATCAAAGGATAACCACGTCCACTGAAGTGGACCTTTCAGACATTTGCCAGTGCAAATGTCGCGAGGATTTAATCATGGCCAACCGCAAAAGCTTTGCGCTTGTCTCACTAACTCTAGTGGCAATCCTATTTGCTGGATGCAGCCTTAGATCGGGCGCATTTGTGGCAAATGCACTGGAGTACAATTTAGCCGTAGAACAAGCCAATAATAAGATGCTCCTACTCAACATCATCAGGGCTGACCAAAGAAAGCCGATGTATATTACAGACTTGGCAAAGTTGACTGGTAATATAAAACTGGATCTATCGATGGGTTCAACCGTTGACCTTGGCAGACGCAAGATGGATATTGGTGACAAGGTGACCCCGGGCGTTGATTATGCCTTGAACCCGACCTTCGACGTCAACGTGTTAGCCACACAAGATTTCATGCAAGGGTTTCTCTCATCTACAAGTAAAGAGATCTTCGCATTTTATTGGGAGCAGGATTGGCCTAAAGATCTTCTTTTGCACATATTTGTTCAACGCGTCATCGAAGAAGATATAACCGCTAGTAATCCCGATCCTAAGTCTCAAAAAACTTTTTCTAACCGACCCCATCTCGATAAGAACGGGAAGCTGATAGAGCTTGAGGAATTTGACAGATGGGTTAATAGGTTCTTAAAAGATGACCCCCAATTTGAAAGAATTCCCGCCAAGGTGGGACCCTGCATCTCCGAGAGCAGTTTGACCAGCCTTGGCGATCTCGTGGCAGCTGCTAAAGAAGGGCTGGGAGTAGCTGAGGTAGAAGAGGACAGATTTCAACTACAGCGCTCGAAACCAGACTTGCAGTTCTCAGTACGCGAGATTCGGCAAAACAAACGAATTCTAAGAAATGAGTGCGATGCGCAGCTCGGCAAAATACTTGAATGCAAGAAGTCAAAAGAACTGCAGCGTGCATCGGCCGACTGTCGCCCGACGGATTCTGCGGTATGCAAAGATCTTGCTAAAGATTCTATGCTTGAGGCAAGGGTTTGCCAGAACGAACGAGAGTATCTGTTTACCGCCCCGAATTTTCAGTGAGGCTTGAGGAGTAGTCCGTAGGAGGGCGGTTTGGGGCTGCGGAGAATCGTGGTGAAGGCGGAAAGCGGGTTGACATTGCGTTGTTGACAGGTTCGCAGGAGGCTCATCAAGACAGCTTGCGTCGCGGCGCCACTGGAGGTGCGATTTCCTCCGCACGACTTGCGATTCACGACAGCGGGTCGAATCGCGTGTTCGGCCGGCCAGTTGGTCGCCTCAAGATCGTCGCGTTCCAAAAAGACAAACAGGGCGTTGTGATTGCGCCGCAGATGCTTGGCCAGCCTCAGATTGCCGGCATGGGTGAAGTGGCCCGCGAGCAGTCGATCCATCCGCGCCGCCAAGTGCCCCTTCGAGATCTTTACCCCGTGCGGGCTGATCGTTGCTTCCTCCCGCCGGTCGCGTACCGCCAAGGCGGCGCGCAGAATGTCTTGCACTTGGCGAGGAAATCTCACGGCGCCACCCTGCGCGGTCTCCAACATCTCGCTGCAGCGCCGCAGCAGATGGGCCAGACAGGTCTGATGCGTCGCTGCCGTGAAGCGTCGGTACGGTGCCCAACCGTCCGCGACGAGGACTCCCGGATAGTCGGGGCCGAGAATCGAAGCCGCTTCGGCGAAACCTCGGCCGCTCTGGATCGAGTACACCGTCTCGCTGCGATTGGTGAACGCCCACAACCAAGCGCTGTGACCGCCGATGCGCCAGCCGCTCTCATCCGGGTAGACCACTGGCGAAGTACGCAGGGTGGCGATCAACTCGTCATAGATAGGCCGCGCCTTGCTCGCCGTCCGCTTCAACGCCCGGCACAGGGTCGAGCGCGCCACTTGAAGACCCGTCAACTGTTCGAGCAGGGCGACAATCTTGCCGTAGCTCAAGCCGCCGGTCTTATTCAGGTAGGTCGCCAACGACACCACACCTGGACCGATCTGAACGCCGGCCACTCCCACAGCCTGGGAAGTCTGGCGAGCGTGACGTCCCGTTGCCCGCCGCCCGCAGGCCGTGCACTCACCGTAGTGAAGGATGAACTCCGTCGTCTGGGGACGAATGTTGGGAAGGTCGATCTGGAACTGGCTCTCCTTGCCGACCAAGCGCACCTTGCCCTTGCAGGACTCGCAGAACAGGGGACAGCCGACCTCGATCGCCTCATCGGCCCGCTCGGGGCGGCGACGGGAAGCCCGCGAGCCATACTCTGGGCCGGGCTTGCGACCAGGTCTCTTGGGAGCACTCTTCGGCTCTCCCTTCGAGAACGGAGCGGCTTGGCGCTTGCCGCGACGCCGCAGCTCCTCCAGGAGATTTTCCAGCTTCTTGATCTGCCGCTGCTGCTCAACGAACCGACCCTCTTGCTCGGCGAACCGTTCCTCTTGCTCGACAAGCCGACGCCGGAGCTCAGAGTTTTCCTGAACGACTTCCTC
>DASWRX010000098.1:0-26027 GCA_036402955.1 Thermoanaerobaculia bacterium
CAATGCGCGGCGAGCGCGCGCAACGCGTCACCCTGCGACAGGCCAATCTGGGGAACGCCGCCGCCGAGGCCGGCGGCCGCCTCGTCATCGAGCTCGGCCACGTCGCCAAATGGTTCGAAGGAAGCGACGGCAAGATCGTCATCGCCCGCGATTTCTCCACCCGTGTGCTGCGCGGCGATCGCGTCGGGCTGATCGGCCGCAACGGCGCCGGCAAATCGACGCTGCTCGGCATCATGACCGGGACGGTCGCGCCCGATAGCGGGACGGTGCGGCACGGCGCCAATCTCAAGCCGGCGATCTTCGACCAGCGGCGCGTCGCGCTCGATCCCGACGCCTCGCCCTGGACCACGCTGGCGGGCGAAGGCGACACCGTCCTGGTCCAGGAGCGGCCGCGCCACGTCGCCTCGTACCTGAAGGATTTCCTCTTCGAGGACCGCCAGTTCAAGGCCAAGGTCTCGACGCTGTCTGGCGGCGAGCGCAACCGGCTGCTCCTCGCCAAGGTGCTGGCGCAACCCTCCAACCTGCTGATCCTCGACGAGCCGACGAACGATCTCGACATCGCGACGCTGGAGGTGCTGGAGGACAGCCTGCTGGAGTTCCCCGGCGCCCTGGTGCTGGTCACCCACGACCGGTTCCTGCTGGAGAGCGTCTCCACCCTGGTCCTCGCCCTGGACGGCCAGGGCAACGCCGAGTACTTCGCCGACTACGCGCAGTGGGAGTCCGCCCGCCAGGCCGCCCCGTCCTCTCCCAGGTCCGCCGCCCGGCCGACGGCGGCGCCGAAGGCCCTCAAGGACGCGAAGCGGCTCTCCTACAAGGAGAAGCTGGAGTGGGAGCAGATGGAGGCGAAGATCCTGGAGGCCGAGGACCGCCTCGCCGCCGCTCAGGCCGCCGTCGAGGACCCGGCGGTGGCCACCGATCCTGCCGCCCTCCAGCAGCGCTGCGACCTGCTGGAGACGGCCCGGCTGGACGTCGAGCGGCTGTACGGGCGGTGGGCGGAGCTGGAGGCGAAGCAGTAGGGCGGCTTACAGCCGCGAGAACGAGGTCAGCTCGATCCCTCCCTCCTGAAGCGCCTTCCTGAGCCCCGGATCGCACAGCGCCGCCGTCTCCTTTTCCCAACCGTAGCCCCAGCCATACGCGGCGGCGAGATCGTCGTCTCCGATCCCCGGGTGGCAGACCAGCTCGGTCGTGCCGTCGACGTCTTCCAGAATGCGGGCGAGCCGCTCGCGGGTCAGATTTCCCGCTTCCAGGATTCCCACGGTGCGGTCGGTCGTGCGGACCGCGCTCCCCTCCAGCCGCTGCCGCGCCCGGCGGCCGATCCGGTTGAGGATGCCGATCTCGAGCCCGCGCGGGGACAGATGGGCCGCCGGGTCGCGCGGGATGCGGACGTATGGGATTTCGTACTCCTCCGCCAGGCGGACCACGATCTCGAAGATCCGCGGCAGGACGTGCAGGTGCTGGTGGCTGTTGGCGTGGACGAGCCGGAGGCCGGCGGCGAGGAGCGTCTCGATCTGCCGCCGCAGCTCCTCCTCGATCTCTTGCCGGTCGATCCCGCCCAGGACGTACCGGGCGGCGAAGGCCCGGAATCCCGGCAGGAAGGCGCCGTCGCGGCCCAGCAGGGAGGGCACCCGCTGCGGCGGAGAGAGCGGGCGCTCGCCCACCAAGGTGAGGTGGATGCCGGTATCGAGACGCGGCCGGTCGCGCAGGCGCCCGATCGCGCCGTCGAGGGCGCGGCCGTTGGCGACCACGCTGCAGGCGGTGACGATCCCTTCGTCGTGGGCCTTCAGGGCCCCCGCCGTCAGGCCGGGGTGGAGCCCGACGTCGTCCGCGGTGACGACGAGCGCTCTCAACGGCCTGGGGTGGGCGCCTCGACGGGCTCGGCCGCGGCGGTCTCAGCCGCTGCCGCCGGCCGGTCCCGGCGCCGGGGGTGGCGCATCTCCGGGTAGAGCGTGAAGAGCTCCCGGAAGATCTTGAGGATGACGGAGGGCGACGACAGCGTCGAGCGGCCGCGGGTGCGGGGGAAGTAGTCGAGGCCGAGCTGCTGGATCACGAAGCCGAGGTTCTTCGCCTTGACGATCAGCTCGGCGTCGATCAGCGACCCCTCGGATTTCAGCTCGACCGCCTCCAGCACCTCGCGCCGGATCAGCTTGAAGGAGAAGTTGATGTCCCGGTGCGGCCAGCCGAAGAGCAGGCCGATCAGAGTGTTGTAGAAATAGGAGTAGACCGTCCGGCGGAACCCCTCGGCCGTGCGGTCCAGCCGGTAGCCGGCGATCAGGTCGGCCCGCGTCACCCGGATCGCCTGGATGGCCGGGCCGATCGCCTCGGGATCGAACGGCAGGTCGGCGTCCATGTAGAGGACGAGCTCCTTCCTCGCCGCCGCGAACCCGGTCTTGAGCGACGCTCCCAGCTTGCGGTTCACCGCGTGCCGCAGCCTGCGGATGCGCGGGTCGGCCGCCGACTCCCGGTCGACCATTCCGGGCGAGCGGTCGGTCGAGGCGTCGTCCACCACCACGATCTCCCAGTCGTCGCTGTGCCGCTCGAGGGCGTCGGTCGCGCAGGCGAGCGCGTGCTCGATGTTCTCCTCTTCGTTGAACATCGGGATGACGAGCGAGACGGACGGGCGGTATGGCATGGCGGAGATGGTGGAGAGTGCCTGAGCTTAGCGGGCGATCCGCTCGACGGCAAGCAGCTGCACGGCGAGCCGCCGTGGGTCGCTCCCGCCGGGCACGAACGAGCGGGCCGACCGCACGTCGATCTCGACCGGTCCGGGAGCGGGGACCGGCAGCTCCACCGCCCTGCCCATCCCGCGCGCGATCTCCACGGTGGTGCCCGGGCCGCCGTCGACCGACAGGGTGACGGTGTTCGCGGGGATCGGCGCCGAGCGGTCGAGCCAGAGCTTCACGACCACCGCCCGGATCGTCCGGCGCGGGAAGATGCGGATCGCCGCGTCGGCGTCCAGCCACCGCCACCGGGCGTCCAGGAGGCTGGGCTCCCAGGGGTAGACGCCGCGCACGAGCTGGAAGCGGCGGTCGAGCGGGACCGGGCTCAGGGAGACGACGCGGTAATGGTCGCGGGTCAGCTTGCGGTAGGCGTCGCTGTCCGGCCAGCGGAAGGTCACCGCTCCCGGCCAGCGGCTCTCCCCCTCCGCGAGGAGCCAGGCCGGCGCGTTGGGATGGAGGGCGGCGCGGTGGAACCCCTCCTCGACCGGCGCGAGGTCGAACCCCCGCAACAGGTAATCGGCGAAGGGCGCCATGTCCTCTTCCACGATGACGGTCGACCGGGGCGGCAGGTGCCGCCGCGCCCATCGGGCCGCGGACACGGGAGGCGAGATGGTCTGGGAGCGGGCCGCGAGCACCGGCCAGGCGTAGACGATCCCCGCCGCCGCCACCAGCGCGGGCACTGCCCAGGCCGCCGCCGGGGTCTTGGCCAGCCGTGCCAGCGCCTGCGCTCCCGCGGCCGCCGCGAAGGCCACACCGAGGACGGAGGGCAGGGCGTAGCGCACGGCGTCCGCGGGGTCCATCACCAGGAGACAGAAGGCGAGCTGAGCGACGGTCAGGAGGGCGAGCGGCAGCGCCGGGGTCCGCCGCCGGCGGACGAGATCGGCGATCCCGACGGCGGCCAGCGCGAGCACCGGCAGCGCCATCCCCTTGCGTCCCCACGGATGGGTGACGAACCGCTTCCCCATGTGGTGCGGCGAGCAGCCCGTGCGGGAGGTCCCCGCGTCGTGCGCCGCCACGTAGGACGCCTGCTTCATCTGATAGGCGAGGAATCCCTGCGGACCCTTGACCGCCACCAGCAGGGGGACGAACCAGAGCAGCGAGACGAGGGTGAAGGCGGCCAGCGCCTCCCCGCGCCGGCGCCAGCCCGGGGCCGCCGCCAGCGCCACCGCCAGCATCGGGAGGACGGCCATCACGAGCTGCGGCCGGCAGCCGATGGCCGCCGAGGCCGCGGCCCCGAGGCCCAGGGCGGCGCGGGACGAGCCGCTCTCCCACAGGATCGCGCCGGCGGCCAGCGCCAGGGAGAGGAACATCAGCGCTGGCGGATCGGACATCGGCAGCGGCCCCTGGACGAGCATCGCCGGCGAGAGATGGAAGAGGAGCGCTCCGGCGACCGCCACCCGCTCCGCGTCGCCGTCCGGCCCTCCGGCGATCCGGCGGAAGGCCGCCACCAGCGCCCAGTAGCCGACCAGCGAGGAGACGAAGCTCAGGGCCACCAGACTGGCGAACGGGTCGTGGAAGACCAGGTTGAACAGCTTGCCCAGGCCCACCAGGAGGGGGTAGCCGGGCGGGTGCGGCTGGTGCCCGAGGGGATCGAACCGCTCCACGGCGCGGGCGAACAGGATTTCGTCCCACTCCCACAGGCTCCGGGGCAGCGTCAGCGCCCGCACCAGGGCCACCGCCACGAACCCGGCGAGGGCGGCTGGAGAGACGCGACGGAGCGCGGCGGGCAGAGCGGTTGACAGTGCCATGGCGGAAAGATATGCAGTCCCGGTGTCGTCCCCAGCATCCCTCGAAGCGCTCAGGCTGCTGCGGCGCGCCTACGGCGCCGCGCCGGTCGCGACTCGCCTGCACGTGCTCGGGCGCTTCCTCTCGTGTCCCTTCCTGCGGGTCCTCGACTACCTCCCGCCAGGGGCGAAGCTGTTGGATCTCGGGGCTGGGCACGGGATCTTCGCACATCTTTCCCTCGCGGCGGGAGCCCCTGCGGCCACCTCCGCCGTCGCCGTCGAGCCGGACGGCCGCAAGGTCTTCCACATTCCCCGGCATCCGTCCCTGCGGGTGGTCAACGGCTATCACGAGGCGGTCCGCGGCTCCTTCGGCGCGGTGACGGTCTTCGACGTCCTCTACCGGCTGCCCGGCTCCGCCTGGGACCCGCTGCTCGGCTGGGCGCGCCAGCGGCTGGCGCCGGGGGGCGTCTTCCTGCTCAAGGAGATCGATCCCGAGCACCGCACCAAGGCGCTCTGGAACCGCGCCCAGGAACGCGGCGCCGACCTCCTCGGCCTGACCCTGGGCGAGGCCTTCAGCTACGAGACGCGGGACGAGATCCGCGCCCGCCTCCTGCGCGCCGGTTTCGAGGGGTTCCAGGCGGTCGACATCGGGGCGGGCTACCCGCACGCGCACATCCTTTACGTGGCGCGGGGGTGAGGTACCATTCCCGGGTGTTTCAGAAAGGAACTTCCCGCATGCCGAACTTCACCAGCCGGTCCATTCTCCGGCTGTTGCCGCTCCCGCTCCTCCTCGCCGTCCCCGCGCGCGGGGCCTCCCTGCCCGCCGCGATCTCCGGCCTCGCGATCTCGCCGGACGGCGGCAAGGCGCTGGTCTCGGCCGATCTCGACGGCGTCCCCAACGCCTGGGCCGTGCCGGTGGCGGGGGGCCCGCCGGTCCAGCTCACCCGCGAGAAGCGGCCGGTCCGGGTGGTGAGCTACTTCCCGGGCGACGAACGCTTCCTCTTCCGGCGCGGCCCGGCCGGCGACGACGACCATCTCTTCGTGCGCGAGCTGGACGGCAGGACGGTCGAGCTCGCTCCCGGCAAGACCTCCCGCTTCCTGGGCTGGAGCCCCGACGGCCGCTCGCTGCGGGTCGAGATCGTGAGCGCGCGCGGGGAGACGCGCGACCTGATGCGGATCGCGGTCGACGGTTACCGGCAGACCCGCCTCGACCGCAACGGCTCCGACATCGCGCGTCTGGCCGCCGTCTCTCCGGACGAGCGCTATCTGGCCTACGCCGAGGATTACAACGACCTCACCCGCAATCTCCGGGTGCGCGACCGCCAGACCGGGCAGGACCGGGCCCTGGAGGCGAACGAGGGGTTCGCGAGCCACGTGCCCCTGCGCTTCGGCCCGGACGGCGGCCTGCTCATGCTCGGCGACGACGACAGCGAGTTCCGCTATCTGGACCGCTTCGACGTGGCGACCGGCGCCCGCCGGACGCTGGTCAAGAAGGCCTGGGACGTGCTCGACGGCGTGGTCTCGCCGGACGGCAAGCGGCTCGCCGTGATCGCCGGCGGGGACACCCTCTCGACGCTCGAGCTCTACGACGCCGCGACCCTGCAGCCCGTCCCCCTGCCGGACCTCCCGGCGATCGGCGAGGTCTCCGCGGTCGCCTTCTCGCGCGACGGCCGCACCCTCGCCTTCGTGGCCAGCGGCAGCGCCCTGCCGCCGGGCCTCTGGGCCTACGATCTCGCCAGGCCGGCCCCGCCGCGCCGCCTGCTCGGCGGCAGTGGCTCCGGTACCGGCTCCGGAGATCAGGGCGGCTGGGTGGCCGGTGAGGTGACGCGCTTCAAGTCCTTCGACGGGGAGTCCATTCCGGGCATCCTCTACAAGCCCCGGCAGGCCGCCCCGGACCACAAGAGGCCGGCCCTGATCTGGATCCACGACGGTCCCAGCGGGCAGGCGCGGCTGGGCTTCGATCCGCTCGTCCAGACCCTGGTCCAGCGCGGCTACGCCGTCTTCGCCATCAACGAGCGGGGGAGCTCCGGGTACGGCAAGCACTTCCAGCAGCTCGACGACCGCCGCCACGGCATGGGCGATCTCCAGGACTGCGTCGCCGCCAAGGCCATGCTCGCCGCGACCGGCTGGGTGGACCCCGGCCGCATCGCCATCGGCGGGGTGGGGTTCGGCGGCTTCCTCACCCTGGACGCCCTCGCCTTTCAGCCCCAGGAGTTCGCCGCCGGGATCGACCTCTTCGGCGTCGCCAACTGGCAGCGGGTGCTGAACGGGATCGCCTACAAGGCGACCGAGCGCACCGTCCTCTCCGACGAGATGGGCCACGCCGCCGACGTGCAGGCGGGCGTGCTGATGGCGCCCGTCGACCACGCCGGCGACATCGCGCGCCCGCTGCTGATCGTGCAGGGGGGGCTGGACACCCTGGCCATCCCTGCCGAAGCCGGGACGATCGCCGCGACGATGAAGGCGGCCAAGCGGACGGTGGAGCTGCTGGCGCTGCCGGAGGAGGGGCACGGCCTCGGCCGCCGGGAGGACCGGGAGAAGGTCTACGGCGCGGTGGCGGATTTCCTCGACCGGAATCTCAAGCCCGCCGCTTCGAGATGAAGTCGTCGACCAGGGCGCGGGCGATCGACAACCGGGAGGGGAGGCCCGGCAGGGAGTCCGTCCCGAACCAGCCCGCGTCCTCGATCTCCGCCTCCTGGAGGCGGATCTCCCCGGATTCCCAATCGGCCACGAAGCCGATCATCAGCGAGTGCGGGAACGGCCAGGGCTGGCTGCCGAAGTAGCGGACGTTCCTCACCTCCACCCCCACCTCCTCGCGCACCTCGCGGACCACGGTCTCCTCCAGCGACTCGCCGGGCTCGACGAAGCCGGCGATCGTGCTGTAGACGCCGGGCGCGAAGTGGGGGGAGCGGGCGAGCAGGAGCTGCTCCCCCCGCTCGATGCGCACGATCACGGCCGGCGAGATGCGCGGGAAGTGCTGGAGGCCGCAGCGGGGACAGACGCGGGCGAGCTCGTCCGGCTTGCGCGCCGTCTCGGCGCCGCAACGGCCGCAGTAGCGATGGTCGCGGTCCCACGCGACGATCTGCGCCGCCCGGCCGGCGAGCTTCCAGGCCTCCTCGTCGAGCACTCCCCAGAGGCGGCGCAGCCCCTCGAAGGCCATCCCTGCGGGAGCGGCGGCGTCCGCGGGCAGCCCGACGGCCCAGGCCGTCCCGCCACCCAGCTCGCCCACCGCGTGCGGCTCCCCGGCGGGCAGGTTCAGGGCCGCCCACTCCCCCCATTCAATGCCGTCCGGCACCCGCGCCGCCGTGCCCTCCAGGCGCACGAGGAGCTCGTTGTCCCGGAAGGCGAACCAGGCGTCCTGAGGATCGTCGCTCACGATCCGGGTTTGACGCCGCCCGCCGGCAGGCTCGACAGGTAGTCGGCGAAGACCTGGTTGAACAGGGCCCCCGGCCGCCGGCTCCGGAGCAGCTCGACCGTCTCCTTCCCCTCCCTGCCCATATAGACGAGGATGAGGCCCGCGAGCAGCGCCGAGCGGTTGAATCCCATGCCGCAGTGCGAGAGCACCCGGTGCCCGGACCCCACCAGCGAGGCCGCCATCCGCGCCACGGCGTGGAACTTGGTGAGGTCGGGCAGGTCCTCGTCGTAGATGGGGAAGTAGAGGTAGAGGATGTGGTTCGGTATCGTGGGGATGTCGCGGTCGATGTCCCCCTCGAGGTCGATGACCACGGTGATGCCGTGCTCCTCGATGTACTTCCAGTCCTCGATGCGGGGAGAGAGGAACAGGCAGCCGGCTTCGTCCAGGCAGACGATGTTCATCCTAGGAAGGCCCGGGGCTCAGAGGCGCCACCATTCGAACTTCTTCTTCTCCGGGTCCCAGAAGATGTGGAACGCGTCACACTTGTCGTCGTGCAGGTTGATCCCGGTGCCCCGGGCGTTCGGATGGCCGGCGAGGGTCTTCGACTCGTCGCCGAGGGGCTCGAGGGCGATTCTCGCGTCCGGCGAGCAGAGGGCGTCCTCGCCGCCGCCCTTCGAGGGGAACTCGAGAGTCCAGACCGGGCTCCCCGCGACGACCGGCCCCTTCACGATGCCGACCACCACCCGGTCCCTGGCGATGCCCCGGATCGCGAAGTCCTTGACGCCGTCCTGGTCGAAATCGGCTTCGATGAGACTGCCGGCGTTCCACTCCACAGCCGGGTCATGGCGGTGGAGGACGTCGGCCGCCGTGCGGGGCGTCCGGGAAGAGCGGGTCGACAGGGCCCCCGCGCAGCCCACGCAGAGGACCAGGACTGGCAGGAGGCTACGGTGGAATGTCTCTCGGTAGCTCATGGCAAAGCTTTCAGCAAGGATCATACCCCCACCCCGCGAGCCCACCGCGAGGGAATTGTCACCGCGGCCCGGCCACGTCCTTCTTGCGCAGGGACTGGTCGATCATCAGGGCGGCGATGTTGCCGGTCCCGAGGGCGATGGCGACCTGCTGGGTCATCGGGCGGAGATCGCCGGCGATCCAGACGCCGGGCACGTTGGTGTCGCCGCGCTGGCTTTTGGGCTGGGCGTGCTCGCCCGTCGCGGCGAGCTCGACGCCGAGCTGCACGGCGAGGTCGGTCCGTCCCCGGGCCGGGCTCGAGACGAAGAAGGCCTCGGCGGCGAGCCGGGTGCCGTCCTTGAGCTCGAGGCCGGCGAGGTGGCGCTTCTCCCCCTCGATGAGCTGGTGGATCTCCCCCGCGGTCACCGGGATGTTGCGCTCCCGCAGCCGCGCGGCCCAGGGCTCCGCGAGGTCGCGGCCGCCGGTCAGCAGCACCCGCAACTTTTCCGTGTAGCGGGAGAGGCCCACGGCCATGGCGGCGGCGCCGTCCGCCGGGCCGGTGCCGATCACGATCGTGTCCCGCCCGAAGAGCTCGGGACCCTCGCAGTCCGTGCAGTAGAAGAGGTTGCCCTTGCCGGCGTGGGCGAAGCAGGGGGTGAAGTCGCCGTCCACCGTGGGGTGGTAGCGGGCGACGCCGGTGGCCAGCAGCAGGGTGCGCCCGCGCCAGGTCTCCCCCTTGGCGCCGGTGAGGAGGAAAGCCCCCTCCTTCCCCTCGGCCTTCACCACGTTGCCGTGCCCAACCTGGGCCCCCATCTCCACGGCCTGGACCTTGAGCCGCTTCTGGATCTCGGCGCCGGTCGCCCCCGGCATGCCGGGGACGTTCCAGAGCTGCTCCAGGGTGAAGAAGAGGGGACCGCTGACGCGGTCGATCACCAGCACCTTGCGCTGCTGCCAGCCGAGATGGAGCGCGGCGGTGAGGCCGGCGGGTCCACCGCCGACGATGAGGGTGTCGTAGATCTCGGTCGCCATGGCTCTGTGGAGACAGAGCTTATCAGGGCGCGAGCTTCACTTGCGGGCCCAGAAGTCCTGGCCGAATCTCTCGGCCAGTTGCCGGCTCATTCCCTCCCGGCGGATCCACTTCTTGAGCCACCAGTCCGGGTCGTAGGGCTCATCGATGTCCGGAATGGGCTGGCCGAGACCGGGGAGGTTGTCGAACTGCCCCTCTTCGATGGCTTCACGGATGCGGTTTTCCGCCACGACCTGGACCGCGCGGCGGGACATGCGGTTCTGGCTCATGGAGGAATTATGTCGCAGCGGCGGCCGGATATTCCTTCCCCAGCATCTCCTCCGCCAGCGCCGTCGCGTTCCGGATGCAGTCGGGCACCGAGACGCCGCCGAGGAAGTTGCCGGCGAGGCGCAGGCCGGGGAGGGAGCGCTCGATCTCGCGGGCGCGCTCGACGAAATGGCCGTGGCCCAGCTCGTACTGGGGGATCGCCCGCGGCCAGCGGCGGACGTGCCGGAAGGCGGGCTCGCCGCGCAGGCCCAAGGGTCCGCGCAGCTCGCCGATCGCCGCCGCGGCGATCCGGTCCTCGTCCCAGCCCGCGAATTCCGGGTCCGTGCGGCCCCCTCCGAAGGCGGCGAGCGCCACGTGGCCCGCGGGAGCCCGGCCCGGGAAGATCTCGGAAGGGAAGAGGCAGCCCAGGAGCCGGAGACCCTCCTGGCGCGGCGCCAGGAATCCGAAGCCGTCCAAGGGATGGCCGACGTCCTCCCGGCGCCAGCCGAGCGAGACCACCGCGACGGGGGCGTAGGGGATCTCCGCCAGCAGGTCGCTCATCCCCGAAGTGGTCTCCGCGAGGAGGCGCGCGGCGACGTCGGCCGGCACGGCGAGCACGATCCGCCGCGCCTCGACGGGTCCGGCGGAGGTCTCGACGCGGAAGCCGCCGCCCTCAGAGGGAGTCCGGACGATCCGCCGCGCGGCGACGCCGGTGCGGACGTCCCCGATTTCCCCCGCCAGCTTCCGGGGCAGCTCCGCGAGCCCCGCGCGGAAGGAGATCATGCCGCCGGCCGGAGCCGGTCCCTTCCGCCCGGCGAAGGCGCCACGGATCAGGCTGCCGTGCTCCCGCTCCAGGCCATAGACCTTCGGCACCGCCCAGCGCACGGACAGCCTCTCCGGATCGCCGGCGTAGACTCCCGAGACGAACGGTCCCACGAGCTTGTCCAGGAATTCGGCGCCCAGCCGCCGGCGGACGAGCTGGGCGATGCTCTCCTCGGCGTCCGCCGGCGAACGGCCGATCCAGGGCTCGCGCAGCAGCCGCAGCTTGGCGCCAGCGGAGAAGAGGGGGGTCTTGAAGAATCCTCCCAGTCCTCCGGGCAGCGGGACCAGCTCGTTTCTCCTGTAGAGATACCGGCGTTTCGCCGTGGGGGAGGCGGTGATCTTCTCCCCCTTCAGGCCGGCATCCCGGATCAGCCGTCCGACGCTCTCGTCGTTCTCGAGGACGGTGTTCGGTCCCATCTCGAAGCGCCAGGCTCCGTCCGAGACGGTCTCGATCGCCCCGCCCACACGCTCCGCCGCTTCGAGCACCGCGACCCGCAGGCCGCTCCGCCCCAGACGGAACGCCGCGGCCAATCCCGAGATCCCCGCTCCCACCACCACCGCGTCCACCCGGTCGTTCATCGGCTTACCGTCCCAGACCGGGGATCTCCTCCAGGTGGGGCAGCGGCGCGTCGAGGACGTCCGAGAAGAGGGTGAGGACGCGGAAGGTCAGGCCCCAGATCGCGGAGTCGCGGTATTGGATCGCCGGGTAGAGCAGGCGGGCGCCGCCGCGGTTCCAGGTGAAGCGGCTGGCGTTGCGCGGGTCCCAGAGATAGGAGAGCGGGATCCAGTAGGCCTCGGCAACCTCGTCGCTGGTGGCGAAGGCGGCCAGCTCCTCGCCCAGGTAGTAGACGAAGGGGGAGAGGACCATCCGGCCGTCGCCGTCGTTGCCGCCGAGGCGGACCAGGACGTGGGAGAGGGCGCCGATCCAGTGGCACTCGTCGAGGGCGAGGCCCACCTCCTCCAGCGTCTCCCGCTCGGCCACGGCGCGCGGCCCGGAGTCCGCCGCCGAGGCCCGCCCGCCCGGCAGCGCCATGTGGCCCGACCAGGGATCGAGGGGATGCTCCGCCCGCCGGATGGCACAGAGGGAGAGGTCGTTCGCGGAGCCCGCCAGCACCAGCGCCACCGCCGCCTCGGCGTGGTCCGGCTCGCGGGCCACCAGCGTCGGTTGATGGCGGGAGAGGGCTTCGCGGATCTGCTCGAGGGTGAACGGCATGCCGCGATTCTACGAGCTTCCGTTTCCGAGCGGCGTCTGTGGGCAGTCGCGGTCGATCAGCGCCACCGCGACCTCGCCGCCGCAGTGCTGGCGCACGAGCGCCGCCAGCTCCCCGGCGGCCCGCTCGACGAGCTCCCGGCCGACGGGCGGCAATCCCTCGATCACCAGGAAGGCGCGCGTGGTCGCCGCGGTCAGCTTGGTGCGCTCCGCTTCCTTCCAGTTCCAGCGCCGGCAGAGGGTGCCGAGATCGTCCCTGTAGATCACCTCGCCGGGCTTCGGCGGGCGTGCCTCGGGCTCGCCGAGGAGGTGGACGGGCGCCTCGCTCGCCGTCGCGAAGGTCAGCAGGACGTCCCCCGCGATCCGGTCCAGGTCCTCGCCGCCGACCGGCACCAGGTGGCGCAGGGAGATCGTGTTGTAGAGGTCGACCAGCGGATTGACGTGCGGCACCGGCTGCCCCTTGAGAACGCGCCGCGCCAGGTTCTCGATCGACGAGGGGTGATCCTTCGGCTTGGCGCCGAACGCCCGGTAGGCCTCGCGCCACGGAGCGATGTGGGGGTGCTCGGAGACCTGGGTTCCCGCCAGCGCCGCGCGGACCCGCTCCTCCTCATGGCGGAGCGGGCCGAGGAGAGTGGCGCCGTCCCCCGAATTGGCGATTCCGCGGACGGTCACGACGCCCAGCACGGCCTCCGGGTACCGCGCGAAGATCTCGTCGGTGACGCGGAGGTCGGGCATCCCCTGGAGCTTACCGCACGGGGGTGATGGTGAACCGCCCGAAGCTGATCCCGAGATCGATCCCCGTCCCGCGGCCGGCGAGGGCGAGGGAGACCTCCCCCTTGGTCATCGCGGAGGCCGTCGAGGACTTCACCGCCCCGGCGTCGGCCGCGGCCTGGGCGTAGTTGCCGAACAGCTCCGAGATGTCCGCCACCTGGGAGAACTTGCCGTAACCCTCGCGGATCTTGGTCTTGCCGGCGGTCAGCCCGCCGCCCTTGGCGTCGAGGCTCACCCGGGCCGCCTGGCCGTTGTCGCAGGTGATCTTTCCCTGGCCGTGGGCGGTCTTGTAACCGAGCGACCAGCCCGAGAGAGTGAAGCGCATCTCGCAGGTCGTCATCGGGGCCGCCTTCGCGGGAGCCCCCACGGCGAGCCCGGCGGACAGGGCGAGCAGGCACAGAATGGAGCTTCTCTTCATGACCCATCTCCTAAGCTTGGAAGTCCCCCGTCCGGTCTGGACGCGGGACGCTGGTTGCATCTTAGGGAGGGTATGCAAGGAAGGTGCTAGGCCGGTCGTGCCCCGTCAGGCGAACTCGCCGCCGAACCGCGCGATCCGCTGGCGGATCTCGCCGGCGATCTTCCGCAGGGACGCCAGATCGGTCGGGCTGAGGTGGCGTCTCAGCTCCTCGAACAGGGGCTCGAGGTCGATCTCGTATCGATACATCAGCGTCAGGACGTCGGTCTCATAGAGGGCCACCCGGGTCAGGTCTCCCTGCCGGTAGAGCGATGGCAGGGCATAGAGCTTGAGGAGGACGAGACCCTCCGGCGTGGCGCAGGGGATCTCGCGCTCGACGAACCGCTGCCGCGTCGCGTACCCGCGGCGGACCGTCTCGAAGAGGGGATTGCTGGTCAGCAGCAGGTCGATCCGGAGGCCCTCGTAGTCGCCGCGGGCGAAATCCTGCTCCCGGCCGACCTGGCGGATCTCGGGGAGCCGGTCGAGGGCGGACAGCGCCATGATCAGGTCGATGTCCTCCGTGTTGCGCCCCTCCACGTACTGGAGAAGAGCGATCCCGCCGACCAGCAGGTAGTCGATCCGCCGCTCGTCCAGCAGGGCGAACAGGCGGTCCACGGCGTCGAGGAGCGCGCTGTCGCTCACGGTTCCTCCCCTCGGATTCCTGAAGTTGAAGACGAGGGCGTTCCGGACGACCTTGCCGATGTGGACGCGCTCGTGGGTTTCCGCCGTTTTCATGGCACTCGGTTTAGGAAGGGCCCGCCCGCAGATACTCGCTGAGGATCCGCAACAAGCGGTCATGGCGCCCGGGAGACACTGCCCCGATGGCTCCTGCAATCTGGTTCCGTGGGAGCACCGCAAGGAACCCGAGCCGGATCAGGGACTTGGCCAGGAGCCCGCTCGCCTGGAAGTCGGGATCGCCGGGACCGATGAGCTCATCGAAGGAATCGACGCGATGATGGAGCTGCGTGCTGACGCCGCAGACGAGGAAATCATGCTGGGGCATCTCCCGCAGGACGATGATGGGGCGGCTCTTCGTCTGTCGGTCGGCTTGAGGCAGGACGGCAAGGGCGACGTCACCCTCCTTCATAATCGGGATTCGGCTCCTTGATGAGGCGCAGCGGATATTCGGGTTCCCGGTCCCCGTAGGCTGTCGCCAGTCCCCGGCTGGAGAGAAGCGGCCAGTCGTTGAGGTCGGAGTCGGCTTCCGCACCTCCGACCACTACGGTCAACGGGGTGTCCGGCTCCAGGTCGAAGGGCTCATCGAGGCGGATCTGTTCGCCGTCAAAGTGAGCACGTAAGGCAACTCTCTTCATTCCGGTGTCTGTCTCCCCTGCAGATGGTACCACCGGGTTGCCATCAACCTCGATCCCCGATGTATCATCTTTACGAGTCATGCCGCACATCGTCTTCACCCCCGCCCGGCAGCGACGGCGGCCGTCGCCTGGCGTTCGGGGCTGACCGGGGGATGACGGACATGGCAGGAAACCCTGCGTCATGCCGGCCGTAATATTTCCCGGATAACCTCGTGGCGGCGCCAGACCTCCAACTCCCCTCTCCCATGATCTTCAAGCTCCTCTCCCGGATCACGCGCGACCACCAGGCCCTGGCGGAGACCTACATCCGTGAGGGGAACAAGAGCAAGGCGGCCGAGGAGTTCGGCAAGGCGGGGGACTACCGGCGGGCCGCCGAGTTGGCGGCGGAGATCCAGGACGAGGGGAAGCTGATCCGCTACTCGCTGCTGGCGTCTCTCGGCAAGATTCCGCCCGGGCAGGGGGACCTCAGCGCGCGGCAGGCGGGGGATCTTCTGGCCACCAGCGGGAAGTTCGATGCCGCGATCCCGCTCTTCGAGCTGGCGGGTGACTACCGGCGGGCGGCGGCGGCGGCGCTCAAGCTGCGCGACGACCGGCGGGCGGCCCGCTGCTACGAGAAGATCAAGATGTGGCCGGAGGCCGGCGCCTGCTACGAGCAGGCGGGCCTGTTCGAGGACGCCCTGCGCATGCTGGAGACCGAGGCGAAGAGCCTGTCGCGGGGGCGGTCCGAGCCCTCCGCCCGGCTGCAGGAGGTGAACCTCAAGCGGGCCGAGGTGCTGCTCCAACTCGGCCGGCAGCCGGCGGCGGTCGCCCTGTTGAAGCAGCTTCCGGCCAGCGTGCGGCGGGCCGAGCTGTTCGAGCGCACGGGCAACTACTCCGAGGCGATCGAGGCCTATCTCGGCGCCGGCGACAGCAGCCGGGCGCTCTCCCTGGCGAAGCGCTCCCCCGACCACGGCCGGCGGGTGGCGAAGATCCACCTCCAGGCGGGACGGGCGGTGCAGGCCGGGCAGCTCTTCGCCGACCTCGGGCTGAAGCGCGAGGCCGCCGAGGCGTACGAGGTGGCGGGGGACTGGTGGCGGGCCGCCTACGGCTGGGAGATCGCCGGGGAGCCGGCGCGGGCCGCCGAGGCCTACCGGCGGTCCGGCAAGCTGCAGGACGCCGCCCGCTGCTCCCTCGCCGCGGGCCTGCCGCAGCAGGCCGCCGAGCTCTATGTCCAGGCGGGGTCCCCGGCCGCGGCGGCGTCGGTCTACGTGCAGACCGGCGATCTCCTGGCCGCGGTCGCTCTCTATCTCAAGGCGGGGGACCTGGAGCAGGCGATCGGGACGCTGCGGCGGATCCCGGCCGGCGGGCCGGACGCTCCGCTGGGGGCCGTGCTCGTGGCCCCCAGGCTCATCGAGGAGGGAAAGGCGCAAGAGGCTCTCCAGCTCCTGCGCCGGGTGGAGCCCCCCAAAGCCCGGCGGCCGGAAGATGCCCGGAGCTCCCTGGACCCGCTCTACTGGGAGGCGCGGGCGCTCGAGGCGCTCATCCAGCTCCCGGCGGCGCGGGAGTGCTACGCCAAGGTCCTGGAGATCGACCCCGCCCATCGCGACACGGCCGAGAGGTTCGGCCGGCTGGAACCGCCCGCCGGCACCACCCCGGTCACCACCTTCACCCAGGGAGCGCCGGGCCTGCCGGCCACCGGCCAGCGGCTCGCCAACCGGTACGAGATTCTGGGCGAGCTGGGTCGGGGGGGCATGGGGAGGGTCTACAAGGCCCGCGACCTCGATCTCGGCGAGCTGGTGGCCATCAAGACCGTGCTCACGCCCGCCGAGGGGGAGGCGGCCCGGGACAGCGAGGAGAGGCTGCTGCGGGAGCTGCAGATCTGCCGCCGGGTCACCCATGCCAACGTGGTGAGGGTGTTCGACCTCGGGCGTTTCGACGGCGGCATCTTCATCACCATGGAGCTGCTGGAAGGGCAGATCCTGGAGCGGCTGATCTCGCGCGACGCGCCTCTCCCCCTGGCGCGGATCCGGTTCTTCCTCGCGGAGATCGCCGCCGGCCTCCAGGAGGCCCATGCGCTGGGGATCGTCCACCGGGACCTCAAGCCCAGCAACGTCATGGTGACGGAGCGGCATCTCAAGATCCTCGACTTCGGCATCGCGCGCATGAGCGGGATGGACAGCCGCCTCACCCAGACGGGCTTCGCCTTCGGCTCGCCGATGTACATGTCGCCCGAGCAGCTCCAGGGGATGCCTCTCGACGGCCGGTCCGATCTCTACGCTCTCGGCATCCTGGCCTATGCCCTGATCGCCGGCCGCGAGCCCTTCCAGGACGACAACATGGCGGTCGTCGCCCTCCAGCACTTGCGGGACGAGGTCCCCGATATCTGCCAGTTCCGCTCCGGCCTTCCCCTCGCCTGGCTGGAGCTGCTGTCGAAGCTGCTGGCCAAGGAGCCGGACGACCGCTACGACTCGGCGCGGCAGGTGCTCGCGGCCCTGGCCGCTCTCCCGGACGGCTGAACCTCCCGGCGGCCCTCCCGCCCGAGAACGAAAATCGCGGCCAGGGTGACTCACCACCCAGCGCGGGCCTCGTGGTGCCTGCGGTAAACTGTGCGCCCTTTCAAGGAGGAGATCGTCCATGCGTGTAGTGTTTCCCAAGCTGATCGCCGGTGGCGTGCTGGTCGCCGGGCTGAACGCCGCCCACGCCCTGTCGGCCCCCCAGGCACCTCAGACTCCCGCCCCGATGCCGTCCCACGAGGCCGAGCAGCAACCCCCGGCCGCGGCGCCCACGCCGGCGCCGGAATCGAAGCCGGCCGCCGGCTCCAAGGAGCCCGCGCGTCCCAATCCGATGCGAAAGATGATCGCGGGGCACGAGAACGAGCCGGCCGAGACGGTGTTCAAGAACGTCCGCGTGCTCAAGGGGGTCCCCGCGGGACGCTTTCTGGACACCATGGAGGGCTTCAGCCACGCCCTGGGCACCAACTGCAAGAAGTGCCACGACACGGAGAACTTCGCCAGCGACGACAAGGAAGAGAAGAAGACCGCGCGGGGCATGGTGACAATGACCCGGGACATCAACGAGAAGTACATCAAGACGATCCCCGGCATGGACCAGGATTCGTACGTGGGCTGCAACACCTGCCACCACGGCCAGTCCAACCCGAACGCCCGGCCGAAAGACGCTCCGGCCGAGCACCACTGAGCGGGAACACGGACGCACACGGACTAACACGGACGAACAAGGACACACAAGGACGAAGGGCGTCTTCCCCTCCGTGACAGTCCCTGACCGTCCGTGCCCGTCCGTGTTCTCCCCTCCCCCTCCTCCTAGCCCGGCGCCTTCCCTTTCAGGGTGACCGAGATCGAGCCGTTGTTCTCGAGGATGGCGGAGTGGACCTCCTCGACGCAGGAGCACCCCGCCTGCCGCAGGGCCGCGTTGACCTCGTGGCGGGTGAGCTGGGCGCGGGTGAGGACCTCCTCGTACAGCTTGCCGTTGTGGATCAGGACCTCGGGCCGTCCCTCGATCAGCTGTTCCAGCCGTTTGCTGCGGAAGGTGGCGATGCCCACCCCGTAGTTCAGCGCGATCAGGGTCGTCGCCGAGATGAGCCCGCCGATCACCGAGTTGTCGCCGCCGTTCATCGAGTTCTGGACGGCGTTCGAGAGGACCAGGAGCAGGACGAGATCGAACGGCGCGAGCTGCCCCACCTGGCGCTTGCCGGTGAGCCGCAGGATCACGATCATGAACAGATAGACCAGGGCGGAGCGGACGATCAGCTCCCACCAGGGGACAGTGAGATTCCACATGATTGACGAGCCTCCTTTGGACGGCTGTGAAAGTATAGCCGTCCGGCTGGAGACGGTCCGGAGACCGACCATGAAACCGATCGAGACGCTGGCCAGGGAGCGGACGCCCGAGGGGGACGAGCTGGTGCTCACCCGCCGGGACGGCGTCTACCACCTGATCGTCGACGGCGTGGAGCTGATGACCAGCCGCGTGCACGGCTCGGAGGAGGACCTGGCGCGCCTGGCCGCGGCGGCGATCGCCCGCAAGAAGGCGCCGCGCGTGCTCGTCGGCGGGCTCGGCTTCGGGTACACCCTGCGCGCCGCGCTCGACCATCTGCCGCCGGGGGGGAAGGTGGTGGTCTGCGAGGTCTTCGCTTCCCTGCTGGAGTGGAACCGGCGCCTGCTGGGCGGCCTCGCCGGCCGCCCGCTCGACGACGGCCGGGTCGAGGTCGTCCTGGCCGACGTGCGCAACCTCCTCGACGGCCGTGAGCGGTTCGACGCCATCCTCCTCGACGTCGACAACGGTCCCGAGGCGCTCACCCTGCGCACCAACGGCGGCCTCTACACCAGGGACGGCCTGGAGCGGTTGTCGTGGAGCCTGACGGACGGCGGAGTGGTGGCGTTCTGGTCCTCCTCCCCGTCGCCGGCGTTCGAGAAGCGGCTCCGGCGCGCCGGCTTCGAGGCGTGGACCGAGCGGGTCCCCGCCCGCGGCGGCGGCAAGGGGAAGAACCACGCCATCTTCCTCGCCCGCGCTCACCACCAACACCGCCGCTGATCCCCCCTTTGTCCCGGTCCGGCCCCCTTTACGGCACTTCTATGCCGTTGAAATCTCATGTTGTACTCTGATGATTGGGGGGTTTGTCGATGTCGAAGAACCTCGCGTTCTATCTCGCCGTTCTCCTTCTCTTCGGTACGGGGATCTACGCCATCCTGAGCTTCGGCTCGCAATTGCGGCCGGACGCGGAGAGCGCGCGGCCGGCCGTGGCCGCCGCCGCGGCGCACCCGGGAGCCGGGCCGGCGAAAGCCAAAGCCGCCGGAGGGACGATCGCCCGGACCCTGCTCCAGAACGTCAGGAGCCCGTTGAGCATCCTGCTGCTGCAGGTCGTCATCATCGTGGCCGCCGCCAGGATCCTCGGCAGCCTCTTCCTCAAGATCCGGCAGCCTCCCGTCATCGGCGAGATGATCGCCGGCATTCTCCTCGGCCCCTCGCTGCTGGGGATGGTGGCGCCGCGGGCGCAGGCGTTCCTGTTTCCGGCCTCGTCGATGGGCGCGCTGCAGATGCTCAGCCAGGTGGGGGTCATCCTCTTCATGTTCGTCGTCGGCATCGAGCTGGACGTCAACCATCTCCGCAGCAAGGCGGACGCGGCGGTGCTGGTCAGCCACGCCAGCATCATCGTGCCGTTCTTCCTCGGGACCGGCTCGGCGCTGCTGATCTACCGTTCCCTGGCGCCGGCCGGCATTCCGTTCAGCGCCTTCGCCCTGTTCCTGGGCGTGGCGATGAGCATCACCGCCTTCCCGGTGCTGGCGCGCATCCTCGAGGAGCGGCGGATGACCCGGTCGTATCTCGGCAGCACGTCGCTGGCGTGCGCGGCGGTGGACGACGTCACCGCCTGGTGCCTGCTGGCGGTGGTGGTCGCGATCGTGAAGTCCGACGGTCTCACGGGCTCCCTGCTGACCATCGTCCTCACCCTGCTGTTCATCGCCGCGATGCTCTTCGTCGTCAAGCCGTGGGTGAGCCGGATGGTCCGGGTGCTCCCCGAGGAGCAGACCGGGAGCGTGTGGTTCCTGGCCGCCATCTTCTCGTTCGTCTTCGCCTCGGCGCTGTGCACGGAGATGATCGGCATCCACGCGCTGTTCGGCGCCTTCCTGGCCGGCGTCTGCATGCCGCCGGAGCTGGGGCTGCGCCAGTTCCTCCGCGAGCGCCTGGAGACCTTCAGCTCGGTCCTGCTGCTGCCGCTCTTCTTCGCCTTCACCGGCCTGCGCACGCAGATCGGCCTGCTCGACGACGCGTGGTCATGGCTGGTCTGCGCCGGGCTCGTGCTGGTTGCGATCGCCGGCAAGCTAGGCGGCAGCATGGCGGCGGCGCGCTGGACGGGCATGAGCTGGGGGGACTCCTTCTCCCTCGGCGCGCTGATGAACACCCGCGGCCTGGTCGAGCTGATCGTGCTGAACCTCGGCTACGACCTGGGGATCCTGCCGCCGCGCATCTTCGCCATGATGGTGCTGATGGCGCTGGTCACCACCTTCATGACCGGGCCGCTCCTCCAACTGCGCAACGTCGTGGGGCGCTGGGGGATGGCCCTGCCGGAGGGGGTGCCGAGCCGGGGCAAGCCGTAAGGGCGGTGCGCCTCTACGCCTGCGGCCGGAGCAGATCGTCCACCCGCATCGACCAGCCGGGAACGGCGGGCTCGGCGTCGGCTCGCTGGCCGCGGCGGAAGACGTCCGGCTCGGGACGGGTGGAGCGATATGCCCGGATCTCGCCGCTGCGGAGCACGTCCACGTCCCAGACGACGAGAGTGCCGGCGGCGAAGTAGTCCGCGCGTTTCTTCGCCAGCGCCATCTCCGCCTCGGGGCCGTAATCGTTCTCGCTCCTCACCTCGACCGCGAAGACGGGGGCTCCGGTGAGGAACTGCCCTCCGGAGGGAAGCTCGCCCACCCAGAACGCGGCGTCCGGGCTGAAGGAGCGCCGGCCGGGGAGGTCGACGAGGAAGCCGACGTTGTCGGGGAAGGCGTAACCGCCCCCGACCTCCCGCTCGTGATCGTCCAGGCTGCGGTAGATGCGGCCTGCCGCGCGCCCCGGCACACCTCCCGTGGGTGACATCCGTACCAGATCTCCGTCGACCAGCTCGGCCTTGCCGTGATCGGGGACCCGGTACAGATCCGCGATCCCGGCTTCGGCTCGGTTCACCAGGGCTCGGGCTTGTTTCACGGCGCTTCCTCGTCGCGGAAGGTCACGACCGATCGCGTTCTTCCACGACTCTTCAGGCTCATTGTACCGCAGGAGCGGAGACACCTGGACGGCGGACCTGAAGATGACCTGGGCCGCCCGCGTTGGCGTATGATGCGGAGCGCGGAAACTTCGTCGTCCCCAAGGAGGTTGAGATGTCTGGAGAAAGCGACCGCGGCCGATTCTTCTGGTACGACCTGATGACCCCCGATCCGGAGGCCGCCAAGGCCTTCTACACCGCCGTCGTGGGCTGGGGAACCCAGCTCTGGGAAGACCACGGAATGTCCTACACCATGTGGACGGCCGGCGGCGTGCCGATCGGCGGCACCATGAAACTGCCCGACGAGGCGGTCGCCGGCGGCGCCAAGCCCCACTGGCTGGCCTACGTCGGCGTGCCCGACGTGGACGCCGCCGCCGCGCGGGCGCAGGAGCTGGGCGGCAAGATCATGGCGCCACCCAGGGACATCCCCACCGTCGGCCGGTTCGCGGTCCTCGCCGATCCGCAAGGCGCCATGATCGCCGCCTACAAGCCCGAGAGCGCCACCCCGGAGCCCGAGGGCATGCCGCCCGTCGGCCATTTCTCCTGGCACGAGCTCGCCACCCCGGATTACGAGGCGGTCTTCGCCTTCTACGCCGACCTCTTCGGCTGGGAGAAGACCTCGGTCCACGATATGGGGGCCATGGGCATCTATCAGATGTTCGGGCGTCGCGGGCAGACCTTCGGCGGCATCTTCAACAAGCCCGCCGAGATGCCGGGGCCGCCCGCCTGGCTCCACTACGCCCGGGTGGCGGACGTGAACGCCGCCGTCGAGGCGGTGCGCCAGCACGGGGGGCAGGTGCTGCACGGCCCCATGGAGGTCCCCGGCGGCGACCAGATCGCCATGGTCCTCGACGCCCAGGGCGGACCCTTCGCCGTGCACCAGTCAAAGCCGGCCTAGCCCGGCTGCCGCCGCGCCGTCACCACGCCGCCGCCGGTCTCGAAGCGCAGGGTGGGAACGTCCGCGCCCTTGCCCGTGCAGCTCAGGTGCACGGTGGTTCCCGTGCCGACCTCGTAGGTGACGAAGCGGGAGGGCCCTTCGGGGAGAAAGAAGGTCGGCCACAGGCCGCGGCCCACCGACAGATGATCGGCGGTCGGGCCCGTCCAGGCCACGTCGAGCACGCGCGTGCCCTTCGCGAAGGTGAGGCGCGCGTGGGTCACCACGAGGCCGCCGATGCTGCGCGTGCCGAGCACCGTGGCCCCCTTCCAGGGCCCGAGCCGGGCCTCGGTCGTGGCCATGGCGGCGCGCCAGCGCCTGGCGCCGTCCATGGCATCGACGAGGATGTCGGCGGTGGGCCCGAGGTCCCCGCGCAACGCCGCCGCCATCGCCTCGGTGACCTCCCGCTCGCGCTCGGCGAAGCGCCGGCGCCGGTCCTCTCCCGGCCTGCCCGAGAGGAGCGTGAGGCCGTCGCGGCCGTCCGGCGTGATGGACAGCCGGCTCCGCTCGGCGGCGACCGCGAGACGCTCGCCCGACGGCAGCGAGTAGGTGCCGGCGCAGCGCCGCAGATCAGCCTCGGAACCCGGCGCCGTCTTCGGCGGCTCCGCCGAGGGCTGGCCGAACAGGCGCAGCTCGAGCTGATCGGCGATCGCGATCGAGGAATAGCCGGCCGTGTTGGAGGTGATGGCGATCACCGCGCCGTCTTCCGGGTAGCGGCGGTAGTCCGAGAGGAACACCCCGTTGCCCCCCACGTGCGAGAGCTGCTTGTGGCCGCTGGGGCTCTTCGAGACCGACCAGCCGTAGGCGTACTGCGGGAACGGCCCCTTGCCCTCGCGCACGTTCGGCCGCTCGTATTTCTCCCGCTCGGCGGCGGACAGCACCGTGTTGCCCTGCAGGGCCAGGTGCCAGCGGTAGAGATCGCCCGTCGTGGTGAGGACTCCGCCGTTGCCGCGCAGGTTCCACCACGGGCCGTCCGGCGCGTGCGGATGGTCGAGCGACGTTCCCCAGTCCCCCTCTCCCGTGTAGCCGTGAGCGAGTCGCGCGCGGTCCGCCGCGTCCGGCAGGTAGCCGCTGTGGCGCATGCCGGCCGGCAGGAACACCTCGCCGCGCAGGACCTCGCCGAACGGGCGGCCGGTCGCGACCTCCACCACCGCCGCCAGCAGGCTGTAGCCGACGTTGGAGTACAGGAAGCGGCCGCCCGGCGGATGGACCAGCCTGGCCGCGAAGACCCACTGGAGGAACGCCTTCCGCGTCAGCGGGTCATACTCCTCGCCGATGATCTCGGGGAGGCCGGAGGTGTGGCTCAGCAACTGGTGGAGGGTGATCCCCGCCTTGTCGGGAGGGGCTTCCGGGAAGAAGCGCGAGATCTTGTCCTCCACCTTGAGCTTGCCCCGCATCTCCAGCCGCAGCACCGCCGCCGCCGTGAACGGCTTGCTGATCGAGGCGATGTCGAACAGGGTGTCGGCGGTGAACGGCACGTTGTGGGCCTGGTCGGCCAGGCCGTACCCCTTGTCGAGCACCACCTCGCCGTGCTGCGCCACCAGGACCGACCCTGAGTAGCCGTAGCCGGCGAGCTCGCTCACGTAGCGGTCGAGCGCCGCGCCGAGCGGCCCCTTGACCTCGCCGTGGGCCGGCGCGATCGAAGGGATCGTGGAGAGGATTATGGAGAGGAAAGTCAGCAGCAGAAGGGGCCGGAGGCGTTCCATGAGGCGGGCGAGTATATCGAAAGCCCGCCCCATGGTCGTTCTGCGGGGCTACCTGCGATCTCCCATCGCCGCGGACTTTTCTCCCACCGCCACCGCGCCGCTCGACACCACCTGCAGCTTCCACCCCTCGGCCCGCGTGCTGTCGAGGTTGGTGTGGCCCGCCACGAAGAACAGGCGCGCCGTGTCCGGCTGCGTGGGCGTCGAGCAGAAGCGGTCCTGGAGATAGGACGGCGGGATCGACTGATAGTAGAGCGTCACCCGCACGCTCGCCGGCACGCCCTTGAGCTCGGCGAGAGGAACGGCGTAGGTCAGCGTGTCCCCGCCGCCGCCCAGACCGCCCTTCTTCGACTTCGGCTCGTACCACGGATCGTGGACCTCGCCGCCGTGGCCGTCCGGCAGATCGGGCAGCACCCGCCGCGTCAGGGCCTCGGCGGAGAGCTTGGCGCTCCCCAGCCCCTCGCGCCGCGCCAGCTCCACGCTGGGGGTCCAGCCGCGGGGGAGCAGGCGGTTGTCCTTGACCACGTCGGCCAGCGACAGGAAGCTCGTGGTCAGCCGGCCGCGGGGGTTCCGGATCAGCTCCTGGTAGACCTGCGCCTGGTCCTGGCGGGTGACGGTCCGGTAGTGCGGCTGGAACGTCTGCTCCGCCTTGGTCTCCGGCCGGCACTCGCTCTGCCACATGAATTCGCCGGCGATCGGCGTGCCGTCCGGGCCGACCAGCACGCCCGTGGGCGTGGTGCGGCCCGAGACCCAGAGATCCTTGCCGCCGGCGTCCAGCACCTCGAAGGTCAGGAACGCGCGGCGGAAGCCCACGCCCGACGGGAACTTGTGTCCCGCCAGGTTCTCCACCCGCACCTCGGCCACCAGCCGGTCCCCGGAAGTCCGGACGCTGGTGACCGCCGCCGTGGCCGTGCCGGTGTCCGCCTGCTGGATCATCGAGTTGAACGTCGTGGTGAGCGGCGCCACGCCCCGGCCGCCCAGCATCGGGTCCTGGATGCGGATGCCGAGGATGTCCGGGAACTGCTGGGCGAACTGGTTGAAGAAGACGTTGAGGCCCACCAGCGCGTGGCGGCCGAACGGCGAGCGGGCTTTGAGATCGATCGCCGACTGCGGCTGCCGGTTCTCCGTCTGCGGCATGTTGCTCGCCTCCTGGATCGAGGCGATCTTGGTGGTCAGCGTCCCCGGCAGGCCCGGATAGCTGGTCGCCATGTGGCAGCTCTGGCACGACCGGGGGGTGGGGCCGCCGTCCCGGAAGTCGCTGAACACCCACTCCGGATAGGTGGCCTGCTCGATGATGATCTCCGGCTTCCTCGTCCCCGGCCGCACCCAGGGCTTGTCGCCGTCGAACACCGGCAGCACCACGCTGTGGCAGCTCCCGCAGACCTTGGACGACAGCACCAGCGGGTACTCCACCGGGTTCGCTCCCAGCGTGTGGTTCATCGGCACCTGCTGCGGGCCCTCGAACGGCCCCTGGATCGCGTCCGGCGCGCCCACCTTGAAATCCCCCGTGAAGGTATTGCCGACCGGCGCCTTCTCGTCCACGTCCACGTGGTGGCAGGTGGTGCAGGAGACGCCGTCGCGGCCGAGGCCGCCGTACCTCGCGTCCTGCTGCTGCCGCTCCGTCGTGGCCTGGAACGGGACCGCCTGCAACAGCTCGCGGGAGAACAGCCGCCGCGGCACGATCGGCTGCGAATTCTCATCGAGACCCAGGAGGTCCGTGTTGTTGCAGACCGCGTTGGCCTGCTTCGGGTCGCCCTTGAACTGATCCATGCAGAACTGCCGCTGTCCCATCACGCCGTGGCAGTGGAGGCAGAGGTCCGGCGCCAGCCTGGCGAGCGCGGGGTGGGCGGTCTGCTCCGTCTCGAGCTGGGAGAAGAAGATGGGATCGCGTCCGGCGAGACCCATGGGCGAGCCCCGCCACTCGCCGTAGGGAGCGAGGTTCAGGAGCTGGGTGAAGGCGGGCTGGCCCGCCGGCTGGACCGTCATGTCGAAGTGCAGGCCGGTCGAGCCCGCGGCGTGGCAGCCGACGCACTGGTCCGAGGTGAGGAACAGGGGCGG
>DASWRX010000099.1:0-20634 GCA_036402955.1 Thermoanaerobaculia bacterium
CTCGACGTTGAGGATCATCCAGAGCCGCACGTGATGGTCGGCCTTGTGGGCGACGTGCTCGGCGACCAGCCGCTCGATCGGCTCGCGCCGGAAGATCCCCTCCTCCACCAGCCGCGAGTTGGCGAGCAGGTGCTGGAGCACGGGCAGCAGCGGCCCCTTCATCCAGTAGCCGAGCGGGAACATGAACCCCTGCTTGGGCCGCCTGAGGATCGACTCCGGCAGGTACGGAGCCGCCACCCGGCGCAGCAGGTATTTGAGGGTGCTGCCGCGCATCTTGAGGCTCGCCGGCAGCGAGGCCACGAACTCGGCCAGCCGGTGATCGAGGAAGGGGGAGCGGGCCTCGAGGCCGCGGGCCATGGACATTCGGTCGGAGAGCATCAGCGAGTGCTCGGTCATGCGGGTGGAGATGTCGGCCTGGAGCATGCGGTCGAGGTCGTTGCGCGCCTCGGCCTCGTCGAACCCGCGCACCACCGACGCCATGGGATCGTGCTCGGCCAGTTGGGCCACCACGTCAGGCGCGTAGAGGCCGCCCTTCCCCTCCTGGCCGAAGCGGAAGAACGCCGTCGCCTGCGCGTAGCGCCGGCCCCCCTCGTGGAAGGAGAGGTCGTGCACCCAGCGCGCCTTCTGCGTCAGGTTCTTGTAGGAGGAGCTGTCGCGCAGGGCGTGGAGGGCCGGGCCCAGCAGGTAGCGCCGCACGCTTTCGGGCAGGGCGGCGTAGAGGTTCACCCAACGGAAGCCGAAGTAGCGGTCGTAGCCGGCGAAGATCTCGTCGCCGCCGTCGCCGGTGAGCACCACCTTCACGTGCCGGGAGGCGAGGGAGGCCGCCTGGTACATGCAGGCGGCGATCGGGTCCGACGGCTCGTCGAGGTGGTAGACCATCGACGGCAGGAGCTGGACCATGTCGGGCCAGACCACGTCCTCGTGATGCTCGGTGCCGCAGTGCTTGGCGACGACGCGGGCGTAGGGCAGCTCGTTGAAGTCCTGGTCCTCGACGCCGACGGCGAAAGTCTTCACCGGCTGGTCGCGCAGCTCGGCCATCATCGCCACCACCAGGCTCGAGTCCATGCCGCCCGAGAGATAGGCCCCCACGGGAACGTCGGAGAGCAGGTGGGATTCGACCGCCTCGCGGATGCGGTCGCGTGCCTCCTCGACCAGCTCGGCCTCGCGGTCGCCGCGCTTGGGGACGTAGCGCAGGTTCCAGTAGCGGCGGACCTCGAGCGTGGGCGCGGGCGAGAGATTCCCCATCCGCGGCGGCTCGATGTCGGAAGCGTCGAGCACCAGCAGGTGAGCCGGCGGCAGCTTGCGGATGCCCTGGAACAGGGTGCGCGGGCTGGGGATGAAGCGCAGGGTCAGGTAGTCGTCGAGCGAGCGCAGGTCGAGCTCGGGCCGCGAGGCGCCGGAGGCGTTGGCCGCGCCGGCGGCAAGAATCGCCTTGATCTCGGAGGCGAACAGGAAGCGGCGGCCGTCGAAGCGCCAGAACAGCGGCTTCTGGCCGAAGCGGTCGCGCGCCAGCAGGAGCTTGCGCCGCCGGGTGTCCCAGAGGGCGAAGGCGAACATGCCGCGCAGCTCGTCGACGACGCGCTCGCCGCGGTCCTCGTAAAGATGGAGGATCACCTCGGTGTCGCTGTCGGTCTTGAAGAAGTGGCCGCGGGCGAGCAGGTTGCGCCGCAGCTCGCGGTGGTTGTAGATCTCGCCGTTGCAGACGATCCAGACGCTGCCGTCCTCGTTGCCGATCGGCTGGTGGCCGCGGGCGAGATCGATGATCGACAGCCGGCGCATGGCGAGCCCCGCCTCGCCGAGCAGCACGGCGCCCTGATCGTCGGGGCCGCGGTGGACCAGGGCGTCGTTCATCCGCTCGAGCGCCTGGGGGTCGGCGCCCTGGAGACTCCACTCACCGCAGATCCCGCACACGCGTGGCTCTCCCCTTTCCGTTCAGAAATCTTCAGGACGCCTGCAGAACGCCGCCGACGCCCGTGTCGTCGAGGCTCGCGGAGACCACGTTCGTGTCGTCGAGGCCGGGCACCGCCTCCGGACGGGACGGGCTCCGGATCACCTCCGCCACCTTGTAGTCGCGGACGTTGCGGGCATGGGTGAAGATGATGATCTCTCCGATCAGCCCCAGCGACAGCGTCTGCACGCCGAGCACCATGAGCAGCACGCCGAACAGCAGCATCGCGCGGTCCGACAATCCGGTCGCGAAGAGCAGCTTCTCGACCGCCACGATGAGATCGATCAGGAAGCCACCGGCAAAGAGGCCCGCTCCCAGCAGGCCGAAGAAGCGCAGCGGCGTGCGGGTGAACTTGGTGAGGAAAAAAATGTTGAGAATGTCGAGCAGCCGCCCGAGATAGGTCGGGGTGCCGTAATAACGGGTGGCACGGTCCTCCTGACGCTGCGGCACGGCGATCTCGCGCACGGTGAAGCCGCGCTGGAGCGCCAGCAGCGGGATGAAGCGGTGGAGCCCGCCGTAGAGGCTGAGCTCGCGCGCCACCCGCCGCTTCATCACCTTGAAGCCGCAGCTCACGTCGTGGAAGTCGGTGCGCGTCAGCGAGTGGACGATGCCGTGGAAGAGCCGCGACTGCAAGCGATTGAAATGCGAGTCGATGCGCGGATGACGCCGGCCGATCACCAGGTCGGCGCCATCGTCGACCGCCTGGAGCGCGGGACCGAGGCCGGAGGGCTCGACCTGGAAGTAGGAGGCGAGCGTGACGATGCGCGCGCCGCGCGCCCGGGCGAAGCCGGTGGTCAGCGCCGCCGACTCGCCGAACGGGCCGCCGAGCAGCACGATCGCCACCTCCTGGCCGGCGCTGCCCTGGATCTCCTGCAGGGCGGGCACGGCGCCGCGCAGGTGCTCGTCGACGACGAAGATGAACTCCGCCGTCCGGCCCAGCCGCGCCAGCTCCGCCGCGAACTCGCGGTAGAGCTGCTCCAGATCGCCGTGGCGCTCGACGACCGGCACCACGATCGAGACGTCGGGATCCGCCCGCCGCCGTTCCGTTCTCATGACTGGAGTCCCCCCGGTTGCAGCAAGGAGAGCGCGGTCTCGGTGGGCCGGAAGTCCCCCATGCGGACCACCAGCTCGGAGAAGACGCCGAGGATCACCAGGTGCGCGAAGGCGAAGGCGCAGAGGATGGTGATCGAAGGGAAGACGAGCGGGTACCTCTCTCCCGCCGGCAGGGTGAGCTGGATGTAGACGCTGGCGGCGAGCGCCAGCAGCATGCCGGCCAGGAAGGGGGCGGAGAGCAGCGCGAACCACTTGGCCGGCCGCGTGGTGAAGCCGAGCAGCATCTTGATCGTCAGCAGGTCGAGAAACACCTTCCAGATGCGCGAGATGCCGTACTTGCTGCGGCCGAAGCGGCGGGCGCGGTGGTTGACCACCACCTCCCGCCAGCGCGAGCCGGAGAGCGACATCATCGGGGCCAGGAAGCGGTGCATCTCGGCGTAGAGGCGGGTACGCTTGACCACGTCCGCCCGGTAGGCCTTGAGCGTGCAGCCGTTGTCATGGATGTCGACGCCGGTCAGGGCGCCGATCAGCCAGTTGGCCACCAGCGAGGGAACGCGGCGGGAGAGCATCTTGTCCTGGCGGTCCCGCCGCCAGCCGGAGACCACGTCGTACCCCTCGTCGAGGGTGGCGAGGAGCAGCCCGAAGTCGCTGGGATCGTTCTGGAGGTCGCCGTCGAGGGTGATGACGACCTGCCCGCGGGCGTGGTCGAAGCCGGCCTGGAGGGCCGCGGTCTGGCCGTAGTTGCGGCGGAAGCGGACCACCCGGACGCGGGGGTCGCCGTCGCAGATCTCGCGCAGCCGCGCCGCCGTGGCGTCGGTGCTGCCGTCGTCGACCAGCAGCAACTCCCACCTGCGCCCCAGCCGGTCGGCGGCGGCGCGCACCTCGTCGTAGAGAGCGCCGACGCTCTCCTCCTCGTTGTACAGCGGAACGACGATGCTCACGTCCACGTCCATGAGGAGACCTTCAGGGCACCCGCTTGACGACCGACGGTCCGATCAGCCGCGTCAGCGGCAGCGGCAGCTTCTGCCAGAGACCGATGGCGCGCTGGTATTTCGGGTTCGCGGGGCTGACGTTCGGCAGCTCGCGGGCCTTGACCAGGTAGTACTGGTAGCCGAGCGGCACCTCGTCCATGCCCCAGCGGGACTTGAACTTGTGAGCCCCGGTCCCACGCTTGCTGCGGCCGAAGTCGAAGGTGCGGAAGCCGTTCTCCCGCCCCCACCGCATGATGGCGAGATAGAGGTAGTCGTCGACCCCACGTGGGCGCTCGGTGCGGTCGGCGCCGGCGTAGAAGGGCATCAGCACGTCGCGGAAGAGGAGGTTGAGCACGCCCGCGACCGGCCTCCCCTCGTGGTAGACGAAGAAGAGATTGGTGCTCGCCGGATGACGGTCGAGGATCTCGCGCAGGAAGAGCTTCGGGTAGACCGGCGTGCCGTGGTGGCGCATGCTCTCGCAGAACATCCGGTAGAACAGCGGCAGCTCCTCGATGCCGGCGACGCGGTGCTCGAACGGGGCCTTGGCGACGTAGCTCATCATCTGCCGCCGCTTGCGCTCCATCCGCTTGAGCAGCCCCTCCTCGCCGAGGTCGAGATCGGCCCGGAAGGTGACGTAGAGGTCCTTGTTCACCAGCTCGGGATCGTCGAGCCGGGTCTCCGAGCGCAGCTCCAGGTAATCGACGTTCAGCTCGCGGGCGAGCTCCTTGGCGTGGGCGAGCAGGGCGCGGGCCGCCTCGCCGTCGTCGGCCATCTCCGCCTTCTCCGAGACGATGCCGCCGCCGATCGCAAACGGGATCGACACCAGCGAGTGGCCGAAGAGCAGGCTCTTCAGCTCGAACAGCGGCAGGACGCCCACGATGCGGCCGTCGCGCAGGGCGGTGAGGTAGTGGGCGCGGTGGCCGAAGGTCCGCTCGACCAGCCAGCGCCAGCCGAGCTGGTGGAAGAAGGTGCCGCCGGGGGCGCTCCGCACGTAGCGGTCCCACTCGGCCTCGCGGTGGGCGCGCAGGGTCTCGACGGCCACCGTCGAGGGCGCGGGCACGGAGACGGCGGTCAGCCGCGGCGCGGCCTCGGGCTCGACGCCGGTGAAGGCGAGGGGCTCGGCGGTCATTCTCCCTTCCTCATAGGCCCAGAATCTCCCGGCAGGTCGTGAAGGTGTACTCGGAGAACAGCCGGGCCAGCCGCCCCTCGGTGAGGTCGAGGTTGCGGTAGTGGCGCAGACGGGTCAGGGCTCCCACGGGCTGGACCGGCTGGCCCGGGTCCAGCTCCCAGGGGTGGATGTAGACGACGGCGGGCCGCCGCTCGCGCTCGTTGAGCCAGCGCATGCCCCAGCGGATGAACGACATCGGGAAATGGCGCAGGTAGCCGCCGCCGACGAACGGCAGGTTGGTGCGGCCGACGCGGATCGTCGAGATCGGGAGCTCCTGGATGGCGGCGCCGTTCTCGCCGCGCACCGGGCGCGGGAAGCGCGGGAAGTCGGGGATGCCGTAGTGGTCGTGATGGATGGGGAAGATGCTCGAGTCGTAGGCGAACCCCTCCTCGACCAGGATGTCGACCGCCCACAACGTCTCGCGCACGATCGAGTAGTTCGGGGCGCGGTAGCCGATGACCTCGACCCCGGCCACCTCCTCGATGGTCTGCCTGGAGCGGCGGAGGTCCTCGCGGAACTGCGCCGGTGTCATCGCCGTGACCCGGCGGTGGTCCTGGCCGTGGGTGCCCAGCTCGTGGCCGGCGTCGCGGATCTCGCGCACCAGGTCCGGCCAGCGCTCGGCCACCCAGCCGAGCGTGAAGAAGGTGCCGCGGACCCCGTGCTCGTCGCAGAGCTCCAGCAGCCGCCGCGTGTTGCGCTCCACCCGGGGCTCGAACGTCCCCCAAGAATCGCGGGGGATGGCGCGCTCGAAGGCCCCGACCTGGAAGTAGTCCTCGACGTCGACGGAGAAAGCGTTCAGCAAGATGTCACCTCCCGGTTGGGCACGACGGCGGCGGCGGGCCGCCTCCGCGCTTCCGTCACCAGCTCTTCGACGCGGCGCGCGTTCTCCTCCCACAGGTAGCCCCGCTCCAGGAGCTCGGCGCGGGCGGCGCGGCCCAGGCGCGCCCGCAGCTCCGGATCGCGCGCCAGGGCGAGCACGGCGGCGCTCAGGTCGGCGGCGGCGGGATTCGCGTCGCCGGGGCAGAGCAGCGCCGTCTCGCCGTGGGTCAGCAGCTCGCGGACGTTGGCCGAGCCCGGCGCGACGATGGCGCGGCGGGCGGCCATGTACTCCAGGATCTTCATCGGGCAGGCGTAGGAGGTGACCGCCGGCTGCACGGCCACGTCGAAGGCCGCCAGCGCCGGCTCGATCTCCCCGCGCGGCACCGGGCCGCAGAGCGCCACCCGCCGCTGGAGGTCGGGCGAGGCGTCGCGCATCTCGCGCAGGGCCGGCATCGCGGGGCCGTCCCCGGCCAGCACCAGGTGGATGCCCGCCTGCCGCCACTCCGGAGAGGCCGCCACCTCCATCAGCCGCTCGAGACCGTGCCAGGCGCGGAACCAGCCGACGAAGCCGGCGACCGTCGCGCCGGCCGGAATCCCCAGCTTGCGGCGGAAGGATTCGCCGTCCCCGTTCGTGCCGAACTCGCTGCGGACGCCGTTGGGCATCACCACGATCTTCCCCGCGGGCACCCCGTCGGACTCGAGGATGCCGGCGAGCACGCGGGTGACGGCGATCGTCACGTCCGCCCGGGAACAGAGCCGGCGCTCGATGCCGCGCGTGACGCCGCGGAAGGCGAGGCCGTCGTGCTCGGCCTTCTCCCGCGCCAGCGGCGAGTTGACCTCCAGCACGAAGGGAACGCCGTGGCGGCGGGCCGCGGCGAGCCCGGCGAAAGTGTTGGCCGCGTAGCGCTCGTAGACGAAGTCGGGCCGGAAGTCGCGGATCGCCCGCGACAGCCGCCGGTAGGCGACGGCGTTGTAGGCGAGCTCCAGCGACTCCTTGACGGCGGCCGGCATGCGGGCGGCGGCGCGCGAGGCGAGCCCGGCGAGCCCGCGGGCCTCGCCCCCCTCGGCGTCCGCCCGGGCCTCGGCGCCGGCCTCGACCAGCGCCACCTCGCGCACCTCGTGGCCGCGCAGGCGGAAGGCGCGCTGGATCTCGGCGATGTGGATTCCCTGCGCGTCGCCGGCGCGGGTGCGATGGTGGTAGAGGATCTTCACGGCGTCACTTCCTCCGCGGAGCCGTAGGGCGCGCTTTGCGCGCCTTCGGGCTGCAACATGCGCGAGGCGCACCCCACGGCCGCTTGCAACTCTTCCGCCTGCTCGCGCCCCACCACGCTCCAGGTCCGCGCGGCGACGCGGGCGCGCACCCGGTCGCGGTCCCAGGCGCGGCGCAGGGCCTCGTCGATGCCGGCGGCGATCGCTCCGGCCGTGCGCTCGACCAGCAGGCCGACCTCCGGCGAGCTCAGCAGATCGGGGACGTTCCCCACCGGCGTCGCCACCACCGGCGTGCCGCAGGCGAGCGCCTCCAGCACCACGTTGGGGCACCCCTCGTGAGCGCTGGCCAGCACGAAGAGGTCGGCGGCGCCGTACCAGGCGGCCAGCTCGCCGCTCTCGCGGGGGCCGGCGAAGATCACCTGGTCCTCGATCTTCAGCCGCTCGGCGATCGCCCGCAGCTCGACCTCCATCGCCCCCTCGGCGCCGTCGCCGCCGACGATGGCGAAACGCAGCGTCGGCCAGGATTTCCGCAGCTTCGCCATCGCCTCCATCACCAGGTGGAAGCCCTTGCGCGGGGCGAGCGTCCCCACCGAGACGAGGAGCGGGCCGTACTTCGGCAGGCCCAGCGCGCGGCGCGCCTCGGTCCGGTCGGCCGGGTGGAAGACCGCCGCGTCGATCCCGTTCTCGATCACCCGCACCTTCTCCGCCGGGATGCCCAGCGCCACGGCGTCGCGCTTCAGCGACTCGGCGACGGCGATCACGCGGGCGGCCCGGCGCAGGGCGAAACGGAGCTGCGGCCGGCGCAGACGGAAGCGGGCGATCAGCGGCAGCGTCCCCCGCAGCGTGATCGTCACCGGCACGCGCAGGACCATCCCCGCCAGCACGGCCGCGAGCCCTTCCGGGTAGGCGAAATGGGCATCGATCACCTCGAAGCGGAACTCGCGGCGCAGCCGCAGCAGGGCCGGCAGCGTCGACAGGAACATCAGGATTCCGTCCAGGCACTTGAGGACGCCGGGGATCGAGAGGAAACCCGGATGGAGCACCGGGATCCCGTCCTGCGACTCCTCGCGCGGCACCGCCGGCCGGAAGCCGGGCCGCAGGCCGGAGATCAGCGGGAACCAGGGGGTGGGCGCCACCACGCTGACCTCGATGTCCGAGGGGAAACCCCGCAGGCGCTCGCGCACGAAGACGCCGTGGTGTGGCTGCGCGGCGTTGGGGAACACCGTGCTGAACAGCAGCACCCGCAGCTTCGGCCGGATCTCCGGATCAAACGCCGACGGCATATGGAGCCTCCCCCGGAGCCATCGCGGCGGTCAGCGGGATGGACGCCGGCCGCGCCACCTCCCGCCCCCAGACCTCCAGCATCAGCAGCGTCCACAGCGCCCAGCCCGCCTCCAGCCGGCACCCGGCGTGGTCGTCGAGCAGGCGCTCGACCTCGCGGCGCGCGAAGAGGCCGCGGCCGAAGGCGTCCGGAGCCAGCAGCAGGTCGCGCGAGAAGTCCCGCAGGTCCTCGCGCAGCCAGCGCGAGACCGGCGGCGCGAAGCCACGCTTCGGGCGCTCCAGGATCTTCGCCGGCAGCCGCCGCGCGGCCACCCGGCGCAGCAGGAGCTTGGTGACGCCGCCGGAGAGCTTCAGCCGCGCGGGCAGGCGGGCGGCGAACTCGATGATCCGGTGGTCGAGCAGCGGGCAGCGCACCTCGAGGGCGTGGGCCATGCTCATGCGATCCACCTTGACCAGGCCGTCGTCCGCCAGCCAGGTCTTGAGATCGAGATAGAGCGCCCGGGCGAGCGGCTCGCGGGGCGCGTTGGCGAGGTGCGGCGCGATGGCGGCGAAGGGATCGAAGCGCCGCCGCCTCTCCCGCAGCGACTCGCCGAAGAGGCGCTCCTCCAGGTGGGGCGGAATCAGCCGGCGGTCGAAGTCGTAGGAGCCCGGCGCCTCCACCGCCAGGTTGCGGAAGAGCCCGCCCAGCCGCAGCGCCCGCGGCAGCCGCGGCGAGCGCGGCCAGCTCCGGCCGAGGGCCGGGAAGAGGCCGCGCCGGAGCGCTCCGGGCAGGACGCCGCGCAGCCGCTCCTCCGCCAGGTGCATGCGGTACTTCTCGCCATAGCCGGCGAAGAGCTCGTCGCCGCCGTCCCCGGACAGCGCCACCGTCACCCGCCGCCGGGTCTCGCGCGAGACGTACCAGGTGGGCACCGCCGACGGATCGGCGAACGGCTCGTCGAGGTGCCAGGCGATCCGCGGCAGCACCTCCGCGAGGTCGGGCCGCACCTCGGTCGCCACATGATCGGTGCCGAGCGCCCGGGCCACCGCCGCGGCGTCCTCCCGCTCGTCGGTGGCGCGGTCGGCGAAGCCCACCGTGTGGGTGCGCACCGGCGCGTCCATCGCCTCGCTCATCAGCGACACGATGGTCCCGGAGTCGATGCCGCCGGAGAGGAACGCGCCCAGCGGCACGTCGCTCTCCAGGCGGTCGCGCACGGCGGTGGCGAGGAGACCCTCGAGCTCCAGGGTCAGCCGCTCGTCGGCGGCGGGGCCGAGGTCCGGCGCCACGTCGGCCGGCACGTCCCAATAGCGCTCGATCCGCGCGCCGCGCTGGTCGACCACGGCGAGGTGGCCGGCCGGCAGCTTCGCCGCGCCGCGGAAGACGGTCCACGGCGCCGGCACGTAGCCGTAGGCGAGATAGAGGTCGAGCGCCTCGGGATCGACCTCCGGCTCGACGAGGCCGCCGGCGAGGAGCGACTTGAGCTCCGAGGCGAAGCCGATCCGCCGGCCGTCATCGGCGAGGAAGAGCGGCTTCTTGCCGACGCGGTCGCGGGCGAGGAGCAGCCGGCGCTGGCGGAAGTCCGCGACCGCCAGGGCGAACATCCCCGCGAGCTTCTCCACGCAGCCGGCGCCCAGCTCCTCCCAGAGATGGACGATCACCTCCGAGTCCGAGCGGGTGGCGAAGCGGTGGCCGCGGGCTTCCAGACCCCGGCGCAGCTCGCGATGGTTGTAGATCTCGCCGTTGCAGACCACGGCGACCGTGCGGTCCTCGTTGAAGATCGGCTGGTGGCCGCCGGCGACGTCGATGATCGACAGCCGCGCGTGGCCGAGGCCGATCGGGCCGGCGAGGTAGACCCCCTGGTCGTCCGGCCCACGGTGGCGCAGGGGCGCGACCATGCGGGCGACGGCGTCCCTCGTCACCGGGCGCGGCTCGGAGTAGTTGAACAGGCCGGCGATCCCGCACATGTGGGGGTCAGGCCCTCCGCGCCAGGGTCGCCCCGGCGGGCGACGGGAGCGGACGTTTCCACCATGGCTCCCCGCGGACGGCGGCCGGTCCCGCCGCGGCCGCCGCGGCGGGCTGGCCGGCCTGCGCGCGCGCCGCGGCGCGCGCGATCACCTGCAGGCTGACGCTCATCGCCACCATCTGGTAGAGCAGCTCGGAGTAGGCGGTGTTGAGGAACATGCTGCCCACCACGTAGGCCACGATCGAGATCTGGAGCATGCGGGCGTACACCTCGACCCACGGCAGCGCCGTCTCCCGCCGCACACGCCCGAGGGCCAGAAAGCCGGAGACGATGACGCTCACGAACAGCAGCAGCGCCGGCAGGCCGCACTCGCAGAGGATCTGGAGGAAGGCGTTGTGCGACACCCGGAAACGCTCCGGCTCGGGCGAGTAGCCGCGGTGGACGACCTCCAGGTTGTTGGGGCCGACGCCGAAGACCGGGTAGTCGAGGAACACCCGCCAGGAGGTGTCCCAGGCGTTGAGCCGGCCCATGGCGGAGCGGTCGTCCTGGTAGTCGGAGATGGTCTCCGCCCGGTCGACGTAGGCCTTGGTGAAAGCGTCGGAGGTGAAGAAGAGGAAGCCGGCGAGACCGGCGGCGACCAGGCCGGTCACCGCCAGGCGATGGCGCGAGCGCCAGATCAGGGCCGGCACGATGGCGATCAGGGTGAGCAGCCCGCCGCGCGAGAAGGTGAACAGGATCGTCATCGTCGAGAGCACGGCGACGACCGCCGCGGCGATCCGCAGCAGCTTGCTCTTCTCGGTCAGGATGATCGCCACCAGCAGCGGCAGGATCATGTTGAGCACCAGCGCGAAGCTGTTGTTGTCCGACATGAAGCCGCCAGGCCCGTCGTCGTAGCGGATGCCGCCGTCCAGCAGCCCGATCAGGCCGCGCTTGGCGCCCAGGAAGCCGATCGAGAAGGCGATCAGCATCAGCAGCACGCGGAACCGCCGGCGGTCGTTGACCAGGCCCGTGGTCAGGATGCTGATCACGATCGCCTTCCAGTAGTAGCCGTACATGTCGCCCGAGACATCCGGCAGCACGGCGGTGACCACCGTGACGCTGATCCAGCCGGCGAGGAGGATCAGCAGCACCGTCTGGGGCTTGAGCACCAGCCAGCGCTCGCGGCCGAGCGAGACGACGAGCCCGAGCACCAGCGCGACGGCCACCCACAGCGAGAGCGGCAGCTCCCGGGTGATCCCCCATCCCATGTCCTGCGGCCGCATGTAGGCCAGCCACCCGTAGACCAGCAGCCCGAAGTACGGGCGGAGGACGATCACGGGCAGCGAGGCGAAGACGACCGCGAGGACGATCAGGTCACGCACGCCGCGCCTCCGCCGCCGAGCCCCCTGAGGCCGCCGCGGCATCCTCGCTCTTCGTCTCCACAGGCGGCAAGGCCGAGCCCGCCGGGGGGCGCGCGGCGGCACCGACCAGGTCCTCGAACAGGTCCAGATTGGGAGCCCAGCGGTAGGTGGCGAGCAGCCGCTGGCGCGCGCACTCGGCCAGGCGGACCCGCTCGGGCTCGTCGCGGATCAGCCGGACGATGGCCCGCACGTACTCCTCGTCCGAGGCGGCGGCGAGGAGGTCGCGGCCGCTGCGGAAGCCGCCGTCGGCGATGCCGGCGAGCACCCGCTCGCTGGCCACCACCGGCACGTTGGAGGCCATCGCCTCGAGCACCTTGTTCTGCACCCCCTGGGCGATGCGCAGCGGCGCGACGAACACCCAGGCGCGGGCCAGGAACGGGCGGACGTCGCCCACCGCGCCGGTCACCTGCACGCCCGGCAGCTCCCCCAGCGAGCGCACGGCCGGCACCGGCGAGCGGCCGACGATCAGCAGCTCGACGTCGGGGACCTGCTCGCGCAGGCGCGGGAAGATCTTGTGCGCGAAGTAAGTCACCGCGTCGACGTTGGCGAAGTAGTCCATCTGGCCGGTGAACACCAGGGTCGGATGGGCGGACTTGGGCAGGTCGAGCGGCTGGAAAAAGTCGACGTCGACGCCGTTGAGCACGGTGGCCGCCCGCGCCGCGGGAGCGTTCGCCTTGTACAGCCGGGTCTCGTTGCCGGTGGCGAGCACGACGCGGTGAAAACGGCCGGCGAGCGACGCCTCGTAGCGCCGCAGCCGCCGCGCCTCGAGCGCGTAGACCGGGCGCAGGGGGAGCGGCGCGAAGCGGGAGTACTGCGCCCACTTCGCCGAGTCGACGTCCACCATGTCGAGCACCGCCGGCACCTCCGGCACCAGCGCGGCGTAGGGCGCCATCGCCGAGCAGTAGACGACCGCGACGTCGAAGTGCTCGCGGCGGGCGAGCTCGCGCACCCGCTCCGCCAGCTCCGGCGACTCGAAGAAGGAGAGCGTCAGGGGACGCGGGCGCAGCGCCCCGAGCGCCGCCCGCACGTACCCCGCGGGCCGGCTCAGGGGGAAGACCTCCACCCGCTCGCACATCGCCTCGAGCGGCGCGAGGTCGGGCACGGCGCCGTCCGACAGCGCGAGCAGGCTCACCCGGTGACGGCGCGAGAGGGCGCGGATCTGATGGAAGGCCCGGATCTTCTCCCCCTTGTCCGGGGGGTAGGGCAGCCGGTGGCAGAGATAGAGGATGCGCAGGCCCGCGCGCGGCCGCGAGGCGTGGCGCAGCAGGTCCACCGGCATCCTCGGAGAGGCCGGAGAAGAGGGGGAAAGCGGAGCGGGCGCCGCGTCGTTCGTGTGGGTAGGCTCGGTCATCGGGCACCTCGTCCCAGCAGCACGATCCGGGCCGTCGAGAGCAGGATCGAGATATCCAGGAACAGCGACAGATTCTTGATGTAATAGAGGTCGAACTTCAGCTTCTCGATCGACTCCTCGAAGGTGGAGGCGTATGGTGCCTTGATCTGCGCCCAGCCGGTCAGGCCCGGCCGGACGACCAGTCGCTGCTCGTACCAGGGGCACTGCTCCTGAAGCTGATCGACGAACATCCTGCGCTCGGGGCGGGGGCCCACGAGGCTCATGTCGCCGTTGAGGACGTTCCAGAACTGCGGCAGCTCGTCGAGCCGGGTCTTGCGGATGAAGCGCCCGACACGGGTCACGCGGGTGTCGCCCTGCACCGCCCAGCGCGCCCCGCCGGCCTCGGCGTCGGTGCCCATTGAGCGGAACTTCCAGACGGTGAAGGCGCGCCCGCCGCGGCCCACCCGCTCCTGGCGGAAGAAGACCGGACCGGGCGAGTCGAGCCGCACGGCGAGGGCCACCAGCAGCATGATCGGCAAGGCCAGGATCAGGCCCGCCGCGGCGACCAGGATGTCGAGCAGGCGCTTCGCGAACAACGTACCGCGCGAGACGACGAAGCCGTCCGAGAAGATCAGCCACGACTTGCGCAGCCCCTCGATCATGATCTTGCCGGTGAGCTGCTCGTAATAGGAGGAGCCCTCCTGCACGCGGATGCCGCTGGTCTTGCAGGTGAGCAGCGCGTCCATGCTGAGCCGGCCGCGGTAGTCCATGGCGGCGACGACGACGCGCGTGGCGCCGTGCTGGAGCGCCAGCTCGCAGGCCTGGGCCGTGGTGCCGATGACGCGGGGATTGAGGATGCTGACCCCCTGGAGGCTCGGATCGTCGTCGAGGAAGCCGATGACGCGGTAGCCCAGATGCTTGCGCGCCAGGGTCTCGCGGGCGATGTCGATCGCCTTGTCGTCGGCGCCGACGATCAGCACGCGCTCGGCGAAGCCCTCCGCCCGCAGCATCCAGCGCAGCACCACGCGCCAGCCGAGGACGAACGACATGCCGAAGAAGAGTGCCAGGGCGAAGACGCCGCGCCCCGTCTGCACGATGGGGACGACGAAGTAGAGCGCCCAGGAGGCGATGGCCAGGATCGAGAACGTCCGCAGCAGGCGGATCATCAGCTCCCGGCTCGACAGCCGCTCGCCGAAGTCGTAGAGGCTGTTGCCGTACAGGCACAGCAGCCCGATGAGCGAGAACGTCAGGGCGTCCACCATCACGGTGGAGCTGGGCGGCGGCGTGCCGGGCCCCACGATGCCGAGGCGCAGATGGGTCGCGAGCGGCACCGCCGCGAACAGCAGCAACCCCTCGACCACGAGCGACACCACGGCCGGCACGGCCCAGTAACGATTGAACAGTCTGATCATCGACGCTTTACCCCGCTGCTAGTAATACTCGCGGTATCCCCGCTGCGAAATCCGCGCGAAGTTGAGCACCGCTCCGACGAGCTTCTCCGGCCCTAGGGCCGACAGCGTCTTCTCGATGTCATGCCGCTTGCTCTGCCCCGCCCGCAGCACGAGCACCACGCCGTCCGAGCGGGCGGCGAGCGAGCGGGCGCTCGCCAGCAGGGCCATCGGCGGCGAATCGATCACCACCACCTCATAGGCAGCGCGGGCCTCGCTGAGCACCTCGGACATGCGCCGGCCCGACATCAGGTCGCCGGGCACCGCCGACGCGCCGGCGAGCAGCACGTCGAGGCTGCTGCCCTCCAGCGAGACGACGGCGTCGGCCAGGGTCGTCCGCCGCTCGAGCACCTGCTGCAGGCCCGGCCGGTCGGGCCGTTCCGGGAGGAAGTAGGTGTGGAGCTGGGGGCGCCAGAGGTCCCCCTCGAGCAGCAGCACGCGGCGCTCCTCGCCGCGGGTGAGGGTCAGCGCCAGGTTGAGACTGGTCAGCGTCTTGCCCGCCGCCTCCTCCGGGCTCGTCACCGTCAGCGTGTAGCCCCGGGTGCCGAGCGGGTTGATGCGCTCCTCGACCTGCACCGCCAGCCCCCGGTACTGCTCGGCCGGGAACGACGGCGGATCCATGTGGTTGACGACCGGGGCGTCGTCGCGCAGCTGCACGCGCCGCGACGGTGCCAGCTCTCGGGGGATCCGCGGCGGTCTCTCGGTCCTCAGCGGCACATCCATGGGGTCATCTCCTCCTGGTCCGGGAGGCGCTCGGGGCGCCGTGGAAAACGGGGATGGTGGCGAGCAGCGGCAGGCCGGGGAAGGCCTGCTGCAACGCCTGGGCGTCCAGATAGGTCGGATCGGTGCGCTCGCGCAGCAGCGCGGAGAACAGCCCGAGGAGGCCGCCGGCGATCAGGCCCAGGCCCAGTACCAGCGGCTTGTTCGGGCCGTAGGGGACCGACGGCGGCAGCGCCTTCTCGAGGATGGTGAAGCGCTCGCCCTGCTGGCTCTTCTCCAGGTTCTCGTAGAGGCGGGCGTTCAGCCGCTTGTCGAGCAGCGAATCGTAGGAATTCTTGATGTTGTCGTAGTCGCGGGTCAGCCCCAGCAGCTCCTGCTCGACCGTCGGCACGGTCTCGAGGCGGCCCTGGGTCCGCGCGATGTCCGCGAGGATGCGCTCGCGCTCGGACTTCAGGCTGCGGATCTCGAGGTCAACCGAGGCGAGATCGGCCTTCAGCATGGGATCGAGACGGGGAGGCGCCTCGATCTCGGCGACCTCGGGCGCTGCGGCGACCGTTGCCGCCGCCGCGGCCTTCGCGTCGGCGGCCTTCGCGTCCCGCCCCTTCTCGATCATCTCGAGCTGGGCGATCTCCGCCCGCGTGCGGATCACGTCCGGATGGCGGTCGGTGTAGCGGGCGCGCAGCTCGGCGAGCTGCGCCCGGAGCTGCTCCAGGCGCGTCGGCGGGTCCGCCGACGGCGGGGCGCCCGGGAGGATGGCGGCCGAGCGCGGCGAGCGCGATCCCCGCGTGACCGGCTGGCCGCGCAGCTCGGCGAGCTGGGTCTGCAGGAGGAGCCGGCGCGTCTCGGCCTTGTCCATCGCGTCCATGTTGATCTCGAGCTTGGTCTGCAACTGCTCGACCGCGCGCAGGTTGGTGTCGCGCTGCTCGGGGAGGTTCCCCATGTTGCGGCGCTTGAAGTCGGCGATCTTGGCTTCCTGGATCTCCAGGCGCTGCTTGGTCTTGCCGAGCTCGCTCTCCAGAAAGGTGGAGGTGCCCTGCGCCTGGTTCTCGCGCAACTGGAGATTGCTGTCGATGAACAGCTCGGCCACCCGGTTCGCGGTGCGGGCCACCTTCACCGGATCGCGCCCCACGAAGTAGATCAGGAAGGTGTCGCCCTGGAGGCGCACCGTCAGGTCGTCGCGCACCCTGGCGACCCTCTGGTCCATCGTGGCGCGGCCCCGCAGCTCGGGGTAGAGATTCATCTCGGTGACGATGCGCTCCAGGTTGTCGCGGTTCTTGATCTGCGGCTCGATCGTGCGCAGGCGCTCCTCGATGCTCGTGGTTACCGTCGGCTTGACATAGTCGGCGGGCACCTTCTGCGGCTCGACCAGCACGGTGGTCACGGCCCGGTAGGTCCGCGGCAGCACCTGCAACGCCGCGACCGCTCCCACGAAGCCGAGCACGATCGGCACGAGGAACCAGATGCGCCGCCGCCAGACGGCGCGGGCCAGGTCACTGAGAGTCAGATTTTTCATCGGCGGAAAGTCTCCCCAGGTTTTCCGGCGCCACCGGCGTCTCGCCGGTGCTGTAGATCCGGAAGACCAGGCTCAGGAAATAACGGGCATAGGAAAGGTTGGCAAAGGCCGGCACCGCCGAGCGCTGCCACACCCGGGAGTAGCCGCCGTCCAGCCGGAAGGTCTGCGTGAGGGCCCAGCCGAAGCGCGCCGTGCCGGCGGCGAACTCGGTCAGCGCGCCGTCGTTGCCGCCCTGTGGGAAAGCGGTCCGGGCGGCCCCGAGATCGCGCTGCCGCGAGCCGTTGCCGTCGAGGCCGAGCGTCAGGTGGCGGCCGACCGCCGTCGAGACGCCGGCGAAGGCGTTGTCCGCCGTCACCGCGCGGCCGAGACCCGCCCCGGGCGAGATGTCGTGACTGAGCCCCAGGTTCCAGTGGAAGAGGCGCCGCTCGCCGGCGAGTTGGAGAGCGCCCCGCCAGCCCTGGTCGGTGAAGCGCTCCGCCGCCGCCGGCGTGCCGGACGGCTGCACCGTCGAGCTCACGGAGTAGACCCCACCCTCGATCCGCACGTGGTTGCTGCGGCCGAGATCGGTCGCGTAGGCGATCCCCAGCGTTCGGATGTCGGAGCTCCCCAACTGCTTGTAGTCGTAGCGGCCGATGCCGGCGGCCGCCTCAACCCGTTGGCCGCGGGTCAGGTCGAAGGCGGCGCCGATGCGGCCGGTGAGCGCCTCGGAGTCGTGGAGATTGGCGTCCTGGTACTGGTGCAGGTCGTGAGTGACGCCGATCAGCAGGGTGGCGCGGTGGCTGAAGGCCTGGTTGAAGCTCACGTCCGCCGTGTTGTTCAACTGGTCGCCTCGACGTGTCACCACCGTCGTGTCAGGAGTGGCAGCCGGGGCGTAGAGGTCGAGGTTCGGAGTCTTCAGCAGGCGGTCGTGGACATCCAGTTGCAGCGTCCGGGTGAGATCGCCCAGCAGCCCGAAGTCGAGCCGGTGGGTGGTGCCCGAGAGGCTGGCGTCGTGAACGCTGCGCTCGTAGGAAGGGGCGTAGCCGAGCGCGAGGTTCAGCCGCTGGAGCGCGTAGGAGAGCTGGAGGTCGAGGCCGGCGCGCGCCAGCGTCTCGTTCCGCTGGCTCACGGCCAGATTCTGCAGGCCGTAGTTGCCGTCGTCGCGCAGGCCCGCCTCTCCGTCGAGCAGCAGCCGGAACTGCCCCTCCGCTCCCACCAGCGGCCGGGCGAGCAGAAGCGGCACGAGCCCCAGCAGGGCCGTGCGAATCCACTCCGATGCAGACCGACCTTTCATCCGCTGTCCTCGCCCTCCCCTGAGATGTTGAAGACCGGCTCGATGTCCGCCGGTCCAAGGTTCACTGCTGCTTCAGGATCTGTCGATCTCTATAAAACCCCGTTCACCGGCCTGAAGTGCAAGAGGGGTGCCAGTAAGCGCCTGGGCGGGGTGGGACGATCGGTTCTCCTCGAACGCCTGCCGGCTTGTGCCCGGTTTCCGCCGGCTGCCGACGAACTCTTCCAAGCTCACCGTGTAGCTTTTTCCGCGTCTGGAACCGTTTCATAACCATGCATCGATAAGCACCATTTGAGCAGATGACGGCGACACCGGTTGAAACCTTTTCGTCACCGCAATACGGAGGAAGGGAGGCTGGAACGAGCCCGCCTCCCCCGCTGAGCAAAAGGGGAAAACGGAAGGGACGCTACGGAACGATCAGTGTGTCGCCGGGGACCAGGATGAGGTTGTTCTGCGGCTTCTTGCCCTTGACGATGTCGTTGATGTCGATCTCGAAGCGCTTGTCGTCCCGGCCGTCCCGGTTGTCGCGCAGCACCACCACCCGCCCCTTGGCGTAGGGGGTGAGCCCTCCGGCCAGGGCCAGCGCCTGCATCACCTTCGTGCGCGGCTGCAGATCGAAGGTGCCGGGATGGGCCACCTCGCCGGTGACGAAGATCTTGCGCGAGTGGATCTCCTTGACCACCACCGAGACCCCGGGCGCGGTGACGTACTCCTTGTAGCCGTCCGTCAGCGTCTGTTTGAGCGCGAGCGGCGTCATCCCCGCGGCCTGCACGTCGCCCAGCAGGGGCACCGAGATGCGGCCATCCGGCCGCACCGGCACGGTGGCGGAGAGCTCCGGGTTCTTCCATACGGAGACCTCCAGCACGTCGCCGATGCCGATGGCATAGGCGTTCGGCGGCTCGTCGCCGGCGCGCGTGACCTGTGACACCGCCGGCCGGCCCAGCAGGACGAGCAGCGCGGCCGCGGCGATTCGCGATATGGCCAGGGTCTTCTTCCCCAGGATCTTCTTCCCCATTGTCTCCTCCACGGTCCTTCCTTCCTCAGCGTCTGGGCGTAGAGAAACCACCCGGTGAACGGTCACCTACCCGGCGCGAAGGTGCAAGAAGCGCGCCGGGAGCGTCCGCGGCGTATCCGGAGATCCACGATGGCCCGCGCGTTGCATGGCGCGTTGCATGGGAAGCTGCCCGCTGTATTTGTCCTTTTGGCCCGCGCACGCGGGGAGGCTCGAACGATGAAGAAACGCCTGCTCGATTGGATCCTCTGTCCCAACTGCGGTGAACGGCCGCGGCTCGACGTCTTCCAGCAGGAGAGGGTGGAGCTCCCGTCGCCGATCTCCGCCTCGCCGGCCTGCGCCTTCTACTGCGGCCGGCAGGGGGTCTTCCGGCCGGGGGAGATGACGCCGGCGCCCGACTGCGACGCCTGCTATCGCGAGGAGATCCTCGAGGGGGCTCTCGCCTGTGTCTGCGGGCTCGTCTATCCGATCATCGAAGGCGTTCCCCGCATGCTCCGCAACGCCCGCGAGGAGTACCCCGACTTTTTCGCCCGCCACGGCCTCGCCGGGGTGGCGAAGCAGGCGACGCCGGCTGCGCCCGCCGCGCCGGTCGCGGACGGCCGCAGCTCCAAGAGCTTCGGCCTGCAGTGGACCCTCTACCAGGAAGGGGACCACACCTGGTTCAAGGACGACGCCGACCTGCGCAAGCGGGAGTTTCTCTACAACCTCGACACCACTCCGGACGAGCTGCGGCGGTCGACCCTGCTCGACGGCGGCTGCGGCAACGGCGAGCTGACGCGGGCGGTGGCCGAGTACGGGCCGGAGATCGTGGCGATGGACTTCAGCCGAAGCGTCGAGCCCGCGCGCCGCCGGCTGTTCGAGAAGGGCTTCGCCGTGTCGCACCGGGTCCACTACCTCCAGGGAAACATTCTCGAGCTGCCGCTGCTCGCCAAGAGCTTCGACATAGTGCACACCTCCGGCGTTCTCCATCACACCCCGAGCACCTACCGGGCGTTCCGCTCGATCAGCCGGGCGGTCAAGCCGGGCGGCAAGCTCTACGTGCAGCTCTACCGCCTGCGGCCGCGGTGGATCCACACCGTCAACGTCGCGCTGCGGGCGGTGACCACCCGCCTGCCGATGAATCTCCTCTATGGCCTCTGCTACGCGGCCACCCCGGTGCACGCGGGGCTCTCCCGGCTGATGCACCGGCTGCGCGGCGAGCCCGCGCCGCCGAAGGCGACCGCCCGCGAGCGCGCCGTCCAGATGTTCGACAACTACAGCCCGCGCTACCAGTACCGCCACACGGTGCCGGAAATCCTGGAGCTGTTCCGCGGCGAGGGCTACACGGAGCTCCGCGACGTGACCCTCGACAACGAGGCGCGCCACATGCTGGCCGTGCTGGGACGGAAGAAGCCGGACGGGGAAACGGTGGCGGAGGCCGCGGCGGCGGAGCCGGCCCGGCAGAACCAGCCCCTGGTGCGGCAGCCGGCGTAGGCGCGCGGCCTACGCCCCCGCCGCCAGCGTCCGCTCGACGCCGCCGAGCTCCTGGTCCTTGTACTGGAGCAGGTAGAGG
>DASWRX010000100.1:0-37435 GCA_036402955.1 Thermoanaerobaculia bacterium
AAAGGCCCGAGGTCGTCGGCGTCCGGCAGGGTGATCTCGATCTTGCCGGTCTTCGTCTTCACGATCTTCCCCGCGCCCTCCATCACCAGCGGCACCTGGATCGCTTCGCGGTCGAGGGGGATCTCGTCGGTGATCTCGAAGAGGCGGTTCATGACGCTCTGATCGATGACGCGCATGCGGCGGCTCCTGGTTACTGCTGAGCGTGGCTGTTGAGAATCCGGTCCGGCACCACCCGCAGGATCTCCGCGAGGGAGGTGATCCCGGCGCGGGCCTTCTCCAGGGCGTTGTCGGGGAGGGTCTGCATCCCCTTCTCGATGGCGGCGGCGCGGATCCGGTGGACGGGCGCGCCGTCGGCGATGCGGTCGGCGAGGCCGGCGTCGGGCACGAACAGCTCGTAGACGCCCACCCGTCCCTGGTAGCCCGCGCCGCGGCAGATCTCGCAGTCCGCGCTGGGACGCGGCCGAAAGAACGGACCGTCGCCGGCGGCGAGGCCGAGGCGCTGGATCTCCCGTTCGGCGGCCGGCGCCTCGAACCGGCAGTGGGGGCAGAGCTGGCGCACCAGCCGCTGGGAGATGGCCCCGAGCAGACAGGCGGCGATCATCCCCGGCGGGACGCCCAGCGTCTGCAGGCGCGAGAGGGTGGCCACCGAGTCGTTGGTGTGCAGGGTGGAGAGGACCAGGTGGCCGGTCTGGGCGGCGCGCACGGCGGCCGCGGCGGTGTCCTCGTCGCGTATCTCGCCGACCAGGATCACGTCCGGGTTCTGCCGCATGAAGGCGCGGGCGTAATCGGCGAAGCCCATCCAGGACGACACCTGCTTCTGGTTGGTCTTCGGGAAGTGGTACTCGATCGGATCCTCGACGGTGAGGATCTTGTTGGCCGGCGTGTTGATGTGGTGGATGGCGGCGTAGAGGGTGGTCGTCTTGCCGCTGCCGGTGGGACCGGTGACCAGGATCATCCCCTCGGGATTGCCGATCAGGCGCTCGAAGGTGGCGAGCGCCGCCTCCCCCAGGCCGAGCTTCGCGAGGGGCAGCGGAGCCGAGCTGTCGAGGATGCGCAGCACCGCGTCCTCGCCGAAGGGCCCGGGCACCACCGCAAGGCGGAAGTCCACCTCGCGCTCCACCCCGTTCTCCTCGCGGTAGACGGCCTGGACGCGGCCGTCCTGGGCGCGCCGGTGCTCGGCGATGTCGAGGCCGGAGAGCACCTTGAGCCGCGCGATGGCGGCGGGGAGGTTGGCCCCCGAGAGCGGGGTCGCCACCTGCCGCAGGACGCCGTCGACGCGGAACCGCACGTCGACGTCCCCCTGGTAGCTCTCGATGTGGACGTCGCTCGCCCCGCGCTGGACGGCGCGGCCGAGGATCTCGTCGAGGAGCCGCGGCACGTCCTCGTCGTGCTCGAAGCAGAAGCCGCGCACCGGCCCGAGGCGCAGCGTCGAGCGGTCGCGCTCCGCCGCGGCGCCGCCGTAGCCCTCCGCCAGCGCCCGCTGGATCTCCCAGGAGCTCAGGCGGACGGCGCGCACCGGCCGGCGGAGCGCCGCCTCGACCTCGGCCACCAGGGAGTGGCGGGCCGGGTTCAGCATACCGATCGTGACCGGCTCCCGCCCGTGGGGATCGACCTTGCCGAGCACCACCACCTCGCGCCGCGCGCAGTAGCCCGGATCGAGCAGCCGGACCGACCGGCCGTCGATCTCGAACTGGACGAGCTCGGTGAACTCCTCCTCCGGCCGTGGCCGCTCGTCCCCGGATCTTCCTTCCGTCGGGTCTGCCGGCATCGAAAGCCTCTTCGTCACATGGAGAACGTCACATTTTCGAATTCCCAGGCACTCTAGTTATACCAGCAGTCTGCAGGAGCGGCCGGGGCCACTGGTCGGGACTGTAGCTCAACCCTGCAAGGAGGGGACATGTTGAAATACGCCATGAGAGCCGTTCCCGGCCTCCTCGTCGCGATCCTGGCCGTGCCGGCCCTGTGGGCGACCACGGCGGTGGAGCGCACGGAAACCGATCTGGTCCAGGAGTCCGCGATCATCGTCACCGGGCGCTGCACGGGTTTGCAGAGCCAGTGGATCGACCGCGACCTGGTGACGGTCGCCACCATCCAGGTCTCCGAGGTGCTCAAGGGGAGCGCGGGCCCGACGGTGTCGGTCGTGCTGCCGGGGGGCGTCGACACCCACCGCCGCATCCCGGTGGCGATGAGCGTCGCCGCGGCGCCGGAGATCCAGCAGCAGGAGAACGTCCTGCTCTTCCTCACCCCCGAGGACCGGATCGCGGCCGGCTACGCCGTCGTCGGCTTCTCCCAGGGGAAGTTCACGGTGGCCCAGGGCCCCGCGGGCAAGACGCTGGCCACCCAGGATCTCAGCGCCCTCAATCTCCAGGGCCGCGGCGGCTCCTCGCGGCGCGGCGCGGCGAAAACGATCCTGCTCGACGAGCTGCGGCGGCGAATCCGGGAGACCCCGGAGATCGACAGACAGCGGTGACGCTAACCGTTCGTGAACGAGGAGACCTGAAGTCATGAGAGCGAATCGCGCCAAATTCTTTCCGTCCTTGGCCCTGCTCGCCGCCGCCCTCGGCTCCGGACCGGTTTTCGCCGGCGGCTGGCTCGAGACGTACGACATCACGGCCAATGTCCCGTCCCCGATCCCGGGGCAGATCACCGCCCGGCTGATCCGGATCTTCCACGATCCCCGCTGCATCCCGTTCCAGTTCCGCGTCAACAACACCCTGGATCCCGTCCCCAACCCGCTGGGGCCGCCGTTCGTGTCGCTCGCCGACGCCACGACGGTGTTCCAGAAGTCGCTCGCCACGTGGACCCAGATCCCGACGTCGTACATCGACATGCGGGTCACGGGCACGGTCGCCAACCCCGGCTTCCGCGGCTTCGACATGAGGAACGAGGTGACCTTCCGCTCGCCGGCCTCCTTCGGCGCCATCGCCGCCTCGCTCGCCACCAGCCTGATCAACGACACCACCCTCCAGGACGGTGACGACATCGACGGCGACGGCGTGTCCGACGTCTCGAGCGCCATCACCACCTGCACCGTGGACCCCGCCGGCCACGTCACCTTCCCCGCCGGCTTCTACAAGGCGGGCACCATCCTCGACGTCGACGTCCAGCTCAACACCAAGACCTCCAACGGCCTCCGCTTCACGGTGGCGGACGCCGACGTCGACACCAACACCCGGTCGGTGGACCTCCAGGCCACGGTCACCCACGAGTTCGGCCACTCCCTGGGGCTCTCGCACGTGCTCAACAACCAGATCAGCGCCACCAAGGGCACCGGGGCGACCATGTTCCCGTTCATCGACACCGGCGATCCGGCCGCGGAATTCGGCCAGCGCAAGCTCAGCGAGGACGACATCGCCTGGGCCTCCTACTTCTATCCGGAAGGCACGGCGGCCACCGGTCCGGCGGCGCTGCAGCCGGGGGACATCCCCTTCAACCTCGTCTACGGCCTGATCAAGGGCTCCGTCACGCACGGCGTGCTCAACGAGCCGGTGGCCGGGGCGAGCGTCTCGGCCACCAACCTGGTGACCGGCGAGCTGTTCTCCACCGCCTTCAGCGGCACCAGCCAGGTCTCCTACAACCCGGCGACCGGCGGCCTCTCGGTGATCAGCCCGGCCTATGACATCCTCGACGGCAACTTCACGCTGCCGGTCAAGCTCGGCCTCTACAAGATCGGGGTCGAGGCGGTGGATGGCCTGCCGGTGCCGGCCGGCTCGATCAGCGTCAACGCGCAGATCGGCGCCATCTTCGGCCAGCAGAATTTCAACGAGGAGTTCTGGAACCCCGGGGATTCGGCGATCGAGGTCCAGCCGGGCTTCGGGTTCCCGGTGGCCGGCATCCCCAACTTCACGCTGAACGGCATCAACATCGTGACCAACGACCAGGTCAACGTCAACAACTTCGGCTCGCGGGACTTCGTCGGCTTCACCGGCTCGGCGCCGGGCACCTACTACGCCGTGCGCGTGCCGGCGAGCCAGATCTCGGCGATCAACCCCGGCGGCAAGCTCTACATCCAGGAAGCGGCGTACGACACGTTCGTCTTCGACGCCTCGGTGGTGCCGATCTTCGCCGAGGCGGACCTGGTCACCGGCACCGTCGACGCCAGCGGCGCCACGGCCACCCTCGACCTCGCCCACCCGCTGGCGAAGGTGACCAACTTCGTGGGCCAGGACAATGACTTCGCGCCGTTCTACTTCCCCTTCCCGGACCTGCTGGGGAGGCTGGTGCAGCAGGGGATCGCCAGCGGCCAGATCCAGAACCTCTTCATGGTCCTGCGCGTGCCCACCACCGCGCCGTACCCCGGGGTCTCGGCACTGCCGCCGTCGATCGGGCTGGACGGCGGCAACGCCACCAACGACGTGCCGCTCTACGGCCTGTCCTACCTCTCGACCGACGGCGTGACCTTCAACCAGGTCAACAACTTCAACTTCCGCTTCTCGCTGATCGTCACCAAGGCGCCCTGAAACGGTCCCCTGGAAGGAAGCCCGAGGGGGGCGGCTCCGGCCGCTCCCCTTTTTCTTTGCTACATTGGTTCCATGGCGGACGCTGAGACTGGAACCGATCTCTTCCTCTCCCTCACCCCCGAGAAGGTGCTGGCGGCCGTGGCGGCCGGCGGCCTCGACTGCAATCCCGTCTGCTACCCGCTCAACTCGTTCGAGAACCGCGTCTACGAGGTGGAGCTGGCGGACCGCTCCCGGGTGGTGGCCAAGTTCTACCGCCCCGGACGCTGGAGCGAGGAGCAGATCCTCGAGGAGCACCGGTTCCTCGACGACCTCGAGGAGCAGGAGATCCCGGTGTGCACCATGCGCCCCTTCCCCGGCGGCGGCACGCTGCGGCGCATCGACAACATCTTCTATTGCATCTCCGACCGGCGGGGGGGCCGCGCCCCCGACGAGCTCGACGAGGCCGCGGCCCGGCGGCTCGGCATGCTGGTGGGCCGGATGCACAACGCCGGCGCCGGGCGCAGGGCCGAGCACCGGCTGGCGCTCGACGCGGACACCTACGTGCGGCAGAACCTCGACTGGCTGGAAGCGCACGACGTGGTGCCGCGCCACCTCCACGAGCGGTACTTCGACACCGCGCTGTCGATCGCCGCCCTCGCCGACCGGCGGCTGGCCGGGGTGCCCGTCCACCGCATCCACGGCGACCTTCACCTGGGCAACGTCCTGTTCCGCGACGGGCTGCTGAACGTGCTGGACTTCGACGACATGGTGACCGGCCCGGCCGTGCAGGACCTCTGGCTCGCGCTGCCCGGCCGCGACGCGACCACCGGGGCCCTGCGCGAGCGGTTCCTGGAGGGGTACATCCAGTTCCGGGACTTCGACCGCTCCACCCTGTCGCTGATCGAGCCGCTGCGGGCCCTGCGGATCATCCATTACGCCGCCTGGATCGCCCGCCGCTGGCACGATCCCGCCTTCCCCGCCGCCTGGCCGCACTTCGGCACGCCGGACTACTGGGAGCGCGAGACGCAGGACCTCGAGGAGCAGCTCGCCGTGATCCGCGGCGAGATCCCGCCCGATGAAGCCGAGGCGCGGCTGACGGAAGAGGAGGCCGGCCGCGAGGAGGAGGCCACGCTGTCGAACAAGGATTATTTCTGGGATTGGGAAGGGTAGGGGGCGGCCTCGCGGGCCGCCCCACCTCAGGCGGTCTTCCTAGTGGCCGTCGTGGTCCGCGTCGCCGGGCAGATGGTCCTCGACGCGGTGCCAGGCATCCTTGGTGGCGAGCTTGGCCTCTTCCCAGGGCTGACGGGCCGCGCCCTGGTTGTAGCTGTTCCAGTTGCGGCCGAGCTCGGGCTCGACCTCGTCCCACTTCTTGTTGCCGTACTGGGCGCGCGACTCCCAGCCGTACTTGTAGGCCGGCTGGTAATCGTCGTAGCTGCGGTCGGCCTTCACGTAGGACCGGTTGCGGTAGTTCTCGCGCCAGTAGGCGTCCTCTTCGGTGGGGTTGACGCCCTCGGCGATGCCATGGCCCACGAGGCCGCCGGCCAGCGCGCCGACCGCCGCGCCGACCAGGGTGCCGACCGGACCGCCGACGGCCGTGCCGACCGCCGCGCCCGTGGCCGCGCCCGCCGCGGCGCCGACGCCGCTGCCGACGGGATGAACCTTGTCGTGAGCCGTGTTGGGAGTGGTATTGGGGGCGGTGTTGCCGACCGTATCCGTCTTCGTCTCGTAGTCCTTGACGCCGGTGCCGTATTTCTCGTCCATGGATGTCTCCTCTCGATGGGTGCGGCCGGTGACTCCGGCGCATGTCCATAGGAGACTGCAAGGTCGGGGCCAATGTCAGAACCACGGCTGTGTTAGCATCCCGCCTCCCTTCCGGAGACCGCATGGACATCCACGAGAACATCCTTGAAACCCTGGGGAACACCCCGCTCGTCAAGCTCGCCCGGTTCCATTCCGGACCCGCGACCCTGGCGGCCAAGGTGGAGTCGTTCAATCCGGGCGGCAGCGTCAAGGACCGGATCGGCATCGCCATGATCGAGGCCGGCGAGGCGGCGGGGCTGCTCAAGCCGGGCGGCACCATCGTCGAGCCCACCTCCGGCAATACCGGCGTCGGGCTGGCCATGGCGGCCAACCTGCGCGGCTACCGGCTGATCTGCACGGCGGCCGACAAGATCCCCCAAGAGAAGGTGGCGCTGCTCGAGGCGATGGGCGCGACGGTCATCACCTGCCCGACCAACGTCGAAGCGGACGATCCGCGCTCCTACTACAAGACGGCCGAGCGCATCCGCGACGAGGAGGGGGCCTTCCTCCCCTACCAGTACTACAACCAGGCCAACCCTGAGGCGCACTACCGCACCACCGGCCCCGAGATCTGGCGCCAGACCGACGGCAGGGTCACCCACTGGGTGGCCGGCGTCGGCACCGGCGGCACGATCAGCGGCGCCGCCAGATACCTGAAGGAGCGGAACCCTCAGGTCCACGTGGTGGGAGTCGACACGGTGGGGAGCGTCTACGCCTACTACCACCAGCACCGCGAGCTGCCTCCCGCGGAGCAGATCCACCAGTACCTGATCGACGGCATCGGCGAGGACTTCATGCCCACGACCGTGTGGTGGGACACCATCGACGAGATCATCACCGTCGACGACAAGACCGCCTACCGGGCCACGATGGAGCTCGCCCGCCGGGAATCCATCTTCACCGGCTCCTCGGGAGGGGCCGCCGTGGCCGGCGCCCGCCAGGTCGCCCAGCGGCTCGGCGAGGACGCCCTGGTGGTCACCCTCCTCCCCGACTCCGGCGACCGCTACCTCTCCAAGCTCAACAAGGACTGGCTGCGGGCCAAGGGCGTGCTGGAGGACTGAGCGGAGGATTATCTCCCTTCCTCTTCCTCATCCTCCTCTTTCTCTTCCGGCGGCAGATCTCCCCAGAGCAGCGACAGGTCCAGCTCGACGGCCTCGAACGGCTCGGCCCGGACCTTCTCTCCCTTCTGGAAGACCCCCAGGATCAGCCACTTGCCGTCCTGCAGCCGCAGCACCTCCAGGGTGCGCAGGTTCGGATCGAGGATCCAGGCGTACGCGACCCCCTCGCGGGCGTAGATCGGCAGCTTCCGCACCCGGTCGGTCCGCGCCGTGCTCGGCGAGAGCAGCTCGCAGACCCAGTCCGGCGTGATCGTGTACGGCCCCTTGCGGATGGGGATGAAGCGCTCGCGCCGCCAGCCGGCGAGGTCGGGAACCAGCAGATCGCCGCCGAAGCGGATCTTCGGCTCGACGAGGAGGACCCAGCCGCCCGGTCCGCCACCGAAGCCGTAATGGAAGGGATTGATCAGCAGCCCACCGAGCCCCGAGGCCGCCTGGACGTGGGGCGGGTCCGGCCGGGGGTGGACGATCAGCTCGCCGGCGATGATCTGGCCCATCACGGTTTCGGACAGGTCGTCGAGGTCGCGCTCCGTGGCCGGGCGAGGAGGCTCGTAGATCGGTGCAGGGCGTGCCATGCGGCAAGTGTACCCCTCAGGACGTTGGACTAGGATATTGGGCATGCGCACCCATGCCCTGCCCGCCGTCCTCCTGTCGCTCGCGCTCGCCGCCGCCGCGCCGCCGCCATCGCCGCCGAAGCTCGGGGCCGCTGCGGAAGCCCTTCCCCCGCTCGACCATTCCCCCCTGCTGCGGGCGAAGGCGGCGACCTACCTGCTGCCGCAGGAGCCGGTGCTCGGGGTGGAGATGGGCGGCGACGCGCGCGCCTATCCGCTCCGCATCCTCGACTGGCACGGCGTGGCCAACGAGACCGTCGACCGCATCCCCGTCGCGGTGTCCTATTGCCGGCCCTGCGGCGCCGCCGCCCTCTACCGGACGGACACGCCGAAGGGCATCCTGATCCTGGCGGCGTCGGGCCGTTACCGCGAGGGGGACCTGCTGCTGGCGGACCGCCAGACCGGGACGCTCTGGAGCCAGCTCACCGGCCTGCCCGTGGAGGGTCCGCTGGCCGGCTCCGGCATCCGGCTCCAGCCCCTGCCCGTGGTGCTGACCACCTGGACGAGCTGGTTCCAGGCCCATCCGGAGACGCGCGTGCTCTCGCTCGAGACCGGCGCCGGGCGGACGTACGAGCCGGGCGGACGGCCGGGGGACGATCCGGTCCTGCCGGTCTCCCGCCGCAGCCCGGCGCTGCCGGAGACCTCCTGGGTCTACGGGCTGATGGTGAAGGACGAGGCGAGGGCGTACCCGGTCGACCGTGTGGCCAAGGCGGGCACGGTCGACGACGAGCTGGCGGGAGTGCCGATCGTCCTGGTGGCCGATCCGGGGGCCGACTCCCGGAGCCGCACCGTCCGTGCCTACGAGCGGGGTGACCGCGTCTTCGCCCGCTCCGGGCACCCCTTCCTCGGCGCCGCCTTCGTCAACGACCAGGACGGCCACCCCTGGAAGATCGGCGAGGAGGCGCTCGCCACCTCCGACGGCAAGCGGCTCCGCCGGCTTCCGGGAAACCTCGCCTACTGGCGCGGCTGGTTCGCGGCCTACCCGCGGACCGAGGTTTACGGAGAACCGAAGACGGCCGCTCCCTGAAGCGTCCGGCAAGGGTTTTGCACAAAGATCTGGGTCCGCCTCCCCGCCATTGCGGGGCCGGATCGATCCGATGCACCGCCCGCAAAGACTCTGGAAAGACGTCCAGGAGACCCTCGCCAACTGGAGCCGTCACAACGCGACCACGCACGGCGCGGCGCTCGCCTACCTGTCGATGTTCTCACTGGCGCCGCTGCTGATCCTGGTGATCGCGGTCTCCGGCTGGGCCTTCGGCGCCAGCGCCGCCCGCGGGGAGATCCAGCGCGAGCTCTCCCGCTTCATCGGCGCCAACGCCGCCGCCGCGGTGCAGACGCTGGTGGCCGCCAGCGCCCGTCCCCACACGGGGCGGCTGGCCGCCATCATCGGCAGCGTGACGATCCTGGCGAGCGCCACCGCCGTCCTCATGCAGCTTCAGGACACGCTCAACACCGTCTGGGAGGTCAGCCCCAAGCCGGGGTTCTTCCTGCGGGCCTTCTTCAAGAAACGGCTCCTCTGCCTGCTGCTGATCCTGGGGGCCGGTGCCCTGGTGCTGCTGTCGCTCGCCGCCAGCGCGGGGCTCGCCGCCCTGCGGCACGTGCTGGCGGCCCGGCTGGAGGTCGGCCTCGCGAAGCTCCTGGGCGGCGTGGACGTCGTGCTCTCCTGGCTGCTGATGGCGCTGCTGCTGGCGATGATCTACCGGCTGCTGCCGGACGTCGAGATCGGCTGGCGCGACGTGGCCTGGGGCTCGGCCGTCACCGCCGTCCTGTTCACGCTCGGCAAGTACGCGATCGGCTTCTACCTCGCGCGCGCCGGCGTCACGTCGACCTACGGCGCCGCCGGCTCGCTGGTGCTGGTGCTGGTCTGGGTCTACTTCTCCTCTCTCATCTTCCTCCTGGGAGCCGAGTTCACCCGCGTCCACTCGCGCCGCTATCGCGAGGGGCGGGCGCCGGCCTCGCCGGGAGCCGTGCGGGTAGCGACGGTCCAGGTTCCCCTGGAGCCCACCCCTGCCGCCACAAAGGGACCATGAACGCCGAATCTCTCCTCTCCCGCACGCTGGTCATCGGGGTCTGCCTCGCCTTCCTCGCTCCTCCCCTCCACGCCGACAAGGTCAAGGTGGAGGTCGACGGCGTCCGCCGCGAGCTCAAGGCCAACATCCTCTCGGTCCTCAGCCTCCAGCGCGAGAACGACGGCAAGCTGAGCGAGGACCGCATCCGCCGCCTCCACGCCCAGGCTCCCGCCGAGATCGGCGAGGCGCTCCAGCCCTTCGGCTACTACAAGCCCCAGGTGCGCGCCGAGCTGCGCCAGGAGGGCAAGGAGTGGATCGCCCACTACGACGTGGATGCAGGTCCCCCTATCAAGGTCGCCACCGTGGACCTGACGATCGCCGGCGCCGGCGCCCAGGAGCCGCGCTTCCGCGACATCGAGTCCGGCTTCCCGGTCAAGCCCGGGGACGTGCTCTTCCACCCGGCCTACGAGGGGGGAAAGAAGGCGCTGACCGACCTCGCGGCCGAGGAAGGGTATCTCGACGCCGCCTTCCAGGAGAACCAGGTGCGCGTGGACCTCCAGCGCTATCGGGCCGACGTCGTGCTCCACTTCGACACCGGTCCCCGCTACCTGTTCGGCCCGGTGTACTTCCACCAGGACGTCCTCGACGGCAACCTGCTGACCGGCTACATCACGTTCAAGCCCGGCGAGCCGCTCGACGTCAACAAGGTCCTGCAACTGCAGAACGCCCTCTCCGACAGCCCCTACTGGAGCCGCGTCGAGGTGGTGACGCGGCAGGACCGGGCCGAGGGGCTGGAGGTGCCGATCGACGTCAACCTGGTGCCCGCCAAGACGATGCGCTTCAGCGGCGGCGTGGGCTACGGCACCGACACCGGCCCCCGGCTGAAGGGCACCCTGGACCTGCGGCGGCTCAACCGGCGGGGGCACCGGGCGCAGTTCCAGCTCAACGTCTCGCAGATCGAGCAGAATTTCCTGTCGAGCTACATCATTCCGGGGGCGTACCCGCGCACCGACACCCTCTCCTACAACCTCGCCTACGACCGGCAGATCACCCGCACCCTCGACAGCAAGACGGGGCTGGTCGGCGCCCAGTACACCCAGCTCCGTGGCGGCTGGAACGAGACGTACTCCCTCAACTACGAGCTCGAGACCTACAAGGTCGGGCTCGACAAGGGGACCTCGAAGCTCCTGGTGCCGAGCGCGGGCCTGGAGCGGGTGAAGGCCGACGACCGGATCTACACCACCAACGGCTACCGCCTGCGCCTCACCCTCCAGGGCGCCGAGAAGAGCGCGCTCTCCGACGCCACGTTCCTGCAAGGGCTGGTGGACGCCAAGGTCATCCGCACCGTGGGCGACCGCAACCGGCTGATCGGCCGCACCCAGATCGGCTATACGGCCACCAGCGAGTTCCGCCAGCTCCCCCCGCGCTTCCGCTTCTTCGCCGGCGGCGACCAGAGCGTGCGCGGCTACCGCTACGAGACCCTCGGCACCAAGGACGAGGCCGGCAATGTGATCGGCGGCGAGGCCCTCCTGGTGGGGAGCCTGGAGTACGAATACCGTTTCCTGCCCAAGTGGGGCGTCGCCGCCTTCTACGACGCCGGCAACGCCTTCCACAACTTCAGCGGCGTCTCGCTGGCCCAGGGCGTGGGAGCCGGCGTCCGCTGGCGCTCGCCCATCGGTCCCGTCCGCGCCGACGTGGGCTTCGGCCTCACCGGCTCCCGGCACTCCATCGTGTTTCACCTCAACATCGGACCCGACCTATGACGCAGGACAAGATTTCGCAGGACAAGACCTCCCCAATCCTCGAGACGCCGCCACCGGCCGCGACGCCCCCCCGGAAGCGCCACCGGCTGCGGCGCTGGCTCCTCGGCCTGCTGCTCGCCGTCGTCCTCCTGCTCGTGGTCGTCGCGGGGCTCGGCTGGTACGCCGTCTCCACCGAGAGCGGCACGCGCGCCCTGCTCGCCCGGGCGACCCGTTTCCTCCCCGGCGGCGAGCTGACCATCGGCGCCCAGCGCGGCCCGCTCACTGGCCCCCTCGACCTGCGGGACGTGCACTTCCACACCGCCACGATGGACCTGCGGCTGAGCCACGTCCACCTGGCCTGGAAGGCGGGCCGGCTGCGCCAGCGGCTGCTGGACGTCGATCAGCTCCACGCCGAGGGCATCCGCGTCGCCCTGGCGAAGAGCGATACGCCCTCCAACGGCAAGCTGGTGAACATCCACCTGCCGGTCAACATCCTGGTGCGCGACGCGCTGATCCGCGACCTGGAGATCGACCGCGCCGGCCAGCCCCCCTTCCGGCTCGACCGCATCGCGCTCGACGCCCAGAGCGAACGCCTGCGCGACCTCCTCCACGTCCGCAGCCTCGCCGTGGACGGCCCCATCTTCCAGCTCCGGGCCGCCGGCGACCTCAACCCGGTGGGCGACTACGCCGTCAACCTCCAGGCCCAGGCCACCTACAAGGATCCGAAGTTTCCGCCGTTCGCCGTCGCCGGCCACTTCACCGGCACGCTGGAGACGCTGGGGGTGGACGCCACCTTGAACCAGCCCTTCGACGCCCACGTGCGGGGGACGGTCCTCACCCCCATGCGCCAGGTGGGGATGGACCTCGCCGCCCAGGTGAAGGGGTTCAACGCCAGGGCGATCAATCCGCAGTGGCCGCTGGCCCTGATCCGCCAGGGCGACGTGACGATCAAGGGGCAGCTCAACGACTTCACCTCCCAGGGCCGCATCCTCGGCGCCTACGAGACGTACGGCGCCGGCGAGGCCGACTACCGGCTGGCCCGCCACGGCGACGACTTCGTCTTCGAGTACCTGAACCTGAAGACCGAGAAGGGCGCCGCCGTGGCCGCCCGCGGCACGGTCAGCCTCCCCACCGCGAAGAGCGAGCTGGGTCTGGACGTCACCGCCGAGATGCGGGGGATCAACACCCAGGCGATCGACCCCCAGTGGCCGCTCGCCGTCATCCGGCAGGGGAACGTCGCCATCAAGGGCCGGCTCAGCGACTTCACCTCCCAGGGCCGGGTCGCCGGCTCCTACCAGGATCTCGCCGCGGGCACCGTCGACTACCGCGTGGTCCGCAAGGGCGACGACCTCGCCTTCCCGGCCGTGAGCCTGCGGACGGACCAGGGCGCCACCCTCAACGCCCGCGGCCGCGCCAGCCTCGCCAAGGGGGGCCGCCTCGACCTGTCGGCCGACTGGAACCAGCTCGCCTATCCGCTCAAGGGAGGGCCGCCGGTCGTGGTGAGCCAGACCGGCAAGGGGCACGTGGCCGGCACGCTCGCCGACTACCAGCTCGACGTCGACGCCCAGCTCGCGGGACCGGGCGTGCCGCCCGGGCACTGGGTGCTCGCCGGCCGCGGGACCCCGGAGAAGATGGACGTGCGCTCGCTGCGCGGCGACGTCCTCAGCGGCCAGCTCGCGGCGGCCGGCACCGTGGCCTGGAAGCCGCAGATCGCCTGGCACATCCAGGCGAACGGCAACGGCATCGATCCCGCCGCCCTGGCCCAGTACGCCGCCTGGCCGGGCCGCGTCGACTTCGCCGCCGCCAGCGAGGGCAGCCTGCGCAACGGCGCCGTCTTCGGAAGGGTGGACGTCAACCAGCTCGGCGGCCAGCTCCGGGGGAATCCGCTCGACGGCAACGCCCACCTGCAGATGGCGGGGGACCGCTATACCCTGCCCCAGCTCGACCTGCGCTCCGGCACCGCCCGGCTCACCGCCTCCGGCGCCTTCACCAAGACCGCCGCGAGCAACCTCGATTTCCGGCTCGCCGCGCCCAACCTCGCCGAGGCCCTGCCGAGCGTCACCGGCTCCCTCACCGCCCAGGGCCGCCTCGCCGGCCCGTGGAAGGGGCCGCGGATCGCCGCCCAGGCCAGCGGCCAGTCGCTCGCCTACCAGACCTACTCCGCCCAGACCCTGGCGCTCACCGCCGACGTCGACCTCGCCAGCTCCGGCCCGCTGGTGGTGAGCCTCAAAGCCGGCAACGTCGGGTTCGGCGCCCGTAAGTACGACACCGTCACCCTCACCAGCCAGGGCACGCGCCCGGCCCATCAGATCGCCCTCGCCGTCAAGCAGGCGACGGGGGGTCTCGACCTGGCGCTGGCCGGCGGCCTTCAGGGGAAGACGACCTGGAGCGGCCAGATCCGCCGCCTCGACCTGGTGGACCCGCAGGCGGGCACCTGGAAGCTCGCCGGACCGGCCGGGCTGACCGCCGGCACCTCCCAGGCGGCCCTCAAGGGTTTCTGCTGGACCTCCGGCGCCGCCCGCCTGTGCGCCGACGGCCAGTGGATCAAGAACGGCCCGTGGAGCGGCAACGGCACCGTCGCCGACGTGCCGTTCTCCCTGCTGAAGCCGTTCCTGCCGCCCGACCTCCAGGTCACCGGCGCGGTCGGCGGCACCTTCGCCGGCACCGGCAGCCCGCGCGGCGTGGTCACCGCCAACCTCGATCTCCACCCCGGTCCGGGAGACCTCCGCTATCCCGGCAGGGATGGCAAGATGGCCGACATCCACTTCGACCAGGGCACGGTCCGCGTGGTGGCGGGCGCCGGCGGCCTCACCGGCCACGCCGACCTCGCCTTCGTCAACACCGGGGTCTTCCGCGCCGACCTGCGGCTGCCGCAGTACAACGCCATCGGCGCCCCGCTCCAGAGCCAGACCCTCGGCGGCCACATCGTCGCCGACTTCACCAGCCTCGCTCTGGTCGAGGCCTTCGTGCCCGACCTCGCCAACACCCGCGGCACCCTCAACGCCGACCTGACGCTGGGCGGCACGGTGGCCAAGCCGGCGATCACCGGCGCGGCCCAGCTCCAGCAGGCCCAGGTGGACGTGCCCGAGTACGGCCTCCAGGTGCGGCAGATCCAGCTCACCGCCAGGAGCACCGGCCAGGGGCCGATGCAGATCCAGGGCTCCGCCCGCTCCGGCACCGGCACCGCCAACATTGGCGGCACCGTGGCGCTGGACGGCAGCCCGAGCCGGATCACCCTCGACGGCAGGAACTTCCTGGTCTCCAACACCCAGGAGATCAAGGTGCTCGCCTCGCCCAAGCTGCAGGTCGCCCTCAGCGGCACGCGGGTGGACGTCACCGGCGACATCGACATTCCCGAGATGGCGGTCAACCAGGAGAAGCGCACCAAGGGGGCCGTCGGGGTCTCGAAGGACGTGATCATCGTGCCGCCCACGGCGGAGATGGCCAAGCAGCCGGCCAAGCCGTCGCGGCAGCTCTACGCCCGCGTCCGCGCCGTCCTGGGGGAGAAGGTGACCGTCAAGGTCGTCGGCTTCAGCGGCGGGCTCACCGGCAGCCTGCTGGTGAGCGAGGAGCCGGGGAAGGCCACCACGGCGGTCGGCGAGCTGGAGGTCAAGGACGGCGTCTACAAGGCCTACGGGCAGGACCTGACCCTCGACCACGGCCGGCTGATCTTCGCCGGCGGGCCGGTCGACAACCCCGGCCTCGACCTCAAGGCTTTCCGCAAGGCGACCGACGGCACGGTGGCGGGCATCACCATCGCGGGGACCCTGCGCGCTCCGCAGGCGACCCTCTACTCCGATCCGCCGATGGACGAGAGCAACGCCCTCGCCTACCTGCTCCTGGGGCATCCCCTCGGGCAGTCCTCGCCGCAGGAGGGGAACCTCCTCGCCAACGCCGCCACCTCGCTGGGGCTGAAGGGGGGGAACATGGTGGCGAAGAAGATCGCCTCGCGCTTCGGCCTCCAGGAGGCGCGGCTGGAGACCACGGGCGGCGTCAAGGAGACCTCGCTGGTGGTAGGAAAATACCTCTCGCCACGCCTCTACGTGAACTACGGGATCGGCCTCTTCCAGCCGATCAACACCTTCACCATCCGCTACCTCCTCGGCCGTCAGTGGAACCTCCAGGCCCAGCAGGGCGCCGCCGTCGGCGGCCAGGGCCAGGCGACCGGGGTGGACATCCTCTACACGGTGGAACGGGGCAAGGGAGGAGCCACCCCGCCGCCGCCCAAGCAGGACCGCGGCGAGGACGTGAAGGGGCCCAAGGGGACGGACGCGCAGGGGACCGGGGGGTCGGGGGGACGGTAGGCGACGATCTCCTACCCCAACCACCCGCGGTAGAGCTCCGGCCGCCGGTCGCGCCAGAACAGCCTCCGCGCCGTCGATCTCCCGCACGCCGTGAGGTCCAGGTCCGCGATCACCAGGTCCTCCTCCAGGCTCTTGCCTCGCGCGATCACCTTGCCCTCGGGATCGACCGCGAAGGACTCGCCCGCGAAGTGGAGGCCGGCTTCGGGGCCGACCCGGTTCGCCAGGCCGACGAAGTAGCCGTTCTGGAAGGCGGCGGTGCGGACCTCGGCCTCGTAAAGACCCTCGGGCCACTCGCCCACCGTGCCCGCCTGGGGGATCACCACCAGCTCGGCCCCGGCCACTCCCAGCGCCCGCATCACCTCCGGATAGTGGCGGTCGTAGCAGATGGCCACCCCGATCCGCCCCACCCGGGTCTCGTAGACCGGCACGCCGCGATCCCCGGGGTGGTAATAGTCCTGCTCGTGGAACCCCTCGTAGTCGGTGATGTGGATCATCCGGGTGACGCCGAGGAGGCGGCCGTCGGCGTCGATCACCGGCGAGCTGTCGAAGCGGCGGCCCTGCTCGTCGAGCTCGTAGAGGTTGAAGACGGTGACCAGGCCCAGCTCGCGCGCCCGTTCGGCGATCCGCTCCGTGGCGGGACCGGGGATCGGCTCGGCCAGGGCCAGGGCTTTATCGTTGCCAGGATACTGAGGAAAGAACGGATCGAGGATCACCTCGGGAAAGGCGATCAGCTCCGCGCCGACCTGGTGGGCGGCGGTCATCGTCTCCAGCGCCCGGGCGAGATTGGCGGCGCGGTCGGGGGTGGCCGCGAGCTGGGCGAGGGCTATCCGCACGGGCTATCGCGAAGGGCCTACTTGCAGGCCCCGACTCGTCTGGCCTTGGTGTGCGCGGTGTGTGACTTGCCCCCGGCCGTGGTGGTCACGTCACCCTCGAAGCTGTCACCGTGGTACGTCGCACTGGCCGCTCTCACCACGCTGGGGCCACAGACCATTGTGCACGACACGGTGTTCCCCGTCACGTCGTAGGCTCTGACCGTGCAGGCCCCCTTGGCGGCCTTCTCCATATACTCTCGACCCGCCTTCGCGTCACCGTTGACGCTCTTCGCCTCGTCCGCAGTGACGCAGCGAGTGGAGGTCTGCGTCTTTCCCTCCGTCGTCATCGTGAACTGGTACTGGCCCGCCATCATTCGATCGGCAGCTCGCAGGGGCGGTGCGGCAAACGCCATCAAGGCAGAGAGAGAGGTGAGGAGAACGGCCCGGCGGATCATGGGAGTGGAAATCATGTCCGCCATCATACGCCTACCGCTTCGACCGCCGCCGGAACGACCAGGTGAAGGCGAAGCGGGCGACCACCAGGCGGTCCGGCGAGCGGCCCACCGTCTCCATGCGGGCCGTGGCCGGCTCACCCGTGCGGACCGTCTCCGCCACGGCGGCGAACGCCTGCGCGCCGTCCTCACAGGTGAAGGTGGTGAGCGCCTGCGCCTTCTTCTCGAAGCTCGCCTCCAGGCCGACGATGATCAGCGCCACCGGCTGCGAGGCCAGCTCGGCCGCCAGCATCGCCAGCGCGCCGGTGGACATCTCGGCGGCCATGCTGAGGGCGGCGAAGTAGGTGGAACGGAACGGGTTGGTCGTGCGCCAGCCGTAGGGGATGGTGACGGCGCAGCGCCCGGCGTCCAGCTCCCGCACGCGCAGGCCGGCCACGAGGGCCAGCGGCAGCTTCGCCAGCAGGAAGCCGCGGAACAGGAACGGGTTCTTGAGGCGCGCCGCGAGCTTGGCGGCTCGCGGGGCGGGAACGGGGAGAGCGACCGGCTCGGCCATGGCAATCTTCCTCGGCCGCGACTATATCGCCTCCGCGAAGCGATGGCTCGCCTGGCGAGGCGCGTCTTCCGCCTCCCGAGGCGAGCCGTCCGCCTGGCGGGTAGTGGGGTTTTAGTGTGTTGCCGGGGCTTGACCGCTCCGGTCCTGCCTGAGTTGCGCTACCGTCCCTCTTGAAGGAGGGGACGGTCCCCTCCCATCTCCAAACAGACGGCCCGGCGGGGTGCTTGCGACACGTCCGCCGGACCTGACCCGAGCAAGGAGCCAGTCCATGCCCGAGCTAATCGAGCAGTCTACCGCGCCTGCCCCGCCCCCCGTTCCCCCCGGCGTCCCGCCGATCCCGCCGGAGGCCGATCCGCTCGCCGCCGTCCCGCCCGTGATCGATCCCGCCGCCTGGGAGGATTACCCCGCCTTCCGGGAGACGTTCCTGATGTACTTCACGCCGCCCGGCTACGCCGCCGCCCTGCGGACGGTGGGCGAGATGCTCCATACCATGATCCTCGAATCCTACGACCCGTGGCCCGGCTGGCCCGAGAGCAGCACCCGAACGGAGATGCGGGCCGCCCTGGCGGACCTGCGCCACCTCCAGGGCTTTCTCGCCAGCGTGGGGCGGGAGCGCGAGGTGTCCAGCTTGGACCCGGAGGACGCCTACCTGTCCAGCATCGCGGCCAAGCTCGCCCACCAGATCGGGCATGCGGCAGACGGCATCGAGCGGGAGCTGGCGGTGGTGCGGCCATGAGGGAGCGTAAGAAGACGGTCACCCTCAAGGCCACCCTCTGGGAGCTGGAGAGCTGGGAGAGCGCCGGCCGCATCGCGCGGCGAGACCTCCCCGGCTTCCTCATCTTCGCGGCCAACGCCACGGCCCGATACATCCGGGAGCTGTACCGCATGCGGCAACCGGACGCCGTGCTGACCCGACAGGAGGAGAAGAAGAAGCTCGGTGCCTTGCTCAAGGCGGCGCGGGAGTCCGTCGAGCACCTCCCCAAGGTCTACCACAGCCCGATCCACGGCCCGCGCCCCGTCCGGGCGAACCTTCAGAACGCCGTCGATGAGGTCTACAGCTTCCTCCGTTGGGCCGGGGAGGAGTACCCGTGCGACTGAAGACGGCCAGCTTCACCGTCCGCGCCACCATGGCGCAGTCCATCGCCTGGAAACGGGCGGCTGAGGCGTACGGCCACGTTTCAACGGGGACGTGGATCGCTGAGGCGGTAGACCGCTACCTGGACGCTCTGAAGCGGGCCGGGAAGCCCGTGCCACTCGCCTGGAACCGGTTCGGTCGGTTCCGGGTCCGCCTGATGGACGGCCGGGAGATCGAGGTCCCCGGCCGCGCCTCCCCACCCTTCGGAATCTTCCGGGGCAACGCCATGGGACCTCTCGGGGAGGGCGCAGGACGGCACTCCCTGGTCTTCCTTCCAGGAGCGCGGATCGTCGCCACCCTGGCAACCGAGCGGCACTGCAAGGAGCTGGCGAGCGAACTTTCCCGGGCGTGGGTGCGATGGGGAGGACAGGAACCCGCCGAAGATCCCGCGCCGCTCGTCCAGCGGTACCAGAGAGAAAGCATGTAAGGAAAAGGGGCCGGCTCCACGTTAGGGGGGCCGGCCTTCCTTTGGATGAGCGATCACCCACCGATACGCCCGCATCAAGCCGATACGTATCTGCTGGTCACGCTTATCACCGAAGATCTCAGTGTGAGCCCTGTTATCCTTGAGCACGGGATGGTTTTTGATGGGCCTGTGCTCAACAGAGAGTCCCGCGATAGCCCGAACCCTCCCGACCATCATTCTCACGACACCATAATTTTCCGCCCCTTGGCGCCCACCTGATTGCGTCTGTTCGGGCCGAGCATATTTGCACCAGTCAGTTGACAATCCCGCCCGGCCTCCGTCGGGTGCCTTATTATCCTGAAATGCTATAGGTAATACCTCTCCTGCCTCGACATGGCGCCAATGAACTCTCAGATAAAGAAAGTGTTCATCTGGGATGTCCTCAATGTCAAACTCCTCTAGTCCGTTACTGTGAGCCACGCAAAAAGTCCCGGATTTAGAGCGCCCGGTTCGATGATGCCCTTCCTGCGGTCCTCCTCGAAGTCATCACCGTAGTAAGTCATTGCTTCTCGTGCGTCCTCCGGTATATTAAGAAGCAACTCGCGCCGGGGTGTCTTCCAGTGTATATCAATGCTACCTTCCGGGCCGGGCACAATTCGAGGCACCGGAATGATTAGTCCGGATCGCTGCCAGACTAAGCCTGCATGAATCAACAAGATTTGACGAACGCGCTCCCACGTCTCCGGCTTAAACGGTGGGCTTCCCGCGTCGTCCCAGTCGTCTGCCAAATCGAGAATGACTTTCGACCTCTCGATCGCCTCAAGCAATGGACTCGCCGGAGTTACGTCGCGCGGCTTAACAGGTTCTGACCATGCTACGCGATCTCTCCGCCCCGTCGACCGACTCCACTGAGTAATGCGAGAAGCTAGCGTCTTTGATGGAGCGACCGCCCATCCTGACTCCCGCCCTTGACTCTCCTTGGTGGTGGGTAGAGGCGCTTCCGCAGTCCTCATGATTTAATCTCCAGTAGAGAGAGTTGTTTTTGCCCAGCCAACGTTCGCAGGGACTTCTCCTTACTGAGGGCGCGTTCCAGTATGGTGATTAGCCCCTGAACGTCAATGCTGTCCATAGCGACAAACAATTCGTGCGTCGCGTCACCTTCGCGGTACCCCAACTTAAGGGTGTGTACAACAACCATAGCGGCCGGCTGTTCAGTCACCTCTGCTCGAAAGATCGGCCGCAAATCTGTCAAAGCACGAGCGTACCAGAAGGTACGCTGGTGATCGTTCAAGAGGTCAATGGCCTTAAAGGACAGCGAAACCGCACTATCTGATGAGACTGCTTCGCCTATGGCGTGTTCAAATGCTGCCCAGTCGGTGGGACGCAGTTCATCATTTCCTGTCGCTTCCATCGCAGAGCGTAGAGCCTCGACAAATTCATCAACTCCCGCGCCATAGCTTTCACGAGTGGAAACCAAACTGCTGAGGAGCAACAAAAGCTCTCTTACCTTCCCTGCGTCTAGAGCTAAACGCCCCGCAATGGATTGCACAAGTTCTTCGACTTCCAACGTCGGTCGCTCTTCGCGCAAACTCGCTAGCAACTCGGCAATCTTAGCCGGAGGGAGTTGTACAAACTCCGCAAGCGATGGCGCGTAACGCTCGGGAACTCTTATTTTTATCGGCATGTCCTTTAATGTTATGCGAAAATGCGGCGCTAGCTAACCGCGTGCTCCCCCACGAGGCATACTAACCGACTGTCGCGTTGTATGTCGAACAGATAGACCAGAATCGATTAGCAGTCTGCGTTACTTTCGGTAACAGCAGACCCCTTGCCAAACCCTCATTGCTGTTTCAAGACTTCCCGCGCTGCCTGTAGCAGCGTAGATCGTATCCACGAAGCCCTGGCGAGCCCCAGGTATTTCGCAGCTCCCGATATCAGCTCAAGGTGCTCCGGCTCAAGGCGTAAGAGGACGGGTTCCGTCTGGTTGCGGCGGTGCGGGGATGTCTTCGTCGCGCTCATACGCAAGAGTGTACACAGACTGCCCTCCCTGGTCAATTCTTAGTATTGACAAGGTATATACCTATGATATGCTCGCAGCATGAAAACGGCCCCGGAAGTCGCGTCAACGACCGCCGGGGCCTGGACCCGCCCGCCCGAAGCCGTGCGAGCTGCCAAGCTAATTATGGCTCCGGTTCGGGCATCCCACAAGGAGCCCGCCCATGGATTGCGTCGCCTGCCAGACCCCCGCCAAGAAGTTCGGCAAGAACCGGAGCGGCAACCAGCGCTTCCGGTGCCGCACCTGCCGCAAGACGTTCTCCGAGCGGCCCGACCGCCCTCTGGGGGATATGCGCCTGCCGGTTGACCGGGCGCTGCTCTGTCTGCACCTCCTGTGCGAGGGGAACGCCGTCCGCTCCGTCGAGCGCATCACGGGGACGGAGAAGAAGACCATCCTCCGGCTGCTCGTCCAGGTGGGCGAAGGGTGCGAGCGGATGCTGGCGGAGACGGTCAAGGCGGTCCCCGTTCAGGACGTCCAGGCGGACGAGCTGTGGACCTACATCCGGTGCAAGCAGGGGACGCGGGAGCGGAACAAGATCAGCGACCCGGACGCGGGCGATGCCTACTGCTACTTCGGGATCGAGCGGAACTCCAAGCTGGTGCTCGCGTGGCACCTGGGGCGGCGCAACTCCTGGGACGCCCACGACTTCATAGTGAAGCTCAGCACCGCCACGGCGGAAAGTTTCCAGCTCAGCACGGACGGCTTCAACGGCTACCCCAACGCGGTCGAGTATGCGTTCGGGGCGCGGGTGGACTATGCGCAGGTGGTGAAGGAATTCGGCAGTGAGGGCGGCGAAGAGGCGCGGCGGTACGCTCCGCCGCGCCTGATAGGCCAGGAGAAGATCACCGTTTCCGGGACCCCGGACAAGGACAAGATCTCAACTTCTCACGTCGAGCGGGCCAACTGGACGCTCCGGGGCCACCTGCGCCGCTTCACCCGCCTGTCCAACGGCTTCAGCCGGAAGAAGGAGAACCTGCGCGCCGCGCTGGCGCTGTACTTCGCCTATACAACTTCTGCCGGATGCACAAGAGCATCCGCATGACGCCCGCCATGGCCGCCGGAATCGCCCGCAATCCCTGGTCGCTGGCGGATCTACTGATAGCTGCGCAGGCAGCGTAAGCGATCCCACAACTCTAAACCTTCCGACGTGCCGCCGGGTCTTTCCTTCGATCCGGCAATTTCGCCGGAAAAGGAGATTACCCATGGCGAAAGTCCCGGCGTACCACACAAACTCTAAGGAGGAGCCGCCCGAGCACAGGAACGTGCATCACGACCGCGACGACTGTAAGGACGGGAAGCGCATCCAACTCAAGCACAGGGAATCCGGAACGGGCGGCAAGCCACGCTGCAAGGAGTGCATCCGCCTCGACTAGGGGTTGAGTCGCTCCCGAAAGACGATCTCCCAATACGGGCCGGTTGGCTCGTGCCGGTTCTCAATGTACCAAGTGCGCCGCAGGGCCAGAACCGGTAGACCGTGGGCGAGACAGACTGAAAGCGCGAGCCAACCGGCCTCGGAACTTCCATAGAACCGGACGGTGGGCTCCGTGAAGGCATGGCCCTCTCCTCCTTCGCAGGACTCGAAGGTCTCGACGCCTCCTGCCTTCAGGATCTCCACGGCCCGCCGGATGCCGGGGTCAAGCTGGCCCGAAATGGGAGGGGACGGGGGTTGCGGATCGGCTAGCAACACACTAAAACCCCACTACCGCCTGGCGAGGCGGGGCCTTCGCCTCCAGAGGCGGGCCCTTCGCCTTCCGAGGCGGATCTTTCGCCTTCCGAGGCGGATCTTTCGCCTTCCGAGGCGCGGGTTCCGCCTCGGGAGGCGGGCCTGCCGCCCGGCGAGGCGAGCCCGCCGCCTTCGGAGGCCGGTGACTCGCCTCGGAAGGCGAAGCTTCCGCCTCGCGGGGCGAGACGTCCGCCTGGCGAGGCGGAAGCCCGGGGATCAGATCTCGAACGTCGCCACGACCGGCGCGTGGTCGCTCGTCCCGACCTCGGCCAGGACCTTGGAGGCGATGGGCTTCAGGGACGCGCTGGCCAGGATGTAGTCGATCCGCCAGCCGATGTTGCGCTGGCGCATGTTCCGCCAGGGGGCCCACCAGGTGAAGAGGCCGTCGTTGTCCGGGTCGAGGGCGCGGCCGACGTCCACCAGGCCGTGGGCGAGGAGGCCGGCGAAGATCTCGCGCTCCTCGGGTCGCTGGCCGATGACGAACGGCTTGCGCTCCTTGGGATGGAGGTCCTGGTCGGAGCGGGTGACGTTCATGTCGCCGCAGAGGATGAGCCGCCGGCCGGCGGCCGCCATCTCGCCGGCCCAGCGCTCGAGGGCGCGCAGGAAGTCCATCTTGGCCGCGAAGTCCTTGCCGCCGTTGGGCACGTAGATCGAGGCGAGCACGAGGTCGCCGGCGGTGGCGGTGACGATGCGCGTCTCGAGGTCGAAGGCGGGGTGCTCGAACTTCGGCTCCTCGGGGAAGACCTCCCGCCGCAGGTGGAGGCTCACCCCCGAGTAGCCGCCAGCGCCGTGCCAGTAGCACCAGTAGCCGCCCAGCTCGCAGAGCTCCTCGGCGAGCTGCGACGGCGAGGCCTTGATCTCCTGCAGGCAGACCACGTCCGGCCGGTCGCGCTCCAGCCATTCGAGGAACTGCGCCTGGCGGGCGCGGATGCCGTTGACGTTCCAGGTGGCGACGGTGAGGGTCATGGCGGGGAGATTTTATCCGACAACGGATCTTTTTTCGTGGCGGCGCGCCTAAGCGCGCGGCTCGCGGAGCTTCACCGGCGTCTCCTCCCCCCTGCGCGTGCGCAGGTTGAGCATCTCGACGAACACCGAGAAGGCCATGGCAAAGTAGATGTAGCCCTTGGGGATGTGGCGGTCGAGCGACTCGGCGATCAGCGAGACGCCGATCAGCAGCAGGAAGGAGAGGGCCAGCATCTTGATCGTGGGGTGGCGGGCCACGAACTCGCCGATCGGCGCGGCGGCGAACATCATCACGCCGACGGCGATCACCACGGCGGCGATCATCACCCCCAGGTGGTTGGCCATGCCCACGGCGGTGATCACCGAGTCGAGCGAGAAGATGATGTCGAGCAGCAGGATCTGGACGATGACGGCCGCGAAGGAGGCCGCCGGGCGGGCGCTCGCCTCCCCTTCCTCCCCCTCGAGCTTGTCGTGGATCTCGCGCGTCGCCTTGAAGATCAGGAACAGGCCGCCGACCAGCAGGATCAGATCGCGGCCGGAGAGCTCCTGGCCGAGGACGGTGAAGAGCGGCGCGGTCAGCTTCACCATCCAGGCGAGCGAGGCGAGCAGGCCGATGCGGATGAACATGGCGAGGAACAGGCCGAGCCGGCGCGCCCGCGGCTGCTGGCCCGCCGGCAGCTTGCCGACCAGGATGGCGATGAAGATGATGTTGTCGATGCCGAGGACGATCTCGAGCACCGTCAGCGTCAGCAGGGCGACCCAGTTCTCGGGGTTGGCCAGCCACTCCATCTCCTCGCTCCTCCTTCCTGCCCTCCGGGGCGCGGCGAATTCTATCCCAGGGACTGGAGAAGCCCGCGGCCATGAAGCCCGTGACATAATGCTGCGGTCATGAGCGATACAACGACCCGGGGGATCCGGGTCCAGGTCGAGAGCGTCTACGACGAGGAGCGCAGCTCCCCGCAGGATAGCTATTACTTCTTCGCCTACCGGGTGAGGATCTCGAACGAGGGCGAGGAGACGGCGCAGCTCATCAGCCGCGAGTGGATCATCACCGACGGCAACGGCGAGGCCCAGCGGGTGCAGGGGCCGGGCGTGGTCGGCGAGCAGCCGGTGCTCGCCCCGGGCGAGGAGTTCGAGTACGTGAGCTTCTGCCCTCTCGCGACCTCGGTGGGCTCGATGCACGGCGCCTACCTCATGGTGCTGGAGAACGGCGAGAGCTTCGAGGCCGAGATCGCGCCGTTCTCGCTGTCGGTGCCGCACGCGGTGAATTGACGTCCCCGCGGGTGCGAGGCCCGCAGTTTGCAGCTCCTCCCCGGCATGCCCAGGAAAAAGCCCGACCGCGTCGAGGCCGCCGCCGTGCCCGCCGCGGCGTTGGCGGGGGAGTTCCCGGCGATCGGGCTCCCCGTCCAGCCGCCGTTCCCGCCGATGGAGGCGCGGCAGGCCGCGCGCCTCCCTTCCGGCGAGGGGTGGCTCTACGAGCCGAAGTGGGACGGCTTCCGCTGCCTGGCCTTCCGCAAGGGCGGGAGCCTCGCCCTGCAGTCGAAGAGCGGCCAGCCGCTCGACCGCTACTTCCCGGAGCTGGTGGAGGCCTTCCTGGCCCTGCCGGTCAAGACGTTCGTGCTCGACGGCGAGATCGTCATCCAGACCGGCGGCGGGCTCGACTTCGACGCCCTGCTCCAGCGCATCCACCCCGCCGCCAGCCGCATCGCCAAGCTCGCCCGCGAGACCCCGGCGAGCTTCCACGCCTTCGACCTGCTGGTGGACGGCCGCGGCAAACCCCTGGTCGAGGGGCCCCTGGAGGAGCGCCGGGCGCGGCTGGAGGAGCTGTTCGGAAAGCTTCCCAAGGGGACGTCTGTCGTCCTCTCCCCGGCCACCCCGGACCGCAAGGTGGCCGAGCGCTGGATGAAGGAGTTGGGCGGCGCCGGGCTCGACGGGGTGATCGCCAAGCTCGCGGGCTCCCCCTACCTCTCCGGCGAGCGCGACGGCATGGTCAAGGTCAAGCGGGTGCGCACCGCCGACTGCGTGGTGGGCGGCTTCCGCCGGGCGCAGGCGGGGAGCCGGAACGACGGGCAGATCGGCTCGCTGCTGCTCGGCCTCTACGACGCGGCCGGACGGCTCGACCACGTGGGCTTCTGCGCCAGCTTCACCGCCGAGGAGCGGCGCGAGCTGGAGCCCATCCTCCTGCCGCTGCGCGAGCCGCCGGGCTTCACCGGCAAGGCCCCGGGGGGACCCAGCCGCTGGAGCCAGGGACGGTCCACCGAATGGGAGCCGCTGCGGCCCGCCCTGGTCTGCGAGGTGCGGTACGACCACTTCTCGGGCGACCGCTTCCGCCATGGCGCCAAGTTCCTGCGCTGGCGACCTGAAAAGAGGCCGGACCAGTGTACCTTCGAGCAGGTGCGCGTCCGGCCGATAACGCTGTCGAAGCTGGGGATCTGAGCCTGGGCGGCGGTCCACGTCGTGGTGTAATGGCACCCTTCTTGCTCTTTATTCTCGGGCGTCAAAACGAACAGGCCCCGGCCGGGGGCAGCCCGGCGGGGCCTCAACCGAGAGATGAGAGGTCCACCATGAAAATAGCCAGCAGAACCATCCTGTCAGCCGCCGTCGTGGCGCTGCTCTCGCCGATGATGGCTCGGCCGGCCCACGCGCAGCGGGCCGCCGGGGTCCAGATCCTGGTGCGCACCGTCGACAAGCAGGAGGCGGTCCGCATCAATCCGGGCGAGACGGTCACCGCGGCCGAGGGCACGCGGGTGCGGGTCAACGTCGAGGTCGTGGTCAACGGCTCGCGCACGCCGCGGTATCCCACCACCCAGTTCTTCGACATGAACCACGGCGGCGTCCGCATCGTCCGCGCGAACGCGAGCAACGCGGCGGCCGACTTCGACATCCTGCCGATGCGGAACCCCCGGCGCATCCAGCAGATCCAGTACCGGATCAGCGATAGCTGGGTGCCCGCCGGCATGCGGACGGGGAGCTTCAACATCCAGGTCGCTCCCGGCTCCGGCGCCGGCGCGTCGGCGCAGCCCGGCTACGAGCAGCCCGGGTATGGACGGCCCGGGCAGGGCGGCTGGGGCTCGGACCGCGCCCGCGAGCTCACCCGGGTGCTCTACCGGGGCATCCTGCTGCGCGACCCGGACCCGGGCGCCGGCGGCACGATCGACGCCATCCGCAACGGCGGCTATGACGGCCTGGTGAACGCCGCGGTCAGCATCGCCAACAGCAACGAGAGCCGCATCACGATCCCCACGCGGGGCGTCAGCGCCCAGCAGCGGCTCGAGGCGCTCTACCAGAACCTGCTCGGCCTCTCCGCCGACCAGGTCGATCAGCGGACCTGGAGCCAGGACCTGCGGACCCTCAACGACGGCCACATCGCCCAGGTGGTCGAGGGCATCGTGCGCTCCAACAGCTTCCGCTCGCGCAACAACATCGCGGGATATTGATTCCCGGATACGGCTCGCGGTCGTCCCTTCAAGAGGACGTCCGCGAGCCTCCCCGCTCGCCTCCAAAAACCCAAAGCCCCTATCCACAAAGGTTCAGGTTTCGTTCCCCTCTGGCATTCCATTTGCTATTTAATAGAGCCTGGCTCGTGGAGCCGCACGTTCCATGAAATGATTTGAGGAAACTCACTCTCCCTCATATGGAGGTCCCAGAGATGAAACGCCTTGCCGCCCCCCTCCTTCTCACCGGTCTTTCTCTCGGACTCGTGGCCGCGGCCCCGCCGGCGGAGCCGCCCCCGGATTCGTCGGTCTTCGGCGAGCAGGTCGACGTCCGCGTCGTCAACCTCGAGGCGGTGGTGACCGACCGCGACGGCCACCGCGTCCCGGACCTCAAGCCGGGCGACTTCCGCCTGCGCGTCGACGGCAGGGAGGTGCCGATCGAATATTTCAACGAGGTCCGCGACGGGCGGGCCCTGGCCGCCCCCGCCGCCTCCACCCAGGCGGAGACGCCGGGGGCGAAGACCGGGGAGCCCGTGCAGGGTCTGGCGGAGGGAACGGTGGGGACCTACTACCTGGTCTTCATCGACGACTACTTCTCGATCGCCCAGCAGCGCGACGTGGTGCTCCAGTCCCTGAAGGCCGACCTCGGCCGGCTGCGGCCGGAGGACCGGATGGCGATCGTAGCCTACGACGGCGGCCGGCTCGCCCTGCTCGCGAGCTGGTCGGCTTCGCGGGACGAGCTGGCGCGGGCGTTCGACCGGGCCGCCGCCCGCACGCCGCACGGCTTCGAGCGGCGGACCGAGGCGCGGAGCTTCGCCACCGACGAGGGGTTCGCCCGCCAGACGGTCGGCGACGCGGCCCCCCTGGATCTCTCGTCCCGCATGCAAGGGCTCAACGCGCGCCAGGCCGCCTTCGGGGACACCCTGGTCCGCCAGGTCCAGGGGGACGTCCAGGCGGCGGTGAGCGCCATGCGCGGGTTCGCCGCGCCGCACGGACGCAAGGTGATGCTGCTGCTGTCGGGAGGCTGGCCGTTCTCGATCCAGAGCTACCTGACGGGCGGCAGCGGGATGCCGACGCGCGAGGTGCCGGAGGGCGACAAGATCTACACCCCGCTGACCCGCACGGCCAACCTCCTCGGCTACACCATCTACCCGGTCGACGTGCCCGGGATCCAGACCGCCGCCGCGGACGTCGAGGCGACGGGCCCCGGCGGCTTCAGCAGCACCGGCGAGCAGGAGATCGAGGGCTCGCTCAGGTTCATCGCCCAGGAGACCGGGGGCCAGCCGATCCTCAACAGCAACCGCACGCTGGCCCTGGCGAAGGCGGACGCCGACGTCCGCTCCTTCTACTGGCTCGGCTTCTCGCCGAGCTGGCAGCGCAACGACAAGCCCCACGCGATCAGGCTCGAGGCGCGGCGGCCCGGGCTGCGGGTGCGCTCGCGCACCGGCTTCCTCGACCTCTCGCGCAAGGCGGAGGTGTCGATGGAGGTGGAGAGCGCCCTGCTCTTCGGCACCCCGCCGGGGGGCGAGCTGATGCCGATGAAGGTGGGCAAGCTGACGCGCTCGCGGCGCGGCCAGACGGAGATCCCGATCAGCCTCGGCCTGCCGGTGGACGTGATGACGGTGGTGCCGGTCAACGGCAGGTACGCCGCCCAGCTCGAGCTGCGGTTCGCGGCCTCGGATGCCGTGGGGAACGGCTCCGAGATCCCGGTCCTACCGGTGACCCTCACCTCCGACAAGCCGCCCACGCCCGGCAAGATGGTGCGCTACGACACCAGGATCACCCTGCGCGGCGGGGCCAACCACCTGGTGGTGGCGGCCTACGATCCCTTGAGCGGCAAGATCGCGACCGCCGAGGCGGACGTCAGGACGCCGTAGGGACTGTGGAGTCAGCCCCGCTCGTGCCGGGCCAGGTACTCCTCCCGCAGCAGCGCGTAGAGGTAGTTGTCCACCCGCCGGCCGCGGAGCTTGAAGTAGGCCCGCAGCCGGCCTTCGCGCTCGAAGCCGCTCTTCTCCAATACCCGCTGCGAGCCGATGTTCTCGACCGCGCAGCGGGCTTCCACCCGCTCCAGGAGCGTGTTGTGGAAGAGGTCGTCGAGGAGCATCGCCAGCGCCTCGCTCATCACGCCCCGGCTCTGGAAGACGGTCGACAGCGCGTAACCGACCTCGGCCAGACCGTGCTCCCAGTTGCTCACCACCAGGGTGATCCAGCCGGCCGGCTGGCCGTCCACCTGCACGATCCACTGGAACTTCTCTCCCCGGCCCCGATAGAGGTCGGCCATGCGCTGGCTGGCCACGTCGGCCCGGAGCTGCGCGGTCGGCAGCTCGTTGAGCGGCTGGAACCGGCGCACGCTGGTCTCGGCGCGCCACTGGCGGAGGAGGTCGGCGTCACGGGGCGCCGCCGGCCGCAAGGTCACCTGGGCGTTGGAGTGGCGCTCGAGAAAAGCCATGAAACTTATTTTAGCCGCAGCGTCCGGAGTTCCGGACGGAGTTGGAGAAGATCGCGCGGAGCCCCGGCCTACCCCCCGGCCCCCGCAGCGGCCGCCCGGGCCTTGCCGCGCTCCCACCAGTCGCGCACCGACGGCAGGTAGCTCAGCACGGCCATGTAGCCATATCCCTGGACGAAGAGGAGCAGGAAGGGGATCGACAGCCACATCCCGGCCACCGCCGCGTAGATCGTGCAGCCCAGGAAGTAGACGGCGAGCACCGCCTCGATCAGGCGCGTGGGATCGGTTCCCACCCGGTAGCGCTTGGCCGTCCAGTTCTGGCCCGCCTCCTCGATGCGGTACTTGGGGGTGCGCACGAAGGTGCCGCCCTGGTGGAAGAGGCCCGAGATCACCGCCTTGGCGTTGTTGACCGAGAGGCCGATGCCCACCGACATCAGCGCCGGCAGGAAGCGCAGCTCCCGCCGCCAGTCGTCGTTGCCCGCGAACTGGCTCATCAGGTAGAAGGTCAGCACCGAGGCGGTGGCCGACAGGAACAGCGGCAGGTCCACCAGCAGCAGCATCGAGGTCGAGGTGCCGCGGCGCATCGTCATCGCCGGGAAGATCAGCAGCGAGAGCAGCACCATCAGCGGGTAGCTCGCGTTGTTGGTGAGGTGGACGATGGCCTCGAACTTCACCTTCCAGGGGAGCGGCGCGCGGACGACCCGGCCGAGCAGCTTGCGGCCCGTCTGCACGGCCCCCTTGGCCCAGCGGTACTGCTGGCTCTTGAAGCCGTTGACGTCCACCGGCAGCTCCGAGGGGACCTTGAGGCCGGGCAGGTAGAGGAACCGCCAGCCCGCGAGCTGAGCGCGGAAGGAGAGGTCGAGGTCCTCGGTCAGGGTGTCGTGCTCCCAGCCGCCCGCGCTCTCGATGGCCTCGCGCCGCCAGATGCCGGCCGTGCCGTTGAAGTTGAAGAAGCGGCCGCTGCGGTTGCGGGCCGAGTGCTCGATCATGAAGTGGCCGTCGAGCAGGATGGCCTCGACCCGGGTCAGCAGCGAGTAGGAGCGGTTGATGTGGTCCCACCGCCCCTGCACCAGCCCGAGCCCGCGATCGGCCTGGAAGTGGGGGACGGACCGGCGCAGGAAGTCGGGAGTGGGGACAAAATCGGCGTCGAAGATGGCGAGCAGCGCGCCGCGCGCCTGGGCGAGCCCGGCCTCCAGCGCCCCGGCCTTGAAGCCGGTGCGGTCGGTGCGGTGGAGGTGGTGGATGTCCACCCCCTTCGCCCGGTAGGCGGCCACGGTGCGGGCGACGATCTCGGTGGTCTCGTCCGTCGAGTCGTCGAGGACCTGGATCTCCAGCCGGCCGGCGGGGTAGTCGAGCCGGCAGACGGCGTCGATCAGCCGCTCGGCCACGTACATCTCGTTGTACAGTGGGAGCTGCACCGTGACCACCGGCCAGGCCTGCGGATCGTCCGGCAGCGCGGGGGGCGACGGCACCGCCCGGCGTCCCCCGGTCCGCAGGTAGATCGCCACCAGCATCAGCCGGTGGAGGCCGAAGAACGACAGCACCACCAGGACGGAGTAATAGAGTGCCAGCAGGGCCGGCGCCCAGGGAATGCTCATCGTCAACGCCCGGCGGACGGCGGCTGCGCGGAGCCGCCCTCTCCTGGCCGCTGCTGGCGGCGAACCTGGGTCTTCTTCTCGTCTTCGATCTGGCTCATCACCTGATATGGACGCTGGCCCTGGTGGGGGCCGCGTTCCTCGGGCTCCTTTTTGCGGCGCCGCGGCTCGAGGCCGCGCGCGCTCCCTCCGGGGGGGCGATCCTCCTGGGGGCCCTGCTGCTGCGGCTCCCGCTGCTGCCGCTCCCGCCAACTTTATCCGATGACGTGCTGCGTTATCTCTGGGATGGGAAGGTGGCGTCGGCCGGATTCAATCCCTATGCCCTGGCGCCGGAGGCCGGGAAGCTCACCCCCCTCCGCGACGAGATCTGGCGGCGACTCCCTCACCGGCAGGTCCCAACCGTCTACCCGCCCCTCTCGATCGCGGCCTTCAGTATAGCGAGTCGGCTCCCGTTTCCGATGCGTGCCTGGAAAATCATGGTTTCCGGAGCCGACCTCGCGGGCTGCTGGCTGCTGCTGCTGCTGGCCCGCAAGCTGGACGTGCCCGAGGGCAGGACCGCCTGGTACGCCTGGAATCCGCTGGTCACGCTGGAGGTGGCGGGCATGGGACACGTCGACGCCCTGGGCGTGGCCGCGACGGTCGGCGCCGTGCTCTGGCTCACCCCCCCGCTCCGGCGGCGGGGAGCGGCGGCCCTGGCGGCCGTCCTGGCGGCGGCGGGCATCCTCGCCAAGCTCGTCCCCTTCGCGGCGCTGCCGATGTGGGCGCGGCAGAGCGGCCGCCCCGGGAGGTTCCTCGCCATGTCCCTGGGCCTGGCCGCCGCCGCCGCGCTGCCGGTGATCATGACGACCGGCGGAGTCCCTCCCGGCCTGGTGATCTACGGCGTCTCCTGGGAGTTCGACGGCCCGCTCTTCGAGCCGCTCTGGCGGCTGCTCGCCGCGGCCGGCGCCGCGCCGGCCGTCGCCCACGGTCTCGACCGCCTCAAGGACCTGACCGGGATCTACCAGGGGCTCAACCCGCTTTATCCCTATCTGTATCCCCAGTTCCTGGCGAAGATGATCCTGGCGGCCGGGATGGCCGCCACGGTCGTCCTCTCGTTGCGCGAGCGCCGGTTCGCGGACGATCCGGTGGCCGGCACGGGACGCCTCCTCGGCCGTCTGCTCCTGCTCTCGGCGACCGTCTATCCCTGGTATCTCCTCTGGGTGCTCCCCTGGGCGGCCCTGCGCCGCGACGCGGCCTGGCTCGCCCTCTCGGCGCTCATCCTGCTCTCCTACCTGCCCCAGCTCGCCGGGGTGGCGCTGATGCCGTGGGTGTACCTGGGGATCTGGGCGCCGTTCTTCCTCCTGCTCGTCGTCACGGCGCCGCCGTCTCGACGATCTCCACCCCCGCCTCCGGCTTCGCCAGCGTGATCGCCTGCGGCAGGTGGCGGCCGTCGAGCCAGACGATCCGCTGGCTGTCCAGCTCGGTCCGCAGCCGCCTCACCGCCTCCTTCAGCCCGGCGAGGGTGGATATGTCCTCGGCCCCTCCCCAGACCCTGGCCGCGGGGGTCTCCGGCCCGTAGAGGCTCCAGACGAAGAGGGGGACGTGGATCGTCTGCAGGTAGCGCCGCGCGGTGGCCGGATCGTAGCGGCTGGAATCCGTGATCTCCCGCCCCAGCACCAGGACCACGGCGCGGCGATGGTTCTCGGCCGCGGCCTGGAGGCCCGCCACGGCGACGGCGTCCGCGATGCGCCGCCGCTTCTCCTGCGACTCGCCCATCAGGCGCTTGTGGGTCAGCAGGTAGAAGACGCCGCCGTCCACCCAGGTCAGCGCCGGGGAGATCTGGAACAGGTCCGCGGGGATCCGCGAGTCGTGGAAGGGGGTGCTCGAGAGGGACATGTACTGGAAGCCGTCCTCGGGGCCGAGGACCATCTCGGTGCGCAGGTTGGGGAACGTCATTCCCCGCTTGCGGCCGGGCATCAGCTTGTCGAGGATCTCGGTGCCGGTGGGGAGGCAGACGACCGTAACCTTGCCGGGCCCGTCCTCGACGGCGTCGGCGCGGAGCGGCTGCCCGTCCACGGTGAACCAGCCGCCGAGCTCGCCGGCGGCCGGCAGCGACGTCCCCGCGGCGAGCCGCACCGGAACCGCCGTCAGCTCGGTCGAGACCTCGCCGCCGTAGTCGCCGCCGTAGGCCGCGTCCTGGTGGGCGGTCACCCCCGGGGGGAACCAGAGGTCGGCGGCAAGCACGTGGAGGCTCTTCGGATCGCGGGGCGGCAGCGCGGCCCTCCCCGCCTTGTCCACGGCGAGCGGCTCGCCGTCGAGGGTCAGGCTGATCGAGCCCGGCTTGACGCCGCTGACGCTCTGCCAGGTGAGGCGCGCGGCGCGGGGGACGCCGCCGCCGTCCTTCTCCAGGACCAGCTCGGCCTCCGCCAGCGGCCGCGGCAGGTTGATCCACTGGGTGACGCGGGCGATCTCGGCCCCTTGAACGTCCAGGGAGCGGGCGACGATCTCGTGCGGGCGCAGGTCCGGCCCCAGGTCGACGCGGGCGGTCCAGGGGGGAGCCGTGAGCCGGCCGGCCGCGGCGCCGTCGAGCGTGAGCTCGACCGCGGCCACCGGACCGCCGACCGTGACCTCGATCGGGTAGACGCCGGAGATGAGGCCGAGGAGCAGGGTGACGAAAGCGATCATGCTCGTCTCCTTCCGTTTGACCTTCAGGGCGCGCCGGCCAGCGCCAGGCCCGCCGCCGCGGGCGACAGAGCGATCGACTGCGGCAGCCGGCGGCCGTCGACCATCACAATCCGCTGGGAGTCGAGCTCGTCCCGGATCCGATCCACCGCGCGGTAGAGGTGCCGCGTCAGGGTGACATCCTCGGCGCCCCAGGCCGCCGCCGTGGATCCCGGCTCCGGATCGCCGAGCGACCAGACGAACAGCGGGACGCGGAGGGCGGCGAGGAACCGGCGGACCGTGGCCGGATCGTAGCGGCTCGCGTCCTGCTCGCGGCCGGAGAGCACCAGCAGCACGGCGCGCCGGCGATTCTCCGTCACCGCCGCGAGGCCGGCGGACGCCACCGCGTCGGCGATGCGCGGCCGGTACGACCCCGGCAGCGGGTAGCGCAGCATCACCCAGGGAAGGCCGCCCGCCGCATAGCCGATCGGCGAGCTGATCTGGAACAGGTCTGAGAGCTCTCCGGAGCTCGCGATCTGCTGGGGGAGCGAGGGGACGAGACGGATCTGGTCCTCGCGGCCGAGCCGCATCTCGTAATGGATGTCGTGGGGGAGGGGGCCCTTCCTCCCCATCTTCTCCGCCAGCTCGAAGACGGTGGGGACGTAGACCACGTAGAGCTTGCCCGGCCCCTCCTCGACGGCGTCCACGGAGAGCGGCTTGCCGTCCACGGTGAGCCAGCCGCCGAGCTTGCCGGCGGGCGGCAGCCGCCCCGAGCGGGCGTGCACGGGCACGCCGGTGAGCTCGGTCGAGACCTCGCTGCCGTACTCGCCGCCGTAGGCCAGGTCCCGGCGCACGGACTTGCCTTGCGCGAAGTCGACCTGCGCGGTGAGCATGTGGATCGACTTCAGGTCGTGCGGCGGCAGGAGCCCGCGGCCGCCGGCGTCGAGCTTCACGGGCAGGCCGTCGAAGGAGAGGGAGACCGCGCGCAGCTCGTCGCCCGCGAGATTCGTCCACAGCACCTTCGCCGCCTTCGGGGGACCGCTCCCTCCCCCCTCCAGCGCGATCTCGACCTTGGCCGGCGGATGCGGGAGGTTCACCCAGTCCTCGGCCCGGCCGAGCTCGTGCCCCTGGGCGTCGAGGGCGCGGGCCACGATCTCGTGCGGCAGGAGATCCTTGCCGAAGTCGACCGTGGCCCTCCAGGGCGGCCCCGGGATGCGGGCGGCGCTGCGGCCGTCGATCAGCACCTCCACCGCGGCGGCCGGGCCGTCGACGGTCAGCTCGACCGGGAAGGGTCCCGAGATCAGTCCGAAGAACAGGGAGAGGAAAGCGATGGTCATGATCGTCTCCGGTCCAGCGTCCGTGGTTCACCGGTCCATGAGCAATGGTTATGCCGGTCCGCCACTCCCCGGGACCGGCCGGCAATCGTCTCTGCCGGAGGACGGAGGGTTTCCTCCAGGGGAGACGGCGCCGCTCCCTACAGGATACGGGAAACGATCAGGTAGGCGACCGCGGCGATCGCCGCAGAGATCGGGATCGTCAGCAGCCAGGCCCAGACGATGCGGCCGGCGACCCCCCACTTGACCGCCGAGAGGCGGCGGGTGGAGCCGACGCCGATGATCGCGCCGGTGATCGTGTGGGTGGTCGACACCGGGATGCCGGCGAGGGTGGCCCCCATCAGGGTGACGGCGCCGGCGGTCTCGGCGCAGAAGCCGCCGATCGGCTGCAGCTTGGTGATCTTGGTGCCCATCGTCTTGACGATGCGCCAGCCGCCGAAGAGCGTGCCCAGGGCGATCGCCGCGTGGCTCAGCAGGATCACCCAGAGGGGGACCTTGAAGCTCGCCAGGTACCCCGAGGAGACGAGCAGGCCGGTGATGATGCCCATCGTCTTCTGGGCGTCGTTGCCGCCGTGGCCGAGGCTGTAGGCCGCGGCCGAGAGGAGCTGCAGCTTGCGGAACTGCCGGTCCACCCGCGACGGCCGCCAGCGGCGCACGATCCAGGTCACCATCACCATCATGGCGAAGCCGAGGACGAGGCCGATCAGCGGGGCGAGGACGATGAACAGCAGCGTCTTCGTCCAGCCGCCGATCAGGATCGCGCCGAACCCCGCCTTGACGACGGCCGCGCCGGCGTAGCCGCCGATCAGCGCGTGCGAGGAGGAGACGGGCAGGCCGTAGTACCAGGTGATCAGGTTCCAGAGGATGGCGCCGATGAGCCCGGAGAGGATCACCTCCCGGGTGACCACCGAGAGGTCGATCATGCCGCTGCCGATCGTCTTGGCGACGCTGGTGCCGAGCACGAAGGCGGCGACGAAGTTGAAGAACGCCGCCCAGGCGACCGCTTTGTTGGGCGACAGCACGCGCGTCGAGACGACCGTCGCGATGGAGTTCGCCGCGTCGTGGAAGCCGTTCAGGAAATCGAACGTGAGGGCGACGAGGATGATGAAGACGACCAGGGCGGTGGCGGCGGTCATCTCAGGCGGTCATCTCATCGAGCTCATCAAGCATTCTTGACGATCACGTTGCCGACGATGTGCGTGTAGTCCTTGCCCTGGTCACAGGCGTTCTCGAGCCCGTCGTAGATCTCCTTCCACTTCATGATCTCGAGGGGATCGCGCCCGTTGGCCCGGAACAGGTCGGCGATGACCCGGTTGTAGAGGTCGTCGGCGCGGTTCTCGAGGTCGGAGATGCGGACGATGGACTGCTGGATCTCGCGCTGGTTGGCGAGGTTCCAGACGCGCTCGGTGACCGCTTCGATCTCGACCGCCATCTCGACCAGGATCTCGGCGAACTGCTGCAGCTCCGCGGGGCACTCGTCGAGATCGAAGTTGATGAGCTGCTGGGCGACCCCCTCGATGTAGTCGAGCACGTCGTCGAGGTCGGTGGCGAGGGAACGGATGTCCTCGCGGTCGAAGGGGGTGATGAAAGAGGAGTTGAGCGCGTCGAAGATCTGGCGGGTGATGTCGTCGCCGGTGTGCTCGAGGTCGCGCAACTGGCCCATGCGGGCGCGCCGCGTGGGCAGGTCGACGCCGACGAACTCGGAGAACACGCGGGCGGCCTGAACCAGGTTCGCCGTGTCCCGGTCGAACAGCTCGTGGAACCGCTCCTCCTTGGGCATCAACCAGCGGATGACGGCGTCGACCTTCGACATCCGGCTCCCTCCAAAAACAATGAGATGTGACGAACGGGTAACTTTCCCGTGAC
>DASWRX010000101.1:0-12073 GCA_036402955.1 Thermoanaerobaculia bacterium
TGGTCGTGGCGGCGGGTCCCGCGGGGGCGTCCCCTCTACCTGATCTTCCGCACCTTCCTGCGCCGCCCCTACCGCTTCTTCGACCTCCGCCGTCACGCGCCCGCGCTGCGCCTGAACGCCGTCGCCTACATGGGCGGCGAGAAGGACCCCGGCGTCTGGCCGGAGGAGACCCGCGAGCTCGCCCGCCTCGCCGGGGGAGAGTGCCTGATCGTGCCCGGCGCGGACCACCTGGCGGCGATCAAGCTGGCCAACCGGGAGGTGATCGACCTGGCGATCGAGACGTTCCGGCGGGCGGAGGCCCTCACTCCCCCAACCCCCTCTCTCCCAGCCTCCCCCCCAGCCGCCGGGAGAGAGGGGGCTTGAGGAGCTTTTTGTTTTTCTCCCTCTTCTCCCGGTGGCCGGGGGGAGGCTGGGAGAAGAGGGCCGGGGTAATGAGGGCCCTTCCCTAGAGCTTCCCGCCCAGCCCCGTGCTGGGGCCGAAGAGGACCGCGTTGAGCAGGATGGGCGCAGTGGCGCGCCAGAACAGGCGGTAGGCGGGGTCCTGGGCGAAGAGGACCACGCTGCCGCGGCCGCGGGGCTCGGCGCCGACCAGCAGGGAACCGGCCAGCCGCTGCTCGGCCTCGGGCCAGGCGAAGCCGGCCACCACGGGCGAGTCGTCGGCGGCCATCAGCACGTCCTGGCGGGGATCGCCCGTGGCCTTGAGCACGTTCGATCCCTCGTAGAGGACGTCGGGCGCCGAGGCGAGACCGAGCGTCAGCGGATGCCGCGGCTGCATGCGGGTGGCGAGCACGGCGCCGGGGGTGAAGATCGGCCGCTGGGCGAGCTGCTTCTCGACCGGGCTGCCGCTGGACTCGGGGTCCTCGGATGACTCATCGGCCTTGTCGTCCTTCCCCTTCTCCTTCTCCTTCTTCGGCGGCGTCCAGCGCTTGATCGAGGTCAGCTCCCTGTCCTGGAGCCAGGTCACGGCGTCGCCGACCGCCACCAGCACGCCGCCCGCCTTGACCCAGCCGTCGAGCGACTCCTTGAGCTTGTCGCCGATCCGGTCGTCGTAGTTGCCGCTCGGCAGCACCAGCACGTCGAAGTCCCCTAGCGGGACCTGCCGGAGCTGGGCGAGGTCCAGCCGGTCGTGGTCGACCCCGATCTGGCGGTCGAGGAGATACCAGAGGAAGCCGAAGGAGGTGGCGTCCACCCCCTCGCCGCTGACCAGGCCGACGCGCACCGGGCGCACCGCCGGCATGTCGTTCGAGCCGAGGGAGATCCCCGTGATCTCGTAGGAGGCGGAGAGGGCCTGGGCGGTGAGCGAGCCCTCCTGGAGCAGCGTCTGGAGGGTCTCGCGGACGCCGTCCACGTTGGCGCGGCGAGGGATGAAGAGGGTGCCGGCGGGATAGCTCGCGCCGCCGCCCGAGAAGGCCGCCAGGGCCACGCGGTGATGGACGCGCCGGCGCTGCAGCTCCGCCGCCAGCCGGTAGGTGGCGATCCCCTGCGGCGGCACCAGCCAGCCGAGGTCCCCCTCGCCGCGGATGCCGCCCGCGGCCTCGGCCAGCGGCCTGGCGTCCGCGGCCAGGTCCCCGGCGGCGACCCAGGCGTGCAGGTTGTAGGCGAGCGGCAGCGACCAGGCCGTGATGTCGTAGAACTCGGCGTCGAGGTTCTGCTCCAGGCGCTGCCGCTGGCGGTCGAGGAACGGCTGGCTCATCTGCGAGTCGGCCTCGAGCAGCGCCGCGGCGAGGTTGCCCAGCGGCTGGGCGGTCGACACGGCGTAGGTGCCGGCGGCGAAGCGGCGCGGCACCTCGCCGGCCGCTCCCTTGGCGGCGCTGGCGGCGGTGGGGCCGCCGGCGCTCCTGGCGAGGGCGTGGACGGGGATCTCGGCGCCGTTCGCGAGCTGCCGCACGCGCACGCCGTGGAAGGCGAGCAGGTCGGCCAGCGCCCGCGCCTCCTGCTGGTCGGCGGGCCAGAGATAGGTCTTCGCCGGCTCGCCGGCCCTGGCGCGGTTGGCCGCGAAATCCTCGAGGATCTTGCGGCCGTTGCGGGCGGCCGTGCGCACCGTGGCGAGCGAGGTCGTCAGGTGCCGCGCCACGCGGTCGGCGAGGGTGAGCGTGGTGCCGTCCGGCAGCGCCACCGCCGCGCCGGCGCGGCCGCCGCCGGCCATCTCGTAGGTCATGCCCACGGCGCCCCGCAGGCTCGGGTAGGAGTCGCCGTAGCCGGGATAGAAGAGGTCGTAGTTCTCTTCCTTGTAGTAGATCCAACCCTGGCGGTCGAAGGCGGCGGCGTTGGCGCGGCCGAAGGTGTCCAGCCAGGTGAGGATGCGGCGGTCGATCTGCGGGTTGATCGGCTCGGCCGACGGCGGGAAGAAGTACGAGGAGTCGCTGCCCATCTCATGGAAGTCGACGTAGACCTGCGGCTCCCAGGAGCGGTAGGCGGCGATGCGCTGGCGGGTCTCCTGCTGGCTGGCCCAGGCCCAGTCGCGGTTGAGATCGATCACGTAATGGTTCTGCCGGCCGCCCGGCCAGGGCTCGTAGTGCTCGGCGGCCGCGCGCCGGGGATCGGCCGCGGTCCCCCGCCGCTGCTTGTAGCCGTTGACGTAGCGCTCGCGGCCGTCGGGGTTCTGGAGGGGATCGATCAGCACCACCACGTCCCTGAGCATCCCGGCCATCTCGCCCTGGGCGGCGGCGAGCACGTAGGCCGCGCCCATGGCCGCCTCGGCCGAGGAGGACTCGTTGCCGTGAACGCCGTAGGCGAGCCACACCACCAGCGGCGTGCGGCGCACGATGCGCTCGCGGTCCCCGCCGCTCAAACCCGCGGGATCGGCCAGCCGGAGGACGTCGCGGCGGATCTCCTCCAGCCGCTCCAGGTTCTCGGGGGAGGAGACGGCGAGCAGCTTCAGGGGCCGGCCTTCGTAGGTGCGGCCGTACTCCCACATCTTCACCCGCGGCGAGGCGGCGTCCAGGGCCTCGAGATAGGCGACGATGCGGTCCCACGAGGTGAACTGGGCGCCCAGCGGATAGCCGAGGAACGCCTCGGGACGGGGGAGATGGTCGTCGAGCGGCGGCAGATCGAGCGCCTCGCCCCGCGACAGCGGCGCCAGCAGCCCGGAGGTCTGCGGCTGCGATGGTTGCGATGGCTGCGGCGGCTGGGCCAGGGCGATCGATGCCGCGAAGGCCAGCACGAAGGTCATCGCGAGAAGGATTGGAACGATCGTGAGCGTGGTCTTGCGGACCATGGGGTTATGCCTCTCCTTGGGCACCGCAAATCGCGGTGCGCGGCGAAATCGGACCGGGGGTGTTCACGAGGAGACGAGGCTCTCGGACGAGATGTTCAACCGCTTCATCATCTCGTGGAGCGTGGTGGGCTTGACCTGCAGCATCTCGGCCGCCCGCTTCTGCACGCCGCCGCAGGATTGCAGGGCGCGGATGATGATCTGCCGCTCGTACTGGCTGATCGCGTCCTTGAACGAGACGCCGTTCGTCGGCAGCGCCGGCGGCAGCAGGCCGGAGGCGACCCCGGCGGCCATCATCTCGCCGCGCTGGCGCACCGGCGTGGGCAGCAGCTCCTCGACCAGCGTCTCGCCGGTCGACAGCACGACGGCGCGCTCGATGGCGTTCTCGAGCTCGCGGACGTTGCCGGGCCAGGGATAGTCGAGCAGCAGCTCCATGGCCCGCGGCGAGATCGTGCGGATGGCCTTCTCGTTCTCCCGCGCGTACTGGGCGAGGAAGTGCTGGGCGAGCAGCGGGATGTCCTCGGGGCGCCGGCGCAGGGGCGGCAGGTTCACCGTGATCACGTTGAGCCGGTAGTAGAGGTCCTCGCGGAACGTCCCCTGCTGGACGGACCCCTCCAGGTCGGCGTTGGTGGCGGCGATGATCCGCACGTCCACGCGCACGGTCTCGAGGCCGCCCAGGCGCATGAACTCGCGCTCCTGGATCACCCGCAGCAGCTTCGCCTGGGTGTCGAACGGGATGTTGCCGATCTCGTCGAAGAAGATCGAGCCGCCGTCGGCCAGCTCGAACAATCCCTTCTTGCTGGCGATGGCGCCGGTGAAGGCGCCGCGCAGGTGGCCGAAGAGATTGCTCTCCAGCAGGTCGGCCGGCATCGATCCCGAATTGACGGTGACGAACGGCCCCTCGGCGCGGCGCGAGTGGTGATGGATCGCCTTGGCCACCAGCTCCTTGCCGGTGCCGCTCTCGCCGAGGACCAGGATGTTGCTGCGCGACGGCGCGGCGAGCTGGATCAGCTCGTAGACCTGCTGCATCGGCTTGCTCTTGCCGATGATGTTGTCGAAGGCGAAACGCTGGCGGAGCTGCTCCTTGAGCGAGCGGTTCTCGGTGGTGAGGCGGCGCTGCTCCAGGCCCTTGCGGACGGTGAGCATCACCTCCTCGTTCTTGAACGGCTTGGGGATGTAGTGGAACGCCCCCTCGCGCATCGCCGCGATGGCGCTCTCGATCGACGAGAAGGCGGTGATCACCACCACCACCGTGTCGGCGTCGCGGCGGCGGACCTCGCGCAGCACCTCCATGCCGTTCATGCCGGGGAGCATGAGGTCGAGCAGGACGAGATCGACCTCCTCGCGCTCCAGGACCGCGAGCCCCTCCTCGCCCGAGCCGGCGGTGAGCGGCGTGTGCCCCTCCTTGCGGATGAGCACGGTCAGGATGTCCTGGAGAACCTCTTCGTCGTCAATGATCAGGATGTTCATGCAGTCGCCGTGGTGGCCGGCCCCGAGGCCGCAGCGCGATACCGGGGGAGCTCCACCACGAAGCAGGCGCCCTCCCCCGGCCGGCTCTCCACCCGCAGATCGCCTCCGTGCCGCCGCACGATGTCGTAGCTGATCGACAGCCCCAGCCCCGTCCCGCCGCGGTTGAGCTTGGTCGAGTAGAACGGCTGGAAGATCATGTCGAGCTTGCCCGGCGGGATGCCCGGACCGTTGTCGCGCACCCTGAGGATCACCAGCGAGCCGTTCTCCTCCAGGCTGACGCTGAGCCGGCCGGCGGTGTCGGCGCCGGTCTCCGACATGGCGTCGATCGCGTTCATCACCAGGTTGGTGATCACCTGCTGCAGCTCGCCGTCGCAGCCCATCACCCGCACCGGCCCGGCCGCCTCCGAGGGGGGCTGCCAGCAGACCTCGATGCGCCGCTTGCTCATGCGGTCGCCGAGCAGGTCCAGGCACTCGCCCACCAGCGGCGCCAGCGCCACCGGCTTCGGCTCGTTCTGGCGCCGGCGGGCGAACTCCAGGAGGTTGTTGACGATCCGCGCCGCGCGGAAGGTCTGCCGCTCGACCTTCTTCAGGATCTCGTAGTGCGGGTCCTCGGGAGAGGTGTCCTCCAGCAGCATCTGGGCGTAGCTGGAGATGCCGGTGATCGGCGTATTGACCTCGTGGGCCACGCCGGCCGCCAGCATGCCGAGGGAGGCCAGGCGGTCCTTCTCGCGCAGCGCGTTCTCCATCGCCACGCGCTCGGAGACGTCGTGGACGACCAGCACGTAGAGCCCCTGCCGCCAGCCGCGATCGAAGGCGGCGAGCGAGAGCTGGAGGTGGCGCTCGGCGCCGGCGTCGTCGCACCAGCTCACCTCGATCGGCCCCTCGCCGGGGGAGGGCAGGGGCCGCACCGGCAGCGCCGCTTCCAGGCCGCGGCCGATCAGCGCCGCGCGCCCGGCGTCCCCGAAGCCGGTCAGCCGGGCGAACTCGCCGTTGATCGAGACCAGCCGGCGCTCGCCGTCGAGCACCGCGATGCCGGCGGGCGAGGACTCGAAGATCCCCTCGGTGTAGTGCTGGAGCTGCTGCACCTCCTCGAGCTGCACCTGGAGCTGGCCGACGAGCTGGGCGTTCTCGATGGCGAGCGACGCCTGGTCGAGCAGGTGGCGGATCAGCCGCGAGTCCTCGCTGTTGAGCGGCGCGTGGTCGCGCTTGAAGCCGGCGAGCACGATGCCGATGCCGCGGCCGCGCACGGCGAGCGGGAAGGCGTAGCGGTAGCCGGCCACGAACAGGCGGGTGGCGAGCCCCAGCGGCTCGCCCGGCATGGCGAGGCCGGAGAGCGGCTCGAAGTCGCGAGCCCAGAACCGCGGGCCCAGCACGTCCGGCGGCAGCCGCTCCGGCAGGTCGGGCTCCGGGCGCACGGGGAGGAAGCCGTCCCCCTGCGCCAGGTAGAGGTTGGTGCGCTCCAGCAGCACCCCGTCGCCGATGCGGTCGAGCAGCGCGCCGCAGAGGCGGCCGAGGTCGCGCTCGTGGAGCAGCTCGCGGCCGAGGCCCGAGAGGGCCTGGCGCTTGCCGAAGGTGTCGCGGTAGTGCAGCCGCTCCAGCGCCGAGGAGATCGCCGAGCGGGCCGGCACCAGCAGCCCCGCGATGGCGAGCCCCGAGACGAACAGCAGGAGGTTGCGCGCCAGCGACAGCTCCTCGGAGAGGCCGCGGTTGATCGCCAGGTTGATCAGCGAGAAACCGATCAGCCCCAGCAGCAGCGTCGTCGTCCACGAGATCGTGTCGCGGACGATGATCTCGATGTCCCACAGCTTGTAGCGCAGGATGGCGTAGGCGAAGGTCAGCGGCACCAGCCCGAGCGGCGCCACCGCCACCGACGCCAGGACCATCGGCACGTGGACGTGGAGCGTGTACGGCAGGAGGTAGAGCACCAGGTACGGCAGGTAACCGCCGCCCACCCCGTAGGCGATCCACTGGAGCTGGCGGTGCTGCTCCCAGGCCGCGCCCCGGCGGAAGCGCCGGAAGAGGATCGCCACCGCCACCAGGGCCAGGACCGCGAGGTGGACCAGCTCGATGCGGTCGAGGGCCTGGACGCGCGCCTCGGTGACGCGGCCGAAGAAATACCGGCCGTTGGCCAGCATCTGGTCGAGCTGCAGGACCAGCAGCGCCGCGGCCGGCAGGTAGAGGAACGGCACCAGCCGACGGTAGCGGTCCGCCGCCGGCAGCGGCGACGGGAACACCAGGAACAGGTGGACCGTCAGCGCCGGCAGCAGGATGTAGGCCAGGGTGTCGAACAGCGAGATGGCGATGAAGGCCGCGTCTACCGGCGGCACCGGGGTGAGCAGGTAGAGCGTCGCCGAGGTCAGGCACCAGAGATAGAACAGGAACCCCTGGCGGCCGCCGTGCCGCAGCAGGGTGAACAGGCCGATGGCGAGGTAGACGACGCCGATCAGCGCCAGGATCAGGTAGGCGGCGTCGATCGCCAGCGCCGGCCGGCGGTAGTGGACCGGCTGCACCTGCTCGTTCCGCTGTTCCTGCCTGAGAACGGTGAGCTCGCTGTCCGGCCGCTCCTCCAGCCGCTGGACGAGCTGGGCACGGGTCGAGACCTCGCCGCCGTTGACCAGCAGGATCTGGTCGCCGCGCCGCAGCCCCGACTCGGGACGGTCGACCGCGGTCACCACGAACGCGCCGGCCCGCGGCGCGGCCTCGAAGCCGAGCGGCTGGAACGCCTGCACCTTCCGCTGGACGCTCAAGCCCCCCAGGCCCACGGCCAGGAAGGCGAGCGCGAGGGAGATCGCCAGCCGAAAGATGCGAGACCGGTTCATGAAGATATCAAGAGAATAGAGAATAAATCCCTGTCCATCGGGCGAAGAAGCACTTTCTGTGCCACGGCAACGGCATTTTGAACCGCTCCTAAGTGCCCATTTTGCCACGCTTTTCGGGGATTGGCGGGCTTCCGGTCCAGAAAAACGGATGGCGTCCGGTTTTTTGGATTCAACCGCTTGGGGGCCTGAACGCCAAAAGGGCGGGGAGTGAATCCCCGCCCTTCCGCGTGCCCGGCCTCGGGGGAGCTTAGAACTTGACGGCGATGCCGCCGAGGATCCGCCGGCGGATGGTGGCGGAGGCCACGCCGGTGGTGGGATCGAGGCCGCGGCTGAGCTCCATGTTGATCTGCACGGCCCAGTCGGAGGCGAGGTTGAGGAGGAAGTTCAGGTTCTGGTTGACGGCGAGCTGGAGGCGCTGGAAGTCCATCTGCGCGGCCGACCGTCCGGCCGGATCGCCGGCGGGATCGAGCTGCTGCTCCAGGTGGCGGAAGGCGATGAACACCCCCGTCGAGGTGGCGGCGAACTTGGTGTCCAGCGAGGTCACCAGGTAGCGCACCCGGTTCTGGTAGGCCTGGCCGTCGGCCGCGATGAAGACGCCGCCGCCGCCCGAGCCGGCGCTCGATTCGAGCTTGGTGACCACCTTGGGCGAGAGCTTGTGGGTGAAGCCGAGCCGCAGCTCCGGCAGCTTGTCGCCGCGCACCAGGTAGAGGCTCTCGGCGCGGTCGAAGAAGTCCTCGCTGAAGTAGAGCCGGAGGGTGTCGCCCACCTTGTGCTGCACGGCGCCCACGGTCAGCGAGTCGTCCCCCACCTTGCGCGTCAGGTTCATCTGGTAGCAGGACTCGCTCCCCTGCTCGCAGAGGTCGCGCTGCGCGAACAGGGTGGGGAGGAAGTCGGGAACGACCGGCTGGTTCCGGTACACGCGATGGGCGGCGGAGGTCTCGAGCTGCCAGTCGGAGCCGAGCTGGAGCACCAGGCCGCCCTGCGGGGTGAGCGCCAGGCTGCCGTCCGAGAGCGTGCTGTAGAGGCCGTACTCCATCAGCACGGCGGGCTGCATGCGGTAGCCGCCGCGGCTGAACAGGTCGACGCTCGCGAGGTCCTGCTGCCGCGCGTCGGCCTTGCTGCTGCCCAGGCCGCTCAAGCCCGTGGCGTCGCCGAGGCCGAACTGGCGGTCGCGGTAGCGCAGGCCCGTCTGCAGCGTGCTGCGGTCGCTGAAGTTCTCGGTGAAGGCGCCCTCCACCTTCCAGCTCCGCGACGCCTCCGGGATGTCCATGGGACCGATCGCGGCCTGGCGGTGGAAGTTGTTCTCGGACGTGTAGTGGGCCGCGAACTCCGAGCGGCCGTTCTCCCCCACGTCCTGCGACCAGTTCACCTGGTAGTGCTCGAAGTCGACCGGCGCCTCGCGTCCGGACTCGCTGCGGGTCACCATCCGGTTGTTGAACGACTGGATGCTCACCCGGCTGCTCGGCCCGTGCTGCAGGTCGATCGCCAGGCTGCTGGTCTGGCCGGTGCCGGCCGCGCCGCCGCCCGCGGGCTGGAAGGTCGCGTCCGGGCTCAACTGGAAGAAGCGCCCGGTCACCCCCACCTGGAGCTGGCCGAGCTGCCCCTGCACCCCGAGGCCGGCGCCGGACATCTGCCCGCCGCCGTCGGCGATCTGGTCGACGCCGGTCAGCGCGTTCATCTCGCCCTTGAAGCTGCTGGGGACCTGGAGGGCCTGATGGGTATTCGACCGGAAGGCCGACGCGAGTTGGACCCGCTCGCCTCCCGCCTCGGCGACCTCGATGTCGTGCAGCACGTCGGCCGGCACCCGGGCGCGGATGGCCCAGAAGTCGTCCTCCTGCTGCTCCTTCTGCCGCCCCTTGCCGGCCGGCTTCTGGGCGAGCTGGACGTCGAGGTACTGGTAGGCCTGCGCGGTGGTGCGGGTGAGCATGATCACCGCGGGCATGAACCCCACCTTGTGGGCGATGATCTTGTAGAGCCCCGCGGGAAGGTCCTGGAACAGGAAGTTCCCCTGCCCGTCCGTCATCGCCTTGTGCAGGGAGAGGTCGGCGAGCTGGTAAGCGTAGAGATGGGCGGCGGCCAGCGGGTTCGACTCGCCGAGCACCCTCCCCGCCACCCCCGGTCGGCGAACCTCCGCCCGCACGCCGCCGGCCTGGCTCAGGAGGGCCAGGGCGATGATCAACGGCACGCTCTTGCGTAGTGCTGGCATCTTGCCTACTCCCACAACCCGGGAATCTACGCCCCTCACGTCCACGGTGTCAAATGCCGGTCCGTCATATTGACGAACGACGATGGGGATTCCACACGCTTAAATCCAACAACGGCAGGGAAGAGGCTTCGTATTCCGGAGCCCTCACCCCCCTGCCCCTCTCCCGTCCCCTCCCACCCTCCCTCACCGGGAGAGGGGAGAAGGATGCCAAGGGAACAACATTCCGCGGAGAGTCCCCCTCCTCTCCCGGTGCGGGAGGGCGGGAGGGGACGGGAGAGGAGGGCCGGGGAGGTGAGGGCCTACTCCACCCGGTACGTCACCCCGTCCGACCGCCCGAGGTCGTCCGTCACCACCAGCCGGTGCTCGCCGCGGACCGGGGCGAGGAATCTTCCCATCGCGGCGGCCTCGGTCATGGCCACCAGCGCGCCGTCCTGGTACCAGTACAGGCGCCGCACCCCGGGCGCCACCTGGGCGACGAGGGAAATCTTCTGGTACTCGACGGGGGAGTCCCGCCGCAGCCGGTAGGGCGTCGAGGCGTCGGGCGAGACGATGTGGGGCGGCTCGCCGTCCGGAATCCCCGCGCAGGCCGGCGACAGGCGCGGCAGGTCCCGCACCGGGTTCCCCTGCGAGCGCCACCAGGCCACCAGCTCGGGCGGGTAGAGCGTGAACAGCCGGAATTCGTGCGGCCGCCGGCTCACGCAGTCGCCCGCCAGCAGCTCGCCGGTCCGGGAATCCACAAGCATCCGCCGGTGGATCGTGCAGGCGGTGAGCTTCGAGCGCCCGGGCAGATACGGGATGCGCACCCGCTCCCGGCAGAACGGTCCGGGGAGCTGGTGGCTGAGCGCGCAGACCTCGATCTCGTCCCGCTCCAGACCCTCCGGCTCGACCGGTCCCCGGCCGCCGCTCTCCAGCGCCCGGAAGAGGTCGAAGAGGAGGGGCCCGGCGTGCTGGCTCCCCGAGATCCCCTGGCGCGGCCTGCCGTCGAAGTTCCCCACCCAGACGCCGATCGTCGTCCGCGCCGAGAAGCCGACCGCCCAGGCGTCGCGATGGCCGTAGGAGGTGCCCGTCTTCCAGGCCACCCCCGGCACGTCGCGGGTGAGGTCCCAGGCCTCGGGGAGATCGGGACGGCGGACGTTGGTGAGGATCTCGGTCACCGCCCGCGCCGCCTCGGGCGAGAAGAGGGGGACGGGATCGGCCTCGGCGGTCCGGCCGGTGTCAGCGTCCGGCTCCGGCTCGATCATCCTCACCGGCCGGTGCCGTCCTCCCTGGGCGAGGGTGGCGTAGAGATTCACCAGGTCGAGCAGCCGCACCTCCCCGGCGCCGAGGATCAGCGGCAGGCCGTAGCGCCCCGCCGGACGGTCGAGCGTCGAGAGGCCGCCGCGCAGCAGCAGGCGCTGGAAATCGGCCAGCCCCACCTCGGCCAGGAGGCGGACGGCGCAGGCGTTGAGCGAGGTGATCAGCGCCTCGCGCACGGTCACCCGGCCGCGGTAGCGCTGGTCGTAGTTCTCGGCCACGTAGCCGGCGAAGTCGGTGGGGACGTCCAGCAGGTAGGAGTCCGGCACCAGCCGTCCCTGGTCGATCGCCATGGCGTAGAGGAACGGCTTGAGCGTGGAGCCGGGGGAGCGCCGGGCCACCGCGCCGTTGACCTGGCCCTGGAAGTAGCTCTCGCGGAAGCCCCCGGAGCCCACCAGCGCCCGCACGCCGCGGGTCTCGTTGTCGATCACCACCACGGCGGCGTTGCCGATCCCCTGGTCCCGCAGCTCGCGGATGCGGCGGGCCACCTGCGCCTCGGCGATCTCCTGGGTGGAGCGGTCGAGCGTGGTGCGGATGCGCGCCTGACGGTCGTCGGAAGCCCGCGCGGCCGCCATCTCCGTAACCATCTCGGTGACCATCTCGGTGAAATGCGGCGCCGCGAACGGCGCCCGGCGGCGGACCCGGGGGAGCGGCTCGCGCCGCGCCGCGTCGAGCTCCCGGCGGGAGAACACCCCCCGCGAAGCGAGCTGGCCGAGCACCCGGTCGCGGGCCGCCCGCGCCGCCCGCGGGCTGGTGGTGGGATCGTAGCGGCGGGGGGAGCGCGGGAGGGCCGTCAGCAGCGCGACCTCCCCCAGCGAGAGCTGGTCCGGCTCCTTGCCGAAGTAGAACCACGCCGCCGCTCCGATCCCCTCGACGTTGCCCCCGTACGGCGTCAGGTTCAGGTACATCTCCAGGATCCGGTCCTTCGAAAACCGCCGCTCGAGCTGCAGCGCCCGGAAGCTCTCGCGGAGCTTGGAGATCAGGTTCCGCCGTCCGGGATCGGCCATCCGCGCCACCTGCATGGAGATCGTCGAGGCCCCGGACACCACCTGCCGCCGCCGCAGGTTGGAC
>DASWRX010000102.1:0-23763 GCA_036402955.1 Thermoanaerobaculia bacterium
GATCGAGGACCTCTCGACCGAGCAGACCGCCGACGCTCTCGGCCTCACGGTGGAGAACGTGCGGGTGCGCCTGCACCGGGCCAAGCGCAGCCTGCGGCAGACGGTCGACCGGCGGATCGGCCGCGAGGTGCGCCGGCTCTATCTCTTCGACGGCGCCCGCTGCGACCGGGTGGTGGAGTCCGTCTTCGCCCGGCTCCTTCTGGAGGGCGGCGCGCGGAGGTCGTTCTGACACGGAGGTCGTTCTGAAGCAGAAGATCGTCGGCTTTCATCAGGACGAGCGGGCCGACTGGGTGGCCGATCTGGAGTGCGGCCATGGCCAGCACGTGCGCCACAAGCCGCCGTGGATGCGCCGTCCGTGGGTGGTCACTGCCGCGGGGCGGGAGGCGTGGCTCGGCGCCGAGCTGGACTGCAAAAAGTGCGATGAGGAAAGCTCCGCGGCTCGCCCCGTGTGATACCCTTTCGCGTCTTCAATGCTCCAGAACGGGGGAGAGCCGGGACGTGAAAAGGGGAGTCCGCAGGGAAACGCTTTCCTGGAGGCTGGCGCGGTTCGCCGTCTGCGCTCTGCTGCTGCCGCTCGCGGCGCGGGCCGCCGCCGGCCAGGCCACGCCGCCGCCGCCGGCCGACTCGGGCTTCGAGGTGGTGGAGGTCGATCTCAACGGCCAGACGTTCACCCGCGTGCTGCCGTTCGACGTGCCGTTCATCCTCACCGGCGCGGTGCCTCAAGGCGTCACCTCGCTGGAGGTGCGCTGCTGGAAGCTCGCCACCGAGAACGGCAAGAAGGGCGGCAAGCCGATCCTGGTCACGGCGGCCCGGCTGCACGACAAGCCGGAGGGCGATTGCTGGGACGGCGGCGCGCTGGTGTGGCGCAACACGATCGATCCCACCGCTCCCAACCCCAAGTTCCGCCTGCTGGCGCCGCGGCTGGACGCCGAGCAGTTCTACCAGTTCAAGTTCAGCTTCGAGAAGAAGGTCACGCCGCAGGAGGCCGAGGCGTTCGCCCAGCGGGTGCAGGGGATCGTCGACGCCGCCCTGTGGGGCAATCCGCAGGAGGCGGCGGAGCTGCCGCTCGCCGGCGATCTGACGGTGCCGGAGATCAATGCCATCGGCGCCCAGCTCATCCAGGCGCTGCAGGCGGTGACGGGGGCCGACCGCTTCCCGGAGCCCGGGACGATCTTCAGCAAGGCCACCCCTTTCGAGGCCGTCCGCAACGAGTTCAACCAGCTCTTGCAGCCGGTGCGCAACGCCCAGGGGCAGATCGTCGCGGCGGACGGGGATTACCAGGACGAGGTCGCCAATCTCAACTCGCTCCTGGAGCAGGTGCGGAACGATCCCACGCTGCGCCGCCTGCGCGACGCGCTGGCCGGCAACGCGAGCGTGCAGGCGCAGGCCGACGCCGTGGCCGCCGCTCTCGGGCTGGCGAACGCGCCGGTGCTGTCGCGCCGCGACCGCGAGAGCGCGGCCGCCCTCTCGGCGTTCGTGGCGGCCAGCGAGCCGTACTTCACCGACGCGGCGGCGAAGACGGGCCGGTTGCGCGACCTGCTCGCCAACAAGCTGCTGGCGGACGACGGCGCGCCCCAGCCCTTCCTGGCGCCGCTCGTGGCCGCCGGCCGGCTGTCGAGGGAGGACCTGTCGAGCCTGGCCGCGATGGGCCGGCCGCGGGGGCTGGTGGGGTCGGCCGACCGGTCGCTGAGCCGGGCCGGCGGCATCCTGGCGAACCGTCTCCAGGGGCTGCTCGCCGAGCGGACGCAGGCGGTGGCGACGATCGCCCGGCAGTACAAGACGAAGGTGCAGAATCTGATCCTCATCGCCGGCTCGACGACCGGCAGCTTCGAGACGCAGAGCCGCAACTACATCAGCGCCGACGCCGGGGTGGCCTGCGCTCCCCAGTTGAGCTCGTGCAGCACCTACCTGGGCACCAACATCTATTTCCGGCCGATCAACAAGGCGGCGCCGCTGAACCAGTTCGGCGGCTTTTTCCAGACGCTCGACCGGCGGGTGTCGGTGACTCTCGGCCTGACGGTGCAGGGGATCGGGGACGGCGGCAAGACCCGGGAGGACCTGTTCGGCAATCAATCGCTGATCCTGGGGCTCGGGGCGCGCCTGACCAACTCGGTGCGGCTGACGGCGGGCAGCGTGGTGTTCAAGAAGCTGAGCCCGAATCCGCTGAGCACGGACACCAAGCTGACCACGACCTATTTCCTGTCGTTCTCGTTCGACATCGACGTGGTGCCGACGCTCGCGGGGATCGGCGGCCTGTTCAAGCCCTGAGTGGAAACGCGCGGAGGAGCTTTGCCATGGCGGTTGTGATCGATGAGACCCTGACGGCCGCGCCCGCGGAGGTCGGCCTGCCCAGCGGACCGATCGTCCTGCGGCAGACCGTGCATTCCGACCTCGGCGGCGAGCCGGCGGAGATCACCTATTCTCTCGACGGGCGCCACAACGTCGCCTTCCAGACGCCGCAGGGTCCGGCCAAGCAGGTCCAGGTCAGCGCCACCATCCCGGGCGGCGAGACCGAGCGGGCGGACACCGTGTCGCTGATGCTGGACGGCGCCGGCACCGCCCTCGGCCAGGTGATCATCAAGCAGTTGATCCAGGCCGAGACCAAGGTCCACGACAGCGTCACCGTCTCGATCAAGATCTGAAGGGCTGGTCGTCATGAAGGCCAAGAGTCACCCCCGCGCCCTCGCGTTCATCGTTGTCCTGATCGCTCTGGGCGGGTGCTACAGGAAGTCGGACTACTCGCCGACCGCGCCGCTGGTCAACCAGGTGATCGTCCTGAGCTCGCCGAGCGGCGTGACGACGCTGACGGCGGACGGCTTCTCGCGCCTGCGGCTGCAGGCCCGGCTGCCGGGAGATCCGGCGTTCGCCCATCGCACGGTGGTGTTCTCGACCACCGCCGGCACGCTCGACGGCGGCGTGGCGGGCACCGGCTGCACCGGCTGCCGCAACGTGGCGGCGGACGGCAACGGCATCGCCCAGATCGATCTCATCAGCTCGCAGCAGGTGGGTACGGCGGTGGTCACGGCGTCGCCGGTGGACGCGCCGGGCATCCTCGCCTCGCTGACGATCGGCTTCGTGGCGGGGAGCCCGGACGACACCCTGCGGTTCGTGGCCGCGCCCGGCCAGGCGCCGGCGGACGGGGCCACGCTGACCACCTTCACGGTGGCGCTCTCGCCGTCGCTGCCTCCCGGCTCGCGCCAGGTCACCTTCCAGACCACGGCCGGCGGCTTCGCTCCCGGCAACGTGCCGTCGATCCAGGTGAACGCCGACGCCGGCGGGCACGCCTCGGCGGACCTCCAGAGCCCGCGGACGATCACCACGGCGCGAGTGTCAGCCACCGTCAACGGCGTCACCCGCGAGGTGCCGGTGAGCTTCGTGCGCGCGCTGCCGACCCTGATCACCGCCGCGGCCGACCCTCCCGTGGCCCCGGCCGCGGCGGGCACCAGGATCCGCGTCACGGCGACCCTGCTGCGCGACCAGGGGACGGTGACCGACGGCACGGTGGTGACCTTCCAGGCGGCGCGGGCCGACGGCAGCCCCGTCGGCGTCTTCACCAACGTCACCACCACGACGAACGGCACGGCCACCGCCGACTTCCTCCCCGGCGCCACCACGCCGGGCGCGGTGACGATCACCGTCGGAGCGCAGGGCACGCAGGCCAGGGGGACGGTGCAGGTGGTGCTGACCGCGCCCGGAGGCTAAATATCCCCCGACAGAGCCGGCGAGGTTGGCGCGAGGGTTGCAGAGATTTTCGCCCGAATGAGTATCGGCAAAGCGTGGGAGTTGCTCACCGGCAAGGTGATGGGGTGGGGACGCGATTTCGTCCTCCTGCTGCCGAACCTCGCCGTGGCCGTGGCGGTGCTGGTCGGCTTCTGGCTGCTGGCCAAGCTGGCGCGCAACCTGTTGACGCGGCTGCTGCGCCGGGTCTCCCACAGCGAGCAGGTCAACCGGGTGCTGGGGCAGGCGGTGTTCCTGGCCCTGGTGGCGGCGGGCCTGTTCATCGCCCTGGGCATTCTCGGGTTGCAGAAGACGGTGGCCTCGCTGCTCGCCGGCGCCGGCATCGTCGGCCTGGCGCTCGGGTTCGCCTTCCAGGACATCGCGGCCAACTTCATGGCCGGCATCTATCTGTCGATCGAGCACCCGTTCCGCGCCGGCCATCTCATCCGGAGCAAGGACATCGAGGGCGTGGTCAAGCGGGTCCACCTGCGCTGGACGGAGATCCGCGCGCCCGAGGGGCAGATCGTCCTCGTCCCCAACAAGCAGATCTTCGAGAACCCGATCACCAACTACAGCGCCACGGGCCAGCGGCGGGTGGATCTCAAGGTGGGCGTCTCCTACGGCGACGACCTCGAGAAGGTGCGGCGGGTGGCCGTGAAGGCGATCGAGACGATGGCGGAGCGCAAGGCGGAGACCGAGGTGGAGCTGTTCTTCCAGGAGCTGGGGGACAGCGCGATCAACCTGGTGGTGCGGTTCTGGATCGATTTCACCGCCAAGCAGTCTGACTACCTGCACGCGAAGAGCGAGGCGATCGAGCGCCTGAAGCGGGCCTTCGACGACAACGGCATCACCATGCCGTTCCCCACCCGCACGCTCGACTTCGGCGTCAAGGGCGGCGAGAACCTGGCCGACGTGCTGGAGGAGGCCGGCCTCGGCGCCGGGCGCGCCGGCAACGGCCGGACGCAGGCGACGCCCTCGCACTAAGAAAACACCCACCGTAACTTCCTCCCCTCCTCCGGCGTAGAGAGCCCGGAGGGGAGAGCCACCATGAAGCTCACGATCGAGGGAGTGGGGAAGCGCTACAAGGGGGATTTCTGGGGTCTGCGCGGGTTCAGCCTGGAGCTCGCGCCCGGCGTGCTGGGATTGCTGGGTCCCAACGGCGCGGGGAAATCGACGCTGATGCGGATCCTCGCCACCATCACCCGGCCGACCGAGGGACGGGTGACGTGGAACGGCGCCGACGTCGTCCGCTCGCCCGACGGGCTGCGGGCGGTGCTCGGCTACCTGCCGCAGGACTTCGGCGTCTATCCCAACCTCAACGCCGTCGAGTTCCTGGAGTACATGGCGGCGGTGAAGGGGCTGGACGCGAAGGCCGCGGCGGGGCGGATCGAAGAGCTGCTGGCGCTGGTCAACCTGACGGAGGCGCGCAAGCGCCCGCTCGGCGGCTACTCGGGAGGCATGAAGCAGCGGATCGGCATCGCCCAGGCGTTGCTCAACGACCCCGAGCTGCTGATCGTGGACGAGCCGACCGTGGGGCTCGATCCGGAAGAGCGGGTGCGCTTCCGCAACCTCCTCTCGGACCTCGGCGGCGAGCGCCTGGTGATCCTCTCCACCCACATCGTCTCGGACGTCGAGGCGGTGGCGACCGGCATCGCCATCCTGGACCGCGGCCGCCTGCTCGCCAGCGCCGAGCCGGAGGAATTGCTGCGCCGGGTCGAGGGCCGGGTGTGGGAGTGGGTGATGCCGAGCGCGGAGCTGCCCGCGGCGCGCGAGCGCTGGAAGATCAGCTCCACCGTGCGCCGGGCCGACGGCGTCCACGCCCGCGTGGTCTCGGAGCTGCCGCCGGCGGCCGGCGCCGTGCCGGTCGCGCCCAGCCTGGAAGACGCCTATCTCGCGGTCCTCGCCGGCGACCGGGCGCGGGAGGCGGCGGCGTGAGCCGGGCCCGCGTCCTCCGGCAGGTTCTCTGGCACTTGGCTCGCGCCGACTTCCTCGAGCGGGTGCGGCGCTACAGCTTCCTGGTGACGCTGGGGCTCGCCGTGGCCGTGGGGTACGCCGTCAGCTCGGGGCACCTCAAGCTCTGGCTCGGCGACGTCCGGGGGATCTACAACTCGGCCTGGGTGGGCATTCTGATGGCCCTGGTGGCCAACATGCTCCTCTCGCTCGCCGGCTTCTACGTGGTGAAGAACGCCGTGGAGCGCGACCGGCGGACGGGGGTGGGGCAGATCCTCGCCACCACGCCGATGTCCAAGCCGCTCTACACGCTGGGCAAGACGGCGAGCAACCTCGCGGTGCTGATGGCGATGGTGGCGGTGCTCGCCGCGATGGGGGTGGTCGCACAAGTCCTGGCGGGGGAGGAGAGCCGCGTCGAGATCTGGAAGCTGCTCGCGCCCTTCCTCTTCCTCTGTCTGCCGGCGATGGCCGTGGTGGCGGCGCTCGCCGTCCTCTTCGAGACCATCCCTTGGCTGCGCGGCGGCTTCGGCAACGTGGTGTGGTTCTTCGCCTGGGGAGGCATCGCGCCGGCCGCCATCCAGCTCGAGGGCTTCCGCGATCCCTTCGGTCTTGGCGTGGTGACCTCGACGCTGTTCCGGGAGATGCGGGAGCGGTTCGGCAAGACCGATCACTCCCTCACCCTGGGGATGATCGCCAACGAGCGGCAGTCGCGGACCTTCGTCTGGGAGGGCATGGACTGGACGCCGGGGATCGTGCTGGGGCAGCTCTCCTGGCTCCTCGGGGCGGTGGGCATCGCCCTGCTGGCGGCCCTGTTCTTCGATCGCTTCGATCCGTCCCGCGGCCCGCTTCTTTCCAGGAACCGCTCCAGGAACCGCTCCAGGAAGACGAAGGAAAACGTTTCCGAAGCCGGCCTGGAGCCGGGGCTCGTCGCCGCTCCCATCCCCGCCCATCTCTCGCCGCTGCCGCAAAAGGCCCGGCGTTTCCACTTCCTGGGGCTGCTGCGGGCCGAGACGCGCCTGCTGCTCAAGGGGCAGCGCTGGTGGTGGTACGCGGTCGCCCTGGGACTGCTCGTGGCCGGTGTCGCCGCGCCGCTGGAATCGGCCCGCGCGGTGGTCCTTCCGATGGCCTGGATCTGGCCGCTGCTGCTCTGGTCGGCGCTGGGGACGCGGGAGGCCCGCTATGCCACGGACGGGCTGGTCTTCTCGGCGGCGCATCCAATAGCGCGGCAGCTCCCCGCGGCCTGGGCGTCCGGCGTGCTCCTCGCCATGGCCACGGGTGGCGCGGTCGGCCTGCGGCTGGCGCTGGCGGGAGACGGGTGGGGATTCGGCGGCTGGCTGGTGGGCGCGCTGTTCATCCCCACGCTGGCCCTGGCGCTCGGGGTCTGGAGCGGCAGCGGCAAGCTGTTCGAGGTCGTCTACCTGCTGCTCTGGTATCTCGGCCCCATGCAGCACCTCCCGGAGCTGGATTTCCTGGGCTCCGTGCCGGCGGCGGTGAAGGCGGGTGTGCCGCTGGCGTATCTGGCGGCGACGGCGCTGCTGGGAGCGGCGACGGTGGCGGGGAGGAAGAGGCAGATGGCGGGACGGTGAGGGGTCAGCCCGGGTTGCGCAGGCGGTCGATCTCCGCCCGCAGCCGGGCCAGCTCGTCGCGCACCTCTTCGTTCCTGAGGAGGGGCCTGCCGGTCGCGGTGTCGATCAGCCGCAGGCCCGTCTCCTCGATCCGGAAGACGACTCCCGTGGTCTGGCTGAGCAGCGCGCCGTCCGGTCCCGCCGGGATGGGCTGGTAGCGCCCGCCCGTCAACCGGAAGCCCTGCAGGGGAGGCCGCAGGTAGTCCTGCAAGGGATCGTAGAGGACGTACTCCTCCACGCCGAGCCGCTCGTAGAGGTCCTTCTTCTGGGAGAGATCCTCGTGGCGGGTGCCGTCCGAGGTGACCTCGACGACCAGACAGGGGGGCTGCCCCTCTTCCCAGAGCTTGTAGGTCCGGCGTTCTCCCCGCGGCACCCCCTTCGCCACGAAGACGTCGGGGACCACGACGGCCTTCGGGACGCCCTGCACGTAGTAGAGGAACATGTCGGCCCCGATATAGACCTCCGGCGTCTCCCGCAGACGCTCGGCGAGCGCCTCGAAGAGATAGATGATCTCCCGGATGTGGATCTCGGTTTCGCCCATGGGCTTGCCGTCGGATTCCGGGTAATGGACATCTCGCCGGAGGGGAATCGCTGTCATCGGGGCCATCCTTGCCAACGGTCGCGGAATCAGATCACGACAACTCGTCGAGACGCAACCACCTGCCGATCCCAGTTTAGCACCGCAGGGGGCCGCATCGGATAGGCTATGCCCCTTATGGTCGAGAGCCTCTGGAACGACGAAGAATCTGCGAGCTACCCGGGCGATCTCGGGCTGCGCGTCTACACCTCGCGCCTGCTCGGGCGCGACCGGAGCCTGGTGCTGCACGGCGGCGGCAACACCTCGGTGAAGATCCGGGAGACCAACCGCTTCGGCGATGAGGAGGAGATCCTCTACGTCAAGGGGAGCGGCTGGGACCTGGAGACGATCGAGGCCGCGGGCTTCTCGCCGGTGCGCCTGGCCCCCGCCGCCCGCCTCGCCACGCTGCCGCGCCTCGCCGATCCCGAGATGGTCAACGAGCTGCGCACGGCGATGACCGTGGCCTCGGCGCCGACGCCGTCCGTCGAGGCCATCCTGCACGCGGTGCTGCCGTTCAAGTTCGTGGACCACACCCATGCCGACGCGGTGGTCACGATCACCAACTCGGTGGACGGCGAGGCGCTCGTCCGCGAGGCCTACGGCGACTCGGTGGTGGTGATCCCCTACGTGATGCCCGGCTTCGATCTCGCCCGCCTGTGCGCCGAGCGGTTCCCGGCCGCGGCCGGCCCGGCGACGGTCGGCATGGTGCTGCTCAACCACGGCATCTTCTCGTTCGGCGAGACGGCCCGCGAGTCCTACGAGCGGATGATCGAGCTGGTCTCCCGCGCCGAGCGGCTCCTGGAGCGGCGGGGCGCCTGGGCGCTCGGCTCATACCCCGAGCCGTCGGAAGATTCCGATCGGGTCGCGACCGCCCGGCTGCGCCACGACGTCTCGCGGGCGGCGGGTTTCCCGATGGTGCTCGCGACCTATCGCGACGCCCGGACCCTCGCCTTCGCCCGGCGCGCGGACGCCGGCCGCATCGCCCAGCAGGGTCCGGCGACGCCCGATCACGTGATCCGCACCAAGCGCCTGCCGATGTCCGGGCGGGACGTGGAGGGGTACGTCCGCGCCTACCGCGCCTACTTCGCGGAGCACGCGCCGCACGCCGCCGCGGCGAAGACGATCCTCGATCCGGCGCCGCGGGTGATCCTCGATCCCGACCTGGGCCTCGCCACCGCCGGGCGGACGGTGAAGGACGCGGCCATCGCGGCCGAGATCTACGAGCACACCATGGACGTGATCGAGCGGGCCGAGCTCCTGGGCGGCTACCGGGCGCTGTCATCCAGGGATCTGTTCGACATGGAGTATTGGGACCTGGAGCAGGCGAAGCTGGCCAAGGCGGGCAAGCCGCCGGCGTTCGCCGGCGAGGTGGCGCTGGTGACCGGCGCCGCGTCGGGGATCGGCCGCGCCGCCGTCGAGTCGCTCCTCGCCCGCGGCGCGGCGGTGGTGGGGCTGGACGTCGACCCCCGGATCGAGCAGGCGTTCGCCCGCCGCGACTTCCTGGGCCTGCCTTGCGACGTCACCAGCGAGGAGGATCTCGACGCGGCGCTGGAGCAGGCGGTCTCGGCCTTCGGCGGGGTCGACCTGCTGATCCTGAACGCCGGCGTCTTCCCGCCGGCCCGCCGGATCGCCGACCTCCCGCTGGCGGAATGGGAGCGGGTGATGCGGGTGAACCTGGGCGCCAACGTGGCCCTGATGCGGCGCTGCCATCCGCTGCTGAAGCTGGCTCCGGCGGGCGGGCGGGTGGTGGTGATCGGCTCGAAGAACGTGCCGGCGCCGGGTCCGGGCGCGGCGGCCTACTCGGCCTCCAAGGCGGCCCTCCACCAGCTCGCCCGCGTGGCGGCGCTCGAATGGGGGAAGGACGGCATCCGCGTCAACACCCTGCATCCCAACGCGGTCTTCGACACCGGCGTCTGGACGCAGGAGGTGCTGGCCTCCCGCGCCGCCGCCTACGGCCTGACGGTCGAGGAATATCGGAAGAACAACGTGCTCGGCGTCGAGGTGACCAGCCGCGACGTGGCCGAGCTGGCCGCCGAGCTGTGCGGCCCCCGCTTCGCCAAGACCACCGGGGCGTGGATCCCGGTGGACGGCGGCAACGAGCGGGTGATCTGAGATCGCGGCCGTCGCTTACGGAACCAGCAGCACCTTCCCCGTCGTCCGCCGCCCTTCCAAGGCCCGGTGCGCCTCGGCCGCCTGGGCCAGCGGCAGCTCGAGATCGATGGCCAGGCGGAGCTTGCCTTCGGCGATCCAGCCGAGCACCTCGCCCGCCCGCCACATCAGCTCGTCGCGGGTGGCGATGTAGTGAAGCATCGAGGGGCGGGTCAGGTAGAGCGAGCCCTTCTGGTTGAGGAGCGAGGGATCGAAGGGGGGGACGGGGCCGCTCGCCTGGCCGAAGAGGACCATGCAGCCGCGGGGAGCCAGGGTGTCGAGCCCCTTCTCGAAGGTCGCCTTGCCCACGCCGTCGTAGATCACCTGCACCCCCTGGCCGCCGTTGAGGCGCTTGGCCTCGGCCGAGAAGTCCTGCTGGCTGTAGAGGATCACCTCGTCGGCGCCGGCCGCGCGGGCGATCTTCGCCTTCTCCTCGGTGGAGACGGTGCCGAAGACCCGGGCGCCGCGCAGCTTGGCGATCTGGCAGAGGAGCTGGCCGACGCCGCCGGCCGCCGCATGGACGATGCAGACGTCCCCCGGCTTCAACGGATAGGTGCTGACGGCGAGGCAATGGGCGGTGATGCCCTGGAGCATGGCGGCGGCGCCGTGGCGCGCGTCGACCCCTTCGGGCAGCTTCACCAGCCGCGCCGCCGGCGCCACGGCCAGCTCGGCGTAGGTGCCGTGGACGCCGGTGTAGGCCACCCGGTCGCCAACCGCGATGTCCGCGACTTCGGTCACCCCGGGACCGACGGCGGCCACGGTTCCCGCGGCCTCCTGTCCCGGCACGAACGGCAGCGGCGGACCCTTGTAGAGGCCGGTGCGGAAATAGACGTCGACGTAGTTGACGCCGGCCGCCTCGATGCGGACCAGCGCCTGGCCCTCTGCGGGCCGCGGATCGGGGACCGCCTCGTAGGTCAGGACCTCGGGGCCCCCCGTCTGGTGGATGCGAACGGCTTTCATGGCGTCTCCTCCCGCGCGAGCGGCGCGTGCCACGACAGGGTACCGCGAGACGAGGGGAAGGGTGGATCTGAAGGGCGGGGATCAGTCGCGGAGGGGTGCGGAGCTCTCCAGCCGCACCCAGCGTCTACAGATCTCCACCAGGCCGCGGGGGTCCTGCGTCGACAGCGCTTCGTGGCTGAAGCGGTCGATCTCGGCGGGCGGGGCGCCGCGGCGGCGCAGCCCGTGGCGGATGGCGCTCACCAGCGCGAAGCGGTTGCGGCTCCGCAGGCAGATTCGTATGTCGGGGTAAAGAGGTCCCATCCCGGTCTCTTCCATACATATAACGTCTGAAAGCCGAAAAACGTTTCACCCCCTTCGCTCGATGGACCGATTGACCGGGAGAGGGAACAAAAAAAGACGCCCTCGGGCGGTCGTCCGAGAGCGTTCGTGACGAGGAGGCCGGTCCTGGGGGACCAGCCGCGGGGAAGGGCCCGCCATGAGCCCCGTCTCCCGCTACGAGCGGAAGACCCCGTTCCGGCGCTGGATGTTTAGACGGATGGAAAAGAATTATTTCGCGGGATTCTGAGGACAGGGCGCCGCCGCGCTGCCCGGGATTGAAATCCCGGGCTACCCACGGTCGCCCCTCGCCGGGGCGATAAAACGGGGTTTCTTGACGTCCCGGACGGGACGTACGTCGATAGCCCGGGATTTCAATCCCGGGCGGCTCTCCCCGCCGTGGAAGATCCGCGCCAGGCGCTCGATCCCGTCCACCAGCCGGGGGCCGGGGCGGCTGAAGCAGCCGTTGGCGTCCACGGGGTGGACGCGGCCCTCGCGCACGGCGCGCAGGGCCTGCCATTCGGGACGGTCCGCGAGGGTGGCGATCTGGCCGGCGGCTCCCGCCTCGTCGAAGCCGCAGGGCATGGGCACGATGAGGTCCGGGTCCGCCGCCGCGATCTGCTCCCAGGTCAGGCGCTCCGAGTGGCCGCCGGGGGTGCCGATCACGTCCTCGCCGCCCGCGAGATCGATCATCTCCGGCACCCAGTGACCGCCGGCGAACGGCGGATCGGGCCATTCGAGGGCCAGCACGCGGGGCCGCGGTTTTCCCGCCACCGCGGCGCGGACGGCGGCGAGCCGGCGCTCCAGGTCCGCCAGCAGCGCCGCGGCCTCCGCGGTGCGGCCGGTGACCTCGCCCACCCGGCGGACGTCCGCGAAGACCTCCCCGATCGTCCGCGGATCGAGCGACACCAGCTCGGGGCAGACGGGGAGGGGACGCACGGCGCCGTCCACCTGCGCGGTCGAGACCGCGCAGACCGGGCAGAGCTGCTGGGTGACGATCACGTCCGGCGCCAGCTCGGCGATGCGCGCCTCGTCGAGCGTGTAGAGGCTGAGGCCGTTCGCCAACTGGGCGGAGACGGCGGCGTCCACCTCCGCGGCGCTCATCCCGGGCGTGAGGGCGCTGCCGGTGAGGACCGGGCGCGTCCGCGCCTCGTCCGGATAATCGCACTCGTGGCTGACGCCGACCACCAGATCGCCGGCGCCGACCGCGAACAGGATCTCCGTGCCGTTGGGGACGAGCGAGATGACGCGCATGGGTTGAAGTCTAAGCCCCGGGCTTCCCGAGGTCCACCACCATGTAGGCCCGATCGTTCCAGGCGATGCGCGCGCCGGGAGTCCCCATGAGCTGGAAGCCCAGCGCCTTGTAGGCCGGCATCTTCCACAGCGTCACCCAGCGGGCCCCGAACTGCCGGCGGATGGCGTCCGCGGGGTTCGGGTGGCGGCCCTGGACGATCGTGACGTAGGTCTCGAAGAGGCGCGGGTCCTTCATGTAGAAGGCGGTGGGGTCCAGCGCCACCAGGGTCTGGAGCTGCGGCGCGAAATAGAAGAGCGGCGCCGAATCCGCCCACTGGGCGGTGAAGACGCGCTCGCCCTTGGCGCCGTGCTCGCTCATCCAGGCGGCCATCAGGTCCGGCGGCGACTCGTGACCGAAGTTGTAGAAGCGGAAGGCCTCGAAGCCCCAGAGGAGGCCCGCCGCGATGGCCACGGCGGCGGCGGCGCGGCCCCACTTCGGCCACAGCGGCGGAATGCCAGCCGCCCGCCGCTCGCGCAGCACCAGGGCCAGGGCGAGGATCGCCAGCGGCGCGCCCAGCTCGAAGAAGCGGCGGATGAACAGGCTGCCGGCGATCACGAAGGCGAGCGCCGTGAGCCCCGTGGTGAGCGTCGCCCGGGTGCGCACCCGCGGCTGCGTCAGCAGCGAGAAGGCGACCAGGACCGGCGCGATGAGGGCCGGCCACTGCTCGACCACCAGATCCATGCCCGGCGGCGCCAGCTCGGTGCCGAGCTGCGAGCGCAGCGCCGCGTCGCCGGCGGCGGTGGCCTGGAACGGGATCACGAAGTTCGACATGAAGAACAGCCGGAAGTTCTCCGGGATGTCCGGATGCACGAGCTGGCCGAGCAGCCAGCCGCCGGCCGCCATGGCGACCGGCTGCCAGGGCACCCGGCGGCGGTCGGGATCTCGCGAATCGCGAGGATCTCGGGGATTGCGGGGATTCCGCGGCGTGGCCCAGCCCGAGACCGACCAGAGCACCGCCATCGGGAACGCGATCCAGCCGCCCGTGTGGGTCAGGCCGAACAGGGCGCAGACCACGAACATCGTCTTCCACCGCCGCTCCACCAGCAGGGCCAGCACCAGCACCGAGAAGCCGATCAGCCAGATCTGCGGCCGGCACATCTCCATCCGCTGGGCGAACAGCGAGCCGAGGGCGGGGAGGGCGAGCACGAACCACCAGGGCCGCGGCACGCGGAGAGACCACAGCGCGAAGCCGAACGCGCCCAGCAGGAAGGTCTGCCCCAGCAGCACCCCCAGGAACGAGGCCGTGCCGAAGGGCAGGCGGGCGAACGGCATCAGCAGGAGATGGAAGAGCGGCGTGGCGTCCGCGTAGTGGTCGTAGAGGATCGAGAACGGCGTCCAGTGGAACGACGTGAGGCGGATCCCCGAGAGCATCTCCCGGGCCAGCCCCAGGTGGTAGAACTCATCGTAGGACCAGGCGAGGGGAGCGGAGAGCCGGACCCCCGCGAACAGCGCCAGCACCGCGCCGCAGGCGAGGAGCAGCTTGGTGAGAGGGCGCAGGCGCTCGGGCCGCGCCTCCGTTACCTGCGCGGTCTGCGCGGTCTGCGCGGTCGGCGCGGCCGCCGCCTCCTGTTCCGTGGCTTTCTGGGCGCGCCGGGCCTTCTTGGCGCGGGCGAAGCGGGTCTGCGGCAGGGCGGGCGCGGTCGCTTGGAGCATGGGCCGGGAGTGTATCGTAGACCCGATGAAACTCCTGATCCCCGCCCTCCTGCCGCTGCTGCTGCTGGCCGCCGCGCTGGCGGCCGCCGCCGGACCTCCCCCGGCCGCCCCTCCCCGCGCCCCCCGCGTCATTGTCCTCGGCATCGCCCAGGACGGCGGCATGCCGCAGACGGGGTGCGATTGCGTCCACTGCGCGGCGGCGCGGAAGAACCCGGCCCTCGCGCGGCACGTCGCCAGCCTGGCGATCCACGTCCCGAAGACCGGCCGCGTCTACCTGGTGGACGCCACGCCCGACCTCCCGGCCCAGATCGAGGCGATCCACGCCTTCCATCCTCACCCGGAAGGGAAGACCGACCGCGCGCCTGTGGACGGCGTCCTGCTGACCCACGCCCACGTCGGCCACTACCTGGGCCTCGCCCACTTCGGCTTCGAGAGCCTCAACACGAAGAAGATTCCCACCTGGGCCTCGCCGCGCATGGCGGCCTACCTGCGCGCGAACGGCCCGTGGAGCCAGCTCGTCCGGCTGGAGAACATCGCCCTCCGCGAGTTTCAGCCCGGCCGCCCCTTCGAGCTGGAGGAGGGGATCACCGTCGAGCCGATCCAGGTCCCGCACCGCGACGAGTATTCGGACACCATGGCGTTCGTGATCCGCGGCCCGAGCCGGACCCTCCTCTACGTGCCCGACACCGACTCCTGGACAGCCTGGCCCAGGCCGCTGACCGACGTGCTCCGCGACGAGAAGGTGGACGTCGCCCTCCTGGACGGCACCTTCTACTCCCCCGACGAGCTGCCGGACCGCGACATCACCAAAATCAAGCACCCGCTGGTCACCCGGACGATGGACCTGCTGGAGCCGCTGGTGAAGGCCGGGAAGGTCCGGGTTTACTTCACCCACCTCAACCACTCGAACCCCCTCTTCGAGAAGGACGGCACGGCCCGCCGGGCGGTGGCGGCGCGGGGGTTCCGGGTGGCGGAGGAAGGGGAGGCGATCGGGTTGTAGGATTGGACGACTACCTGCGCGAGCTGCAGGCGGAAGAGAAGAAGAAACGTGGACGCAAGAACAGAGACTGAAGATCCCGAGCTGAAAAGGAGCCCACCATGCAGATGAGTCCCTACCTCAATTTCAACGGCCAGTGTGAAGAGGCGTTCAAGTTCTACGAGCAGTGCCTGGGCGGCAAGATCGAGATGATGCAGACGTTCGGGGATTCGCCGATGGCGGACCAGGCCCCCCCGGACTGGCGCGACAAGATCATGCACGCCCGCCTGGTGGTGGGCGACCATGCCCTGATGGGGTCCGACGCTCCGCCGGAGCGCTTCCAGCAACCCCAGGGCTTCTACGTATCGCTCGCTCCCAAAGGCGCGGCGGAAGGGGAGCGCATCTTCAACGCCCTGGCCGAGAACGGCACGGTGCAGATGCCCTTCCAGGAGACCTTCTGGGCCGCCGGGTTCGGCATGCTCGTCGATCGCTTCGGTATTCCGTGGATGTTGAACTGCGAGCAGGCGAAGGCCTGAGGACAGGGAGGAGGACGGACGGATCAGCCCAGCGGCAGGGCCTGCTGCGCCTCCTCCTCCCACACCGCCTCGTCCCCCACCCGGATCTCGCCGCCCGCGATCACCTCGGCGCAGGCGCCGGCGCGCCAGTGGGGGCGGAGGGCTTCCTTGAGGCCGGAGTGGGCCTGATCCATCTGGTAGCAGGGGGTACATTCGGTCCAGATGCGGAGGCGGACGGGGCCGATGCGCAGGGTGCGGCCCCGGGTCTTCTCGAGGTCGACGCCGGAGAGCAGGAGGTTGCCGCGGCGGGTGGCGGGATCGAGATCGACCGCCAGCTCGGCCGTGGCCTCCGCCCAGCCCTCTCGGGTGAGCAGGACCACCTGGCGGCGGCCCCCCTGGTTGGCGTTGCCGGCCAGACCCTTGCCGGCGACCAGCGTGGCCGTCTCGCGGCGGTCCATGGGACCCCCCTTGGAGCGTTTGAGCCAGATGGCGCGGAGGCGGCCGGGCGCCGATCCGGACGGTTCGGCGGGTCGGATCGATGTCGGCGCCGCCGGGGCCCTCACCACCCCGGCCCTCCTCTCCCAGCCTCCCCCCCGACCCGCCGGGAGAGGAGGGAGAACGGCGAAGCCTCTTTCTTGAGCCCCCTCTCTCCCGGCGGCAGGGGGGGAGGCTGGGAGAGAGGGGGTTGGGGGAGTGAGGGCCTCACTTCACCGGCTCGGGCGACGTGAACACCGCGTCCGGCAACTGGTCCATCACCGCGATGTCCGACAGCTCCAGCTTGCGGTCGGGGGCGCCGACCTGGATGCGGTGCGGGGCGAGCATGATGTTGCCGTACTTCTGCCAGCCCTCCCACAGCCAGGCCGTCGGCGGTCCGTCCTTCGGCATGTCCTCCAGGACGTAGGCCCAGCGGTCGACTAGGCCGGTGTTGCGGTTGACGTAGACCGTGTAGCGGTCGCCCGGGGTGAGCCCCACCTTGCCGAAGCTGAGCGCCAGCTTGTCGTAGGTCTTGCCGTCGATCGTCTCCTCGCCCGCGTAGGAGAGGTTCACGCCCGGGTCCTGGAGCTTGTAGGGCTCGATCAGCCAGTAGGTGTCGTTCACCCAGGCGCCGTAGGCGTTCTTCAGCATCTCCTGCGCCTTCTCCCCCTCCAGCTTCTTGCCGTCGAGCCAGGCCGTCCCCTCCCTGGTGTTGACGTTCTCGACGATGACGTAGCTCTGGCCGTCCTTGGTCTTCCCTTCCAGCCGGTGGCGGCCGCTCCACTTGTCCCACCAGTGGGTGCGGCGGCCGGCGAAGGTGAAGCGGAGGTAGTGGGTGTTGTCCCACGCCGGCTTGCCGCCGAGCGCCTGCCAGAGGTGGTCGACGACGGACTGCGCCGTGGGCGCCGTGCCTTCGGCGAGGGCAACGCAGGGGGCGAGGGCGAGGGCGGCGGCGAGAATCGGACCTGCGGCGCGTCGTGACATCAGGGCCATGGCGGTCTCCTTTCGGACTTCTTCTCCGCGATCCTAATACAATGCCGGATGCCGGGCACGGAGGGCCGTGCCGCCGCGCCCGAGAGCGGGGAGGATCTTCACCACCATGAGCGCACACGATTCCAGCCGGACGAACCGTCTCGCCGGCGAGAGCAGTCCCTATCTGTTGCTGCACCGGCACAACCCGGTCGACTGGTACCCCTGGGGCGAGGAGGCGATCGAGCGCGCCCGCCGGGAGGACAAGCCGATCTTCCTCTCCGTGGGATACTCGACCTGCTACTGGTGCCACGTCATGGAGCGGGAGTCGTTCTCGGATCCCGAGATCGCCGCGCTGATGAACCGCGAGTTCGTCAACGTCAAGCTCGACCGCGAGGAGCGTCCGGACCTCGACGAGATCTACATGACGGCCACCCAGATCCTCGCCGGGCAGGGGGGCTGGCCGAACTCGCTGTTCCTGACGCCGGGGCTCAAGCCCTTCTACGCCGGCACCTATTTCCCGCCCGACAACCGCTATGGCCGTCCCGGCTTCCGCAACGTGCTGGAGGACCTCTCCCAGGCCTGGCGCGGCCGCCGCTCCGACGTCGAGGAGCAGGCGGAGGAGATGGCCAAGGCGATGGCCCACTACCTGGAGGACCGCGCCCATCCGTCGCCGGAGCCGCCGCCGGGCACGGTGGCGGTGAAGGCCCTGGAGTCGCTCGCCCGGCGCTTCGACGCCCAGTGGGGCGGCTTCGGCGGCGCTCCCAAGTTCCCGACCCCCTCGAACCTCTATCTCCTGCTGGAGATGGCCGGCGAGCGGCCGGAGGCCGGGCAGATGCTGGCGGCGACGCTCGACCAGATGGCCCGCGGCGGCATCTACGACCAGCTCGGCGGCGGCTTCCACCGCTACGCCACGGACCGCGAGTGGAAGGTCCCCCACTTCGAGAAGATGCTCTACGACAACGGCTTCCTGCTGGAGCTCTACGCCCGCGAGCACGCCCGCACCGGCGACCCCCAGGCGGCGCGGATCGCGCGCGAGACCGCCGCCTGGCTCGACCGCGAGATGACCGCGCCGGAGGGGGCCTTCTGGAGCGCCATCGACGCCGAGACCCACGGCCACGAGGGGGCCTTCTACGTCTGGAGCCGCGAGGAGCTGCTCGCCGCGCTGGGCGAGGAGGACTTCGCCTTCCTGGCGCCGCTGCTCGGCTTCGACGGCCCTCCCTTTTTCGAGGGGAGCCACTACGTGCTCCACCTCCCCGAGACCCTGGAGGAGGCGGCCCGCCGGCGGCGGATGCCGATCGAGGATCTGATGCGGGATTTCGACGCCGGCCGCGGCAAGCTGTTCGCCGCCCGCGCCCAGCGGGAGCGCCCGGCCACCGACGACAAGATCCTCACCGACTGGAACGGCACGATCATCGCCGGCCTCGCCGTGGCGGGGAAGCTCCTGGGCGAGCCGGCCTTCGTCGAGCGGGCGGCGCGGGCGGCCGGATTCATCCTCGGCACCCTGCGTCCCGAGGGCGGGCCGCTGCTGCATGCCTGGCGGGGAGGCAAAGGGAAGATCGCCGCCTATCTCGCCGACTACGCCTTCCTGGCGCGCGGTCTCCTGGCCCTCCACGACGCCACCGGCGAGCCCCGCTGGCTCGACGCCGCGCGCGAGATCACCCGCGAGCAGCTCCGGCGGCTGCGCGATCCGCAGGGCGGCTTCTTCACCGGCGCGCCGAGCCCGGACGTGCTCTTCCGCAGCAAGGACGTCTTCGACGGCGCCATGCCCGCGGCCAACTCGGTGGCCATCCTCAACCTCCTCGACCTCGGCCAGCGCACGGGGGACCTCGGCTGGCGCGGCGAGGCGCGCCGGGCCCTCAGCGCCTTCGCGGACGTCGTGCAGACGCACGCCGAGGCGGTGCGGATGCTGGCCATCGCCGCCCATCGCTATCACGAGACCGGGGCCGGTCCCGAGGAGGCGAACGCCGACTACGACGACGCCCGGGCGGCCAGGGAGCGCGGCGCCGGAGCCGCGGGCGTGGGGAAGCTGGAGCACGAGGCGGAGCGGCTGGTGCGGCCCCGTCTCGAGCTGGGCGCCGAGACGGACGGCTGGCGCCCCTTCCGGCTGACGCTCGAGATCACTCCCGGCTGGCACCTCCAGGCGAACCCCGCCTCGGAGCCCTACCTGGTGGCGACGCAGGTGCGGGCCCAGGGAGGCGAGGTGCGGAACGTCCGCTATCCGGAAGGGGAGCGGTTCTCCTCCCGCTACTCCCACGCGCCGATCGCCGTCTACACGGGCCGCGCCGAGATCACCGGGGAGGTTTCGGGGACGGCGAGGCTGTCGGTTGCGTATCAGCTCTGTGACGAAGCGACGTGCCTGCCGCCGGTGGAGCGGGCCCTCACCACCCCCGGCCCCTCCTCGTTGCTATAATCGATAAACAATCATGCATCCCCAACCCACAAGAACCCGCCCCGCCGCCCCGGCCCTGCTCGTGATTCCGCTCGTGCTCGGCCTGCTCGCGCCTCTGGCTGCCGCGGCGCCCCTTTCCCAGAAACCGGGCGAGGTGGTCGTGGTGCGGGTCAAGTCGCCGATCCATCCGGTCTCGGCGGAGCTGATCGCGGACGCGGTCAAGGCGGCGGACGAGAAGGGGGCGGCGGCGCTGGTGATCGAGCTCGACACGGCCGGCGGGCTGATGACGTCGACGCGCGACATCACCACGGCGATCCTGGGGGCGCGGACGCCGGTGGTGGTCTACGTCGCCCCGAGCGGCGCCCAGGCGGCCTCGGCCGGGTTCTTCGTGCTGATGGCGGCCGACGTGGCCGCCATGGCCCCGGGCACCAACGCTGGCGCCGCCCATCCGGTGGACGGCGGCGGCAAGGACATCGAGGGCACGCTGGGCCGCAAGGTGGAGCAGGACGCGGCGGCCAACGTCCGGTCGCTCGCCGTGCGCAACGGCCGCAACGTCCAGCTCGCCGAGTCGGCGGTGCTCCAGAGCCGCTCGTTCACGGCGGACGAGGCGCTCCAGAGCCATCTGATCGAGGTGGTGGCCCCGGACGTGCCGGCCCTGCTCCGCGCCCTCGACGGCCGCGTGATCCATCGCGGCAGCGCGGCGGTCACGCTGCGCACGGCCGGGGCCGTGGTGAGCCGCTTCGAGATCTCGCCGCTGCGCGAGCTGCTCGGCGTGCTCGCCGATCCCAACATCACCTATCTCCTGCTCGGGCTGGGCTGGCTCGGCCTGCTCTTCGAGCTGATGCACCCCGGGGCCGTGCTGCCCGGCGTGGTGGGGGCGATCTGCCTGATCCTCTCGCTCTACGGGCTCTCGGTGCTGCCGGTCAACTACGCCGGGCTGGCGCTGATCTTCCTCGCCGTGGTCTTCTTCATCCTGGAGATCAAGGTCGCGAGCTACGGCATGCTGGTGGTGGCGGGGGTGATCTCGCTCGTCGTCGGCTCGCTGATGCTGTTCAAGAGCCCCGAGCCGGCGCTGCGGGTCAGCGTGGAATTGATCGCCATGATCTCGGCATTCTCTCTGCTGGTCGTCGGCTTCCTCGTCTTCATGGCCCTGCGCGCCCGGCGGCTGCCGGTGCGCACCGGTCTCGAGGGCCTGATCCACGAGATCGGCACGGCGCGGTCGCCGCTGGCCCCGCGCGGCAAGGTGTTCGTCCACGGCGAGATCTGGGACGCCGTCGCGGATCAGCCGATCGCCGCCGGCGAGCCGGTCGAGGTGCTGGGAGTGCGCAATCTCATCCTGGCGGTGCGTCGCCGCCCGGAATCGATCGCTTGAGCTAGGGTCAAGGGAAGGGAAAGGGCTCTCATGCCATCCATCGGCTTCGGATTCATCGCCATCGTCGTGATCGGGATCTTCCTGTTCTCCCGCTGGGTCAACATCCTGCGGGAGTACGAGCGCGCGGTGACGTTCTGGCTCGGCCGCCTGTCGCCGCGGCCAAAGGGGCCCGGCCTGGTCTTCATCTTCTGGCCGTTCGAGACCATGATCAAGGTCTCGCTGCAGACGGTGGTGCTCGACGTGCCGCCGCAGGACATCATCACGCGGGACAACGTGTCGGTGAAGGTGAACGCGATCATCTACTTCCGCGTCGTCGATCCGGCGCGCGCGGTGGTCGAGGTGCAGAACTACCTCTACGCCACCAGCCAGCTCGCGCAGACGACGCTGCGCTCGGTGCTGGGCCAGGTGGATCTCGACGATCTGCTCACCGAGCGCGAGAAGCTCAACGTCAAGCTCCAGGAGATGATCGATCAGCACACCGATCCCTGGGGGATCAAGGTGTCGATGGTCGAGGTCAAGAACGTCGACCTGCCGCCGGACATGCAGCGGGCGATGGCGCGGCAGGCCGAGGCCGAGCGCGAGAAGCGCGCCAAGATCATCCACGCCGCCGGCGAGCTGGAGGCGTCGGTGAAGCTGGCCGAGGCGGCGGACATCATCTCCGCCAACTCGACCACCCTGCAGCTCCGCTATCTGCAGACGCTGACGGAGATCTCGGCCGAGAAGAACTCGACGATCATCTTCCCGTTCCCGGTCGAGTTCCTGCAAGCCTTCATGAAGAAATGACAGGGAGCCTGAACCGACGTGGCTGAATCGCACGAGCCGAGCTATTACGAGATCGCCCTGACCAACCGTCAGGTGTTCGTCGCCTTGATCCTGCTGCTGACCTGCGTCCTGGCGGCCTTCCTCTCCGGCGTCTGGATCGGCCGCGAGGCCACCGCCCGGGCCGTCCAGGAGCAGATGGTCCGCAACGCGCCGCCGCCGCAGACCCCGCAGGACGGCAAGAACCTGGAGGAGCTGGAGTTCTTCGACCGCGCCAAGAGGACGAAGGGCGAGACCGGTGGGGACCACCGGCAGGCCGCCGCGGCGCCGCAGCCCGCTGCCGGCTCGACCCTGCTCGACGACCTGACCCACCGCAAGCCGAAGACCATTCCGGTGATCCAGCAGCCGCCGCCACCGGCTCAGGCCGAGGAGGTCGTGGAGACGCCGGCGCCGGCGCCGAAGCGCGCCCGGCCCGCGCCGCCCACGCCGACGCCGCCGATAGTGGCCGACTCTACATCGTCCGCGGCGGCGGCGCCTCCCACGCCCGCCCGCAAGGCGAAGAGCCACGACAGGACGGCCAGCCGGACCGCCGCCGCCGCCGTTCCCGGCAAGGGCGCCTACGTGATCCAGGTCTTCTCCTCGGCCGACAAGGCCCAGGCCGAGCGCATCCGCGACCGGCTGACGGGCGGCGGCCAGAAGGCCTTTCTCTCGCCCATCGACCGCGGCGGCCGCACCATGTACCGCGTGCGCGTCGGCCCCTTCAAGTCGCACGACGAAGCGCAGAAGGTGGCCGACAAGGTGCGCAAGGGGTACAGGCTGGATACCTGGGTGACGGAGTAGATCCGATCCATCCCCTCCTCCGCTATCTCCTCGCCGCCGCGTCCGGCGTGCTGTGGGGCCTCTGCTTCGGCAGGGCTCCGCTGTCGGTCGCGTCGTGGATCGCCCTGGCGCCGCTGCTGCTCCTGATGTCGCTGCCGCACCCGGGCCGCCTGGGGTGGCTGCACGGCTTCACGGCGTGGATGACGGGGCTCTACTGGATCGCGCTGACGCTCCAGACCTACGGCGGCATGCCGCTGCCGGTCGGGGTGGCGCTGACCGGCGTTCTGGCCGCCTATCTCGCCCTGTTCCACGCCGCCTTCGCGGGGCTCGGCGCCCTGATCTGGCGAAGGTGGCCGGCGGCGCGGCTGCTGGTGCTGCCGGCGCTGTGGGTGGCGCTCGAATGGCTGCGCACCTATCTCGGCGGCGGCTTTCCCTGGAACCTCGCGGCCTACGCCTGGGTGGACGTGCCGGGCGCCCTGCCGCTGTCGGCCTGGATCGGCGCCTACGGCATCTCGTTCCTGGTGCTGCTGACCAGCGTTTCCGTGGCCGCCGCGGTCCAGCGCCGGCGGTGGGAGCCGGCGGCGATCGGCCTGCTGGTGCCGCTCCTGCTGCTGCCGCTCGCCGGTCGCTGGAGCCTGCGGCAGGACGCCCGGGCGATCCGCGAGACCAGCGGCTTCGGCCGCTCCGTGCGCCTGCTCCAGCCGAACATCCCGAACCTGGTGGCCTACGACCGCGACGCGGTGATCCGTAACTACCGCAAGGTGCTCGACCTGTCGGCCGCCGCCTGCCAGCCGGGCGCGCTGGTGGTGTGGCCCGAGAGCGCGGCCTGGCCGTTCGCCTACAACCGCGATCCGCTGCTGAACCAGGACCTCGCCACCCTGACCGACCGCGGCTGCTCGGTGCTGTTCAACTCCAGCTCGCCGGTGGGCGACGCCTTCTACAACTCGGCCTTCCTGCTCTCGGCCTCGCAGCCGGTGGTGCGCTACGACAAGCGGCACCTGGTGCCGTTCGGCGAGTACGTGCCCTTCCGCGGCGTCTTCGGCTGGATGGACAAGCTGGCGCGCGACGCCGGCGACTTCCGGCCGGGGGAGCGGCCGGTCCTCCTCCCCTGGGGGGGAGAGAAGATCGGAATGGCCATCTGCTACGAGGTGGTTTTCCCCACCGAGGTCGCCGATCTCGTCCAGCACGGGGCGACGATCCTCGTCACGGTCACCAACGACGCCTGGTACGGCGACACCTCCGCCCCCT
>DASWRX010000103.1:0-5089 GCA_036402955.1 Thermoanaerobaculia bacterium
GGCCGGGCGATCCGCCGACCCTGGAGAGCGCCCGCTCGCTGTTCTACGGCATGTTCTTCGACGCCAAGCGCTACGACTTCTCGCGGGTCGGCCGCTTCAAGTTCAACATCAAGCTGGACACCGAGGTGCCGGTCGACCAGAAGACGCTCGGCGCGGACGACTTCTTCCGCGTCATCGAGTACCTGCTGCGCCTGCAGAAGGACGTCGGCCGCACGGACGACATCGACAACCTCGGCAACCGCCGCGTGCGCGCGGTGGGCGAGCTGCTGGAGAACCAGTTCCGCATCGGTCTCGTGCGCATGGAGCGGGCGATCAAGGAGAAGATGTCGGTCCACCAGGACATCGACTCGGCGATGCCGCACGACCTGATCAACTCGAAGCCGGTGATCGCGGCGATCAAGGAGTTCTTCGGCTCCTCGCAGCTCTCGCAGTTCATGGACCAGACGAACCCGCTCTCGGAGGTCACCCACAAGCGGCGCCTGTCGGCCCTCGGACCGGGCGGTCTGTCGCGCGAGCGGGCGGGCTTCGAGGTGCGCGACGTCCACGCCACGCACTACGGCCGCATCTGCCCCATCGAGACGCCGGAAGGCCCGAACATCGGCCTGATCTCGTCGCTGGCGACCTATGCCCGGATCAACGACTACGGCTTCATCGAGAGCCCGTACAAGAAGGTCGACGGCGGCCGGGTGCTCGACCACTTCCGCATCATGAAGGTGGGCGACGGCCAGTTCCGCCTCGGGCAGATCGTCACCGGCGACGAGCTCAAGGCGGAGAACGCGCGGCTGGCCAAGACGGCCAAGCGGCCGGCCGACGCCGAGCCGCACGCCTTCTATCTCTCGGCGTGGGACGAGGAGAAGTACATCATCGCGCAGGCCAACGCCCGCCTCGACGAGGAGGGCAACTTCGTCCAGGACCGCATCATCTCGCGCGCCGGCGGCGACTTCATCAGCGTCGACCGGGACCGCATCGACTACATGGACATCAGCCCCAAACAGTTGGTGTCGGTGGCCGCGGCGCTCATCCCGTTCCTCGAGAACGACGACGCCAACCGCGCGCTGATGGGCTCGAACATGCAGCGCCAGGCGGTGCCGCTGCTCCGCAGCGACTCGCCGATCGTCGGCACCGGCCTCGAGGGGATCGTGGCCCAGGACTCGGGTGCGGTCGTGCTCTGCAAACGGGGCGGCGTGGTCGACTCGGTGGACGCCGAGCGCATCATCGTCCGCGTCGAGGGCGAGGACCTGGAGACCGGCGAAACCAAGGACTTCGGCGCCGACATCTACCAGCTCATCAAGTTCCGCCGCTCGAACCAGAACACCTGCATCACGCAGAAGCCGGTGGCCTTCGAGGGGCAGCGGGTCAAGAAGGGCGACGTGCTGGCCGACGGCCCGTGCACGGAGGAGGGCGAGCTGGCGCTCGGGCGCAACGTGCTGGTCGCCTTCATGCCGTGGCGCGGCTACAACTTCGAGGACGCGATCCTGATCTCCGAGAAACTGGTGCGGGAGGACTACTACACCTCCATCCACATCGAGGAATTCGAGATCGAGGCCCGCGACACCAAGCTCGGACCCGAGGAGATCACGCGCGACATCCCGAACGTCTCGGAATCGGCGCTCAAGGATCTCGACGAGAGCGGCATCGTCCGCATCGGCGCGACGGTGAAGGCGGGCGACATCCTGGTCGGCAAGGTGACGCCGAAGGGCGAGACCCAGCTCACCCCCGAGGAGAAGTTGCTGCGGGCCATCTTCGGTGAGAAGGCGGGCGACGTCCGCGACGCCTCGCTGAAGGTGCCGCCGGGCATCGAGGGGACGATCGTCGACGTCAAGATCTTCTCCCGCAAGGGGGTGGAAAAGGACGTGCGGGCCAAGGAGATCGAGCAGGAGGAGATCGCCCGGCTCGAGAAGAACATCCGCGACGAGGTGCGCATCCTCACCGAGGAGCGCAACAAGAAGGTGAGCGACCTGCTGCTCGGCAAGAAGGTCACCGCGTCGGTCAAGGCGCGGACGGGCCAGGAGCTGCTGAAGGCGGGCGACACCATCAACTACCCCACCCTCGAGCGGCTCACCCGGCAGGAGATCCTGCGCCTGCCGGTCGAGGAGCGGCGGCTGATCGACGCGGTGGAGATCGTCTACAAGAAGACGGACTCGCACATCGAGGTGCTGCACCGGGTCAACGAGGAGCGCGTCGGCCTGCTGCAGAAGGGCGACGAGCTGCCGCCGGGCGTGATCAAGCTGGTCAAGGTCTACGTCGCCATGAAGCGCAAGCTGCAGGTGGGCGACAAGATGGCCGGCCGGCACGGCAACAAGGGCGTGATCTCGCGGATCCTGCGCGAGGAGGACATGCCCTACCTGCCGGACGGCACGCCGGTCGAGATCGTGCTCAACCCGCTGGGCGTGCCGAGCCGCATGAACGTCGGGCAGATCCTGGAGACCCACCTCGGGTGGGCCGGCCGGGCGCTCGGCCTGAAGTTCGCGACGCCGGTGTTCGACGGCGCCCGCGAGGCGGACATCAAGGACCTGCTGCGGCAGGCGGGCCTGCCGGAGTCGGGCAAGACCCCGCTCTACGACGGCATGTCCGGCGAGGCGTTCGAGCAGAAGGTGACGGTGGGCTTCATCTATATGCTCAAGCTGTCCCACCTGGTGGACGACAAGATCCACGCGCGGTCGATCGGACCGTACTCGCTGATCACCCAGCAGCCGCTGGGGGGCAAGGCGCAGTTCGGCGGCCAGCGCTTCGGAGAGATGGAGGTCTGGGCGCTCGAGGCCTACGGCGCCGCCTACACGCTCCAGGAGCTGCTGACCGTCAAGAGCGACGACGTGGAGGGGCGCAGCAAGGTGTACGAGGCGATCGTCAAGGGGGACGTGCCGGAGCCTCCGGGTCTGCCCGAATCTTTCAACGTTCTCGTGCGCGAGCTCCAGAGCCTCTGTCTCGACGTAGAGCTCCTCAAGGTCTAATGGGAGGACAGACAGTTGCAACCATTCAGCAGTTTTGACAAGTCACACGCGCTCAAGGACTTCAACGCGATCAAGATCTCGATCGCGTCTCCGGAGAAGATCCGGTCCTGGAGCTTCGGTGAGGTCACGAAGCCGGAGACGATCAACTACCGGACCTTCAAGCCGGAGCGGGACGGGCTCTTCTGCGCCAAGATTTTCGGTCCGATCACGGACTGGGAGTGCCTGTGCGGTAAATACAAGCGGATGAAGCACCGCGGCGTCATCTGCGACAAGTGCGGGGTGGAGGTCACGCGGTCGCGCGTGCGCCGCGAGCGGATGGGCCACATCGAGCTCGCCTGCCCGGTGTCGCACGTCTGGTTCTTCAAGGGCCTGCCTTCGCGCATCGGTCACCTGCTCGACATCACCCTGCGGGATCTCGAGCGGATCCTCTACTTCGAGAGCTACGTCGTCATCGATCCCGGCGAGACGGAGCTCAAGGAGCGCGAGCTGCTGACCGAGGAGCGCTACCGCGAGCTGCGCGAGAAGTACAGCGAGGACGCCTTCGCGGCCAAGATGGGCGCCGAGGCGATCAAGGAACTGCTATCGCGCATCGACGTCGACGAGCTGGCCGAGGAGCTGCGCATCATCATGCGCACCGAGACCAGCCAGATCCGCCGCCTGAAGGCCGCCAAGCGGCTCAAGGTGGTGGACGCCTTCCGCCGCTCGGGCCACCGGCCGGACTGGATGATCCTGGACGTGATCCCGGTCATCCCGCCGGAGCTGCGGCCGCTGGTGCCGCTCGACGGCGGGCGGTTCGCCACCAGCGACCTCAACGACCTCTACCGGCGCGTGATCAATCGCAACAACCGGTTGAAGAAGCTGCTCGAGCTGCGCGCCCCCGAGGTCATCGTGCGCAACGAGAAGCGGATGCTCCAGGAGGCGGTCGACGCCCTGTTCGACAACGGCCGCCGCGGCCGGGTGCTCAAGGGCTCGAACAACCGTCCCCTGAAGTCGCTCTCCGACACGCTCAAGGGCAAGCAGGGCCGGTTCCGCCAGAACCTGCTGGGCAAGCGCGTCGACTACTCGGGCCGCTCGGTCATCGTGGTCGGCCCCGAGCTCAAGCTGTCGCAGTGCGGCCTGCCGAAGAAGATGGCGCTCGAGCTGTTCAAGCCGTTCATCTACAACCGGCTGGAGGAGAAGGGTCTGGTCGGCACGATCAAGGCCGCCAAGGAGATGGTGGAGGCCGAGGTGGACGAGGTCTGGGACGCGCTCGAGGAGGTGATCGAGGATCATCCGGTGCTGCTCAACCGCGCGCCCACGCTGCACCGCCTGGGCATCCAGGCGTTCCAGCCGACGCTGATCGAGGGCAAGGCGATCAAGATCCATCCGCTCGTCTGCGCGGCGTTCAACGCCGACTTCGACGGCGACCAGATGGCGGTCCACGTGCCCTTGAGCCCCAAGGCCCAGATCGAGAGCAGGGTCCTGATGCTGGCCTCGAACAACATCCTGTCGCCGGCCCACGGGCGTCCGCTCGCCGTGCCGTCGCAGGACCTGGTGCTCGGCGGCTACTACCTGACCCTGGGCAAGAAGGGCGCCAAGGGCGAGGGGCGGATCTTCCCCGACTTCGACTCGGTGCTGCTGGCGCTCGACGGCGGCGAGGTGGAGACGCTCACTCCGATCAAGGTCCGCTACTCGGGGCCCTACATCAACCTCGAGACGCAGATCGACAAGCAGGACGTCGTGCACGCGGAGCTCGAGCAGGTCGAGAGAGAGCTGATCGAGACCACCGTCGGCCGGGTGATCCTCAACATGCACCTGCCGAAGGAGATCCCGTTCATCAACGGCCTGCTCAAGAAGCGCGGCCTGCAGGACCTGGTGGGCTACTGCTTCATCACCCTGGGCAACGAGAAGACGGTCGAGATGCTCGACGAGATGAAGGAGATCACCTTCCTCTACGCCACCAAGGCCGGCATCTCCTTCGGCGTCGACGACATGGTGGTGCCGAAGAACAAGCCGGCGATCCTCCAGCAGGCCCGTACCGAGGTGGTCGAGATCGAGAACCAGCGTTCGGCCGGCGTCATCACCGCCGGTGAGCGCCACAACAAGATCATCGACATCTGGCACCGGGTGACCGAGAAGGTCTCCGAGGAGATGTTCCG
>DASWRX010000104.1:0-20829 GCA_036402955.1 Thermoanaerobaculia bacterium
CATTGCAGCACGCTCGCAAACGAGCGGGCGGCCCCTTTGCCGTCCAAAGCGATAATCTCAGTCGACACCCGATCGAGCATGAACCGGTCGTGCGTCACCAGCACCAGCGCCCCGGGGAACTCCTCCAAGCTCTCCTCCAGCACCTCCAGCGTCTGGATGTCCAGATCGTTCGTCGGCTCGTCGAGGATCAGCAGGTCCGCGGGCCGCAGCATCAGGCGGGCGATGAGGATGCGGGCCTGCTCGCCGCCGGAGAGGCGCGAGACCGGGGTGTCGAGCTGCTCGGCGCGGAAGAGGAACCGCTTGGCCCAGGCGGCGACGTGGATGGCGCGGTCCTGGTAGATGACCGAGTCCCCCTCCGGCGCCAGCGCCCGGCGCAGGCTCAGCGTCTTGTCGAGCGTCTCGCGGCTCTGCTCGAAGCGGACGGTCCGCAGCCAGTCCGCCCGCTGGATCGTGCCGGCGTCCGGCTCCAGCGTGCCGTCGAGCAGCGAGAGCAGGGTGGTCTTGCCGCTGCCGTTGGGTCCGATCAGGCCGAGCCGCGTGCCGGGAGTGAGCTTGAGGTCGAGCCCCTTGACGATGCGCCGGCCGCCGAACGACTTGGCGATCCCCTCGGCGACCAGGAGCTTCTTGGTCTTGCGGTCGGTGGCGTTGAAGTCGATGCCGGCCCGGGCGCCGGCGGCCGCGCCGGTGCGCGCCTTCATCTCCTCCAGCTCGGAGATCATCCGGTTCGCCTCCTGGATGCGCCCCTTGGCCTTGGTCGTCCGCGCCTTGGCGCCGCGCTTGAGCCACTCCACCTCGCGGCGCACCTTGTTGGCGAGCGAGGCCTGGTACTCGGCCTGGTTGCGGAGCACCTCGTCGCGCTTCTCCAGGAAGTCGCTGTAGCTCCCCTGGGCCTGGAACAGCCCCTCCGGATAGCGGAGGTCGAGCTCCAGCATGCGCGAGGCGACGTTCTCCAGGAAGTAACGGTCGTGGCTCACCACGAGATAGGCCAGGGGCTCGGTCTGGAGCAAGTCCTCGAGCCACAGGATGCCCTCGACGTCCAGGTGGTTGGTGGGCTCGTCCATCAGCAGGACGTCGGGATTCCGGGCCAGCGCGCGGGCGATGGCGAGACGCTTGTGCCAGCCTCCCGAAAGGATGTCCACCGCCTGCTCCGGATCGTTGAACCCGGCCCGCCCGAGGGCGATGGAGACCCGGACGGCCTTCTCGTAGTCCTCGGCGGGATCGTCCGCCAGCCCCTCGACGAGGACCTCCTCGACGGTCTTGCCGGTCGGGAACTCGGGGTCCTGGGGGACATAGCCCATCCGCACCCCGCGCCGCAGCGACAGGGTGCCGGAGTCCGGCTCCTCGAGGCCGGCGAGGATCTTGAGCAGGGTGGACTTCCCCGACCCGTTGGGTCCGATGAGGCCGACGCGATCCCCCTCGGAGATCCCGAAGGAGAGGCGCTCGAAGAGGGGCCGGGCGCCGAAGCCCTTGCCGACGGAGTCGCAGCTCAGGAGGAGGGTGGGGGGCATGGGTTCCGGACGTCTGACAACGGGATTTCCAGCAGCAAAGCTTCTTTCTCCTTCTTCCGCATCGCCTTGATCCGCCGCTCCTCCCGGAGGGCGAGGCTCCACGATCGCACCTCGCGCACCCAGGCGAGGGCCACCGGCAGATGCGCCCGAGTGTACCGCGACGCCCGCCCCGCCCGGTGCTGCGCCAGCCGCCGGTCGAGGTCCTTGGCGATCCCCGTGTAGAGCGAGCCGTCGCCGCAACGGAGGATGTAGATATAGGGCATCGGGGGTGGATTATACGGGGACGCCCCAGGGGGACGCCGCGGGGACCGGAGAGGCTCCGGCGTCACCATCCGCCGGAGCCGCCGCACCTCCCCATTGGAGACGGCTCGGCGTGGGACGTTCCCTCCGGGCCGGAAAGCTCCACCGAACCACCCTCTTGAAGGAGGACAGCATGCGGAAGAAGCTCGCCCTGTTGGTTGTCGCCGCGGCCCTGGCCGCCGGATCAGCGCTCGTCGAGCCCGCGGCGGCGCTCACCTGCCCCGCGGGGAGCCACCTGGTCACCTGTCCCACGCGCACCTTCTGCTGCCCGGACTTCGCGCGTTGCGTCTGCCTCCCGATCACCTAGGAGCCGGCCGTGACCGGCATCCTTCTCCCCGGAGCCCTCGCACCTCTACCGTGGAGGCGGCTCGGGCGGAACGTCCCTCCGAGCTCGAGGCTCCGATCCACCCAACCGTTTGACCTGAGGAGAACACCCGTGCGCAAGAAGCTCACCCTGTTGACCGTTGCCATCGCCCTGACCGCCGGAGCGGCCTTCGTCAAGCCCGCTTCCGCGCTCACCTGCCCCAAGGGGAGCCACCTGATGGTCTGCCCGTCGGGCAATTGGTGTTGCCCCAACAACGCCTTCTGCGTCTGCAGCCCCTTCTGAGCACCAGCCGGCGGGCCCGCCCCGGCGACAACCGCCGCGGGCGGGCCCGTCACCCTCCTACCACCTCGCCGGAGGGCAAACTCAATGCTGTTCATTCAAGGCGTTCTGAGCGTAGGGGAGGGGCTCGTCCCCTCCCGGGCATCACCAGGCGGCTCGCCCGGGTCGGTCCGCCGCCGGCGATCAGGGCTTCTTGAGCCGCTCGATCTCGGCGCGGAGCCGCTTCAGCTCTTCCTCGGCCGTCTCGCGCGCCGCCTCGATTTCCAGGGGGCTCAGGAGCCGCTCGCCCGTTCCGGCGACGAAGATCTCGATCCGCTGCCCGTCCGGGGAGGCGCCGAAGCGGAGTTGCGTGATTTCGGAGAGGATGCGCCCCTGGCCGTCCGGCTCAATCGCCTGATAGCGCCGGCCCGGGCCCAGCCGGTAGCCCTTGATCCGGAAGCGGTAGCCGGTGGCCCGCCGGGGCATGTCCACCAGCAGGTATTCGGGGATGCCGACGCGCTGGTAGAGCTCCACCTTGTCCACTTCGTCCATGCGGCGGACGCGGGCGTCGAAGGGAGAGATGACCTCGATCACGAAGCTGGGGAAGACCCCCTGCTCCACGGCGTCGAAGGTCGAGAACTCCTTGTTCCGGGCGCCGAGGATCACCGAGATGTCAGGGGACGGCCCCGGGAGGCCGGGACCGAACAGGTGCTTGACGTCCTGCAGGACGATGACGTCCTCGTCCGGCTGGAAATGCCGGCTGAGAAGCTCGGCGAGGACGCGGCAGACGTCGCTGTGGGGCCGGCCCTGGGTCAATTTGTCCTCGAGCTGCGGATCAAGATAGTCCTCCAGCGTCAGAGGCTTCTCCTGGAGCTCGAGATGACCGTCCGGTCGCTCGACCCAGCGTTGGAGCATGACGGCGCCGGAGGACGCGTCGTCCGGCTCATCGCTCTCCCCGTGGAACGTCGTCTTCATATTCAGGCCTGGCGGGCGTACTGGGCTTCCCAGGCGGGACGGCCGCGCTGGAGGAGGACGATGCGGCGGTCCCTGGCGAGCCAGCGGAGCGAGACCGACACCTGACGCTCGTCCACCGTTCTCCCGAGACGGGCGCCGAGCGTCTCGTTGATCTCGGCGGCGATCGACTTGGGGCCGAAGCGCTCGTCAGGCGCCTTGCGCTCGACGATCCGTTCGACGACCTTCGCGAGGCTCAGCCGGCGGCGACCCAGGAGGTCGTCCACGGCCGGCGGCTCGGCGGGCGCCGGGACGTTGGGCAGGCCGCGGGCCGCGAGATCCGCCGCCGCGGTCACCGTGGCCCGAAGCGCTTCCAGACAGCGGGCGAGCGGCTCCAGCTCCGCCGCCGCAGCGGCGCGCCGCTCGCGGTGGAACACTGCCTGCGCCGCATGGAACGCTTCCTGGCCGGCATGGAAAGCCTCCTGCTCGCGGTAATGGGCGAGCTGCGCCTCGAGGGTCGCCAGCATGCCCGTTAACGACAGATTCGAATCCATGGCTCTCTCCCCAAGAATCATAGGCGGTGGACATCTTACTGGTCACGGCCCAGAGATGGCCGCTCGCGGACAAGTATAATCAGCAGGCGTCCGGCCGGCTACCCTACGCGGACAACTGATGCTCTTTCGCGCTCTGCTGCTGTCTGTTCGCGGAGGACGATTCTTCATTGGCGGCCGACTGCCGGTTCTTCGGGGACAAAGATTGCTGGTCAGCCCCCTGCCAGCGTCATCCGCGGGCTACCGGAAGCCGGTGGCGGACCACGACGACCGGGTGGCGGGCTATTAAGACCGATTGGCGGGCTACGAATCTCCCAGCGACAGGGTGACGCCGGCCCGCAGGAACCAGAGCTCGAAGCGCGGTTCCTCCTCCATCTCCAGCGCTTCCCGCATCGCCCGGGCGTAGATCTGCCCCTGCGGGGCGTAGACCGCGGCGCGCTCCCGGATCTCCTCCGCCGTCTTCACCTCGTCCGTCTTGTAGTCCGCGATGACGAGCTTCCCGTCCTCCGGATCGCGGTAGAACAGGTCGATCGCGCCGGTGACGGCTCCCACGGGCGCATGGTCCCCCTCCCCCGGCGGCGCGAGGATGGGCAGCTCGCGGGCGAGGACGTGGTCTTTCAGACGGCGGAAACGGTCGAGCAGGGGGCCGGCGGCGAAGGTCTCCAGGAGGGTTTCGGCCAGGGGGAGCGCGCGCTGGTGCTCGTCGGTGCTCGACGGCATTTGATAGACTCCCTGAAGCCACAGGAAAGACAAAGAACGAGGTTAGTGATCTCCTCGCAGGGAGCCGGATGGCCAAGAGAGAACTTTACCAGGAACTTCGGCAGGCTGATTCAGAGCTAGCGAAACGCCTCGACAAGGTGTGCGAGGAGGCTCTGGAGATCTGGCGCTATCCTCACCTGCTCCAGATGACGGAGCATGGCAGGCCCCATATCGAGCAGGTTGAGGCCAATCTGGATGCTCTCACCCGGCCTCTCCAAGCCTCGGGCTCGCCGCTTGAGGCAGCGGAGATCTACGTCCTGCTCGCCGCCTGTTGGCTGCACGACATCGGCATGCAGCTCCATGTACTGGACGCGCGGGCGGCGCACGCCCAGCACAGCTACGACCTCATCCTTCGCTCATTCACTCAGGTGGACGGCGGTGATCTTCGCCTCAAGGTGACCCTCCCCATTGAGGGCACCAACTCCCGGGAAGCCATCGCTCTTGTGGCCCGGGCTCACTGGGCGAGCTTTGCCCTCGAGCTACCAAGTCAGGAACACATTTTCGGAAACAGCATGCATGGGCCGCCTCCGGTTGTTGGGACTCCTCTTGGCGATGGCGGACCTGCTGGACCTTTCTCCTGTCCGGGCGCGTTATTTCCGTACGTGGCATCACCTTTATGATCCAGATGCCGCAGGAAAACTGCACCATGTTAAGCATGAGCTGGCGCGGGGTTTCGAGATAGGCCCTGCCGACCCTGCCGTACCTGGGGACCTGCGCTTTCTCCTCAAGTGGCGAGCGGACGACGAGGAGACACGGCAGATCTCTGATTGGGTTCTTCACGAGCTCAGCAGTTACTGGCGTCAAGTCGCTCCGGAGTTGCATAGGGAATCCGGCGGAACTGTGCGGTGGGCGAAGCAATGGGCTCGGGCCGTCTTTCAGCCTCCCCTCGGCCCACGGCCCGTACTCTCGCCACCGACCCGTGCCGTTCTCGACGCAGAGCGGGCCGAGCAGGTTCGGATTGACCGAGACGCTTTCGCCCTGAGCTTTCGAAGTGCCCTAGATAAGGGAAGCAGTGTCATTTTCCGGCTCCCCGGGGACTCGCTGTGGGACGGCAAACAGATGAGCCACTGGTGTTCTTCTCAGGCGCGGAAGACCGGAGCCCGGAGCGCGGATATTCACTTGCGGCCCGCTGTCGCCAAGGACCTAGCCAGCCTCGTGGCGGAGTTAATGAACCAGTGGGGTTACGATCTGCCTCCACTGGCGGGAGACGAGGCCTTGACGAGGATGAAAGCGGCTCTCATGGCTGTCGACATGGGGTCCTTCGTGACAATCATTAGGGCTGAGTCCCTTGAAGTCTCTTATCTCCCGGCCTTGCTTGGCGCGCTCGCAACTCGCTTGCCAGGGGAAGCGGGAGCCCGGATCACGATCCTCCTCAGCGCGGGAGCGGCCGGGCCGGACGCAATCCCGGGCGCCCAGGTAATACAGCCCGATTGGGAAGCCATCAGTGAAGAGAATATCCGGCAACACTTAAGTCTGAACTGGGGGTGGAGCGAAGAAGACAGCCATAAGAAGGCTGCGACCGCCTGCCGGCTCGACCTAGGCCAGCAACCCGGAAGGTTGTATACTTTCCTATGGGAGGAGTGTGTCGCTTGGGACCCTCCGCCTAGCATATTCTAGCGAACACTGCGATGTCCCACTCAACGGAAACGCGAGCCGCGGAGGGTTTCTTGAGCCTCCTCGGCGATGACAACGCCAGGAAGGCGCTCCTCGCCTGTTCCGCGGCCCTGAACCTGAACGACGACGTGGCCCGGCGAGCCATCGCTTTGGTGGCCCAGAGCAACGGTTCGACCGACACCCTCCTCGATCGCATCAAGGGCTTGAGCTGTGTCTGGAAGCAGTGGGACGGTACCTGGTATGTGGCCGAGGATGTCCGCGCCTCTCTGGTCGACCGCTTAGGGGCCGAGGTGCCGTCCGACGTTAGAAATGGCCTCCACGAGCTGCTGGCTGACGCTGCCGACCAGCGCTTGCTGGAGTTGGTGCCGGATGGCCAGCTCTTTGATTACCGCGTTCGTGCCTGTCACCTAGAAGCCGGGTACCAGCAGATCCAGGTGACAAGGCACGAGGAAGCAGGCGCGGAGCGACTTCTTACAGCTTGGCAGCAAGGAAGGCTGGAAGCGAGGGATGCCACAGCTGCGGCAGTGGATCACCTTGCTTCAGACCTGGAACGGCAGGGACATCGTCTTCCCGACCAGGTTCTCTTTTTACGGGGTATGGCAGCTCGGTCTCGAAGAGATTGGGGGAGAGCAGAGCTGTACTTCCGGATGGTTTGGGAGCACGGGCAACCGGGAGAGATTCAAGCCATCGCCGCGCACCTCTTCGCCAACCTAACGAGGGACCGGAAAGCTGCCGAGCAGGCGCTTAGGGATAGTCTTGCATGGAACTCGGAACCGTTCCACAGAGCCCAGGTTTGGCACTCCCTCGGAAACCTACTCGCCAGGGAACGCAATCGTTCGAAAGAGGCCGAAGACGCCTATCAGAAAAGCCTAGAGCTGCGGCACGATCCACAGCATCAAGGTCAGGTCTATGCCTCATGGGCAAACGCACTCGCACGCGAGGGAAAAATGAATCTGGACGAGCTGGATCGAGCTGCGGAGTTGGCTCATAAAGCCCGGCAAATCGATCCCAAAAACCTTCATACGCGCGCTATTGCTACGAAGGTATTGGCTGAGGTTTTCAGGGAGAAGGGTGATTTACGGAACGAGCTCGAAGCTCTCGAAGAGCTCCTCGAGCTTGAGAGAAAACGGTACCGGCATCAAGATGCCCAACGTACCGAGCATCGGATCCGAGAGATCAAGAGAGCTTGAGCGTGAATTGGCGTCGGTCTTGAGGTCAGTTGATTGGGTCTGTATACGTCTACTGACATGCTTCTTCTGGGAGAGTAGATCTCTCTTGCCTTTGCAGGTCTAACCCGGTCGGAGCCTACCCAATACTTAGCCCGGCCCGCAGGAACCAGAGCTCGAAGCGGGGCTCCTCCTCCATCTCCAGGGCTTCCCGGATCGCCCGTGCGTACACCGTCCCCTGCGGGGCGTAGACGGCGGCGCGCTCCCGGATCTCCTCCGCCGTCGAAACCTCGTCCGTCTTGTAGTCCGCGATCACGATCCGCCCGTCCTCCGGATCGCGGTACAGCAGGTCGATCGCGCCGGTGACGGCTCCCACGGGCGCATGGTCCCCCTCTCCCGGCGGCGCGAGGATGGGCAGCTCGCGGGCGAGGACGTGGTCCTTCAGACGGCGGAAACGGTCCAGCAGGGGTCCGGCGGCGAAGGTCTCCAGGAGGGTTTCGGCCAGGAGCAGCGCGCGCTCCGGCTCCCCGCCCTCGACCAGGGCGGCGAGGTAGGCGGGGAGGAGGGCGCGCTGGCGCTCCAGCTCTTGCCCGGGATCGGCGCCGAGGTCCCAGTCTTCCAGGGCGCGGTGGATGGCCCCGCCGGCGGCCATGGCGGCCTCGCGGTCCCTGGGGAGGTCGCCGTTCTTCCGGGGACGCCGGGAACCGCCGTCCGCGAGGCTCTCGGCCTGCTGCTCGCGCAGGAGGGCGTGGGCCTCCTCGGAGGCGGCGGCGCCGAACGGGCGGTTCATGCGGATCGCGGCGCGCTCGCGCTCGGCCTGGAGCGCGGCGGAGATGAAGGCGATCTCCTCCGGCCCGGGCAGCGACGGGCGCTCGGGCTCGGCGGCGAGACCGGGATCGGCCGGCGGCCGCAGGGCCGGGAACTTCCAGAGCGCGCCGGCCGGGTCCGGGAAGGTCCAGGCGGGCTCACCCTCCCCGGAGCCCAGCGCCTCCTGCCAGCGGTCCGGCAGGCTCCCCGGCAGGTCCCGGCGCGACAGCAGGAGCTCCAGAGAGGTGCGGGCCTGGTCCCAGGTCCGGGGCTCCACCCCCTCCGGCCACAGGCCGGCGAGGACGAGGCGGTCCTTGGCGCGGGTCATCGCCACGTAGAGCAGGCGCACCCGCTCGGCGGCCTCGACCTCGCGGCGGCCGGCCTCGATCTGATCGAATCCCGGAGTGGAGACGCCGAACAGGCGGTACTCGAAGCCATCCCCCCAGCGGCCGGCCTCGGTGCGGGGGCCCTGATCTCCCGGCGGGTTCTTGTGGAGCTGGAGGAGGTAGACGTGCTCGAAGTCGAGCCCCTTGGCGCCGTGGATGGTGAGGACGTGGACGGCGTCCTCGGAGCCGTCCTTGGGCCGCCCCTCCTCGGCCTCGCGCGACTCGGCGACGCTGCGGCGCAGGGTGCGGAGGATGGCCGTGGCGTCGCCGCCGCTCTCCTCCACGGCGGCGAGGAGCTGGCGGAAGAAGCGCTCCAGGTTGGCCAGCCGGTAGGGGCCGAGGTAGCGGGCCGCCTCTGTCGCCTCGATCAGGGTGAGCCGGCGCAGGCGCTCGATGAAGACGTCCGCCGGCTCGGTCTCGAAGGCGTGCCGGAGGACGGCCAGGTTCTCGACGGCGGCCAGGAGGTTGCGGTCCCAGCCGCGCACGCGCTCGATCCCCGGCACGTCCCTCGGCGTCGCGCGGACGGCCCCCTCGATCGCCCGGCGCAGGCCGGCCAGAGCGTCGGGCGAGGGGGCGCGCAGCTCGGTCATCAGGCGGGGGAACTGCCGGTTCCAGAGCGGGATCAGGGCGGCGTCGGGGACGCCCACCGTGGAGGAGCGGAGCACGGTCAGCAGGGCCAGATGATCCCCCGCGTCGAGCACCGAGCGCACCAGGGCGGCGGCCTCGATGACCTCGCGGCGGCGGTAGTACTGCTTGTCGCGGCCGACGGCGAAGGGCACGCGGGCGCGGCGGAACGCCTCCAGGTAGAGGTCGAGGTCGCCGATGCCGCGCAGCAGGACGGCGATCTCCTTCCAGGCCACGCCGTGCTCCTCGTGGAGGGCGCGGACGTCCTCGGCCAGGGCGGCGGCCTCGATGTCCGTGGCCTCGGTCACCGGAGTCTTCCAGGGGCCGCCCGCGGCGTCCCGCTTCCAGGAGACCCAGTGCTCCACGGGCGCCCGGCGCGTGGAGCCGCCGGGTCCGCCGCGACCGTCGCGCCGGAATCCGGGGTCGTCCAGGCGGCGGTCGCAGGCGAGGAGCGGCTCGAAGGCGGGCTGGAGACCGTCGCGCCGGCGCATGACCGGCTCGATCACGCGGGCGACCTCGTCCAGGATGGCCGGCACGGAGCGGAAGTTGAGGGCGAGGGACATCACCTCCCCCCCGGCCTCCCGCACCCGGGCCACGAAGCCTTCGTAGGCTTCCAGGTCGGCGTTGCGCCAGCCATAGATCGACTGCTTGGGATCCCCCACCAGGAAGAGGCCGGGGCGCTCCTCCAGGGGGCCGTCGAGGGCGATCCAGCGCAGCAGGTCGCACTGGATGCGGTCGGTGTCCTGGAACTCGTCGACGAGGAGCTGGTCGGTCCGCCGCCGCACCTGCCGCCGCACCTCCGGGTGGCCGGCGAGGAGCGCCTCGGCCCCGGCGAGCAGGAAATCGAACGAGGCGATGCCGCGGAAGCGCAGGGTGCGCTCGACGCGGGCGAGCAGGGGGGCCAGGGCGCGGCGGCCGTGCTCCATCAGCTCGGGGTCGAAGCGGACCAGGTGCTCGAGGAGCTGGGCGAGCGCGCCCGCCGCCGCGGCCAGCGCGGCCGCGACCTCGCCGAACAGCGCCGCCTCGGTCCCCTCCAACCGCTTCCGCCAGGTCTTGAGGTGGTCGACGAGATTGCCGGGGAGCAGCTCGCCGACCCAGGCGGCGAGGGTCGGGATGGAGACGCCCGAGTCTGCCGCCAAGCGGGCCGTCAGGGTCCCGAGGGCCTCCTCGATCTTCCGGGCGTTGCGCGCCCGGGAGCCGCGCAGACGGGGAGCGATCAGGCCGTGGACCGCCGCGCAGGTCGCGGCGAGGCGGCGGTGGAAGTCCCGCAGCGCCTCGGGACGGAACGGGTCCTCGGCCAGAACGGCGGCGGGGAGACCGCCCTGGAGCAGGGAGGCCAGCGCCTCGACGATCTCCGGCGGGCCGAAGCCGCGCGAGGCGAGGGCCAGGAGATGGGGATCGCCGGGATCGCCGTAGCCGTCCCGCAGGGCGTCCTCCACCGTCTCGCGGACCACCTCCTCCACCAGGCGGCCGTCGGCGTCGATGGTGAGGTCGGGATGGACGCGCGCCTCCAGCGGATGATCGGCGAGCAGCCCGCGGCAGAAGGCGTGGATGGTGCGCACGGCCAGGTGGTCGAGGGTGCCGAGGAGAGCCCGCGCGCGCAGGGCCCGCTCGGCGGCCGGCGGCAGCACCGAGGCTTCGAGCCAGCCCGGCGCTTCGCCGCCGGCGGCGAGGGCGGCGAGCTCCCTGGCGGCCCGGCCCGCCATCTCGGCCGCCGCGGCCTCCGTGAAGGTGATGGCCACGACCCGTCCCAGCACCTCGGCGGCGACGCGGTCCGGCCCTTCTCCGGCCCGCCGGCCGGTCTTCCGCTCGGCCCGCTCGGCGAGGCGCCGGCCGGCGCGCTCCCAGCCCTCGCCCAGGGTCCAGGCCAGCAGCCGGCCGATCAGCGTCGTCGTCTTCCCCGTGCCCGCCCCGGCCTGGAGCACCAGGGGGACGTCGAACCGGGTCTGCGCCGCCCGGCGGGCGGCGAGATCGGCGGCGCGGAGGTCGGCGGTGGTCATGAGCCCGAGCCCTCGCCCCCGGTCCCCATCGGGTGCGTCCCCAGCCGCCAGACCCGCAGCAGCGACGCCTGCTCGGGCGTCAGCGACTCCAGCCCCGCCGCCACCGTCCAGTCGTAGAGCCGCTGGCGGGCGCCGGAGTCGTGGCGCAGGCAGGCCTCGGCCACGGAGCAGTAGCCGCAGCGGCCCGGCTCCTTGCGGCCGTCGAGCTCGACCAGACGGGGGAAGAAGCTGCCCGCCTCCCAGGCGGCGAGCACCGCCTCGGAGGCCAGGGCGAACGCCTCCACGAAGTCCTGGTCCGCGGTGGTGACGGAGAGCTCGCGCTGCTCGTCGTCGAGGCCCGGCCGCAGGAAGAGGTAGCGGCCCATGGATTCGCCCTCCGAGCCCAGCAGATAGGCGACCGCCTGCAGATGGGTCCCCCGCCGCACGCGGTCGAGGAAGTGGCGGCGCCGGGCGTCCGGCCGGCGGGCCTCGGAGATCGGCTTGCCCGTCTTGTAGTCGGTCCACACCACGAGCCCGCCGGCGGCGCGGTCGACGCGGTCCGCCTGGAAGAGCACGTGGCGCAGGGAGCCCGGCGCGTCCCCCACGTCGAGCTCGCCTTCGACCTCGGTCGCCAGCACGGGCACGGCGCCGCCGGACCAGTCCATGTCGCGGGCGGTCGCCAGCAGCGGGTAGGCCCGCTCGGCCAGGGCGTTGGCGAGGCCCGGCAGGAAGATTCCCTCCTCCTCGAGCAGCCGGCGGGACTCCTCGCGGAGCACCCGCTGGACGTCCCGCTCGTCCGGCCAGGAGACGGCGACGGGATCGAGATCGCGGACGCCGCCGCGCACCCGCTCGCGGCCGGCGGGGCGCGAGATCCGCTCCAGCGTCGCATGCACGGCGTTGCCGAGGAGCACGGGATCGACGTCGGGCAGCGCGCCGAGCGGATCGGGCGTGGGCTCCACCCGCAGCAGGCGCACGAGGAAGAGCTGCCACGGGCAGGCGGCCAGGTTCTCGAGCTGGGTCACGTAGAGGTCGCGCAGCCGCGGCTCCCCCTCGCCGCCGCCGGGGATCTTGCCGATGAAGCCGAAGTAGGGTCCCAGCCGGAAGCGCGCCGCCCGGCCCTCGGGCGTGCGCAGGTCGGGGTCCATCTCCTCCAGCACGGCCAGGCGCGCGGCGGCCAGGCGCTCCGGGGAGAGCTCGAAGGCGGACGGGGACTCGGCGCGCGCCTCCCGGATCGCCAGCGTCATCACCCTGCCCCACCAGCGCCGCGGCGCGTAGAGCCCGGCCATCACCGCGTGCTCGGCGGCGGTGCGGGCGCCGGGCAGCGGGCCCGCCTTGGGGAGGCTCCAGAGCAGCGGCGCCCTGGCCACCTCGAGCCGCCGGCGCAGGCGCTCGACCAGGGGCGAGGCCGGCAGGGGCTTGCCGTCGTCGTCCGCCGTCTGCCAGGAGAGGGTCGCCGCCGGGCTCGCCGAGAGGAGCTGGGCGAACAGATAGCGCTCCTCGTCGAACCCCGCGCGCTTGACCGGCACGTCGGGCAGCACCCGCTGGAGGATGCGGCGCAGGTCGTCCGACAGCAGGGGATCCTCGCGGATGCCGCGCGGGAAGACGTCGCGGTTGAGCCCCGCCACGAAGAGGTGGTCGAAGGTGCGCCCGCGGGACTCGGTGACCGAGAGCACCTGCACGCCGCCGCCCCGCCCGCCCAGCGCCGAGGCGCCCGCCGACTCCAGCACGTCCTCCAGCAGGAGCCGCAGCTCGTCGCGCTCCAGCCGGAAGCGCGGCGGCACCTCGCGCTCCAGCTCCGCCAGCGCGCCGCGCACGGCCCCGGCCTCCTCCGCGTCGAGATCCCAGCCGAGATCCGCCGTGAGGAGCGAGCGCAGGCGGGCGAGATGGTCCGCCGCGGCCGCCTCGGCGGGCCAGGAGGCGAGCCGGTCCTGGGTGCGGCGGGCGGCGCGCACGGCGGCGCGGATCAACGCGCCCGGAATGCGCCGCCGGCGCGCGTGCGCCTCGTTGGTCCGCACCCCCTCCCCGCCGCCGTCCTCGGGATTGTCCCCGTCCTCCCCGACCGTCTGCAAACCCTGGCGGATGGGCAGGGCGTAGGAGCCCTTCTTCAGCACCTCCTCCAGGCGCAGCTCGGTGGCGTCCCGCAGCCGCCCGGCCCCCAGCGCCGCGAAGGCCAGCCGGAGATCCACCCAGCCCCCGGCCCTCCCCGGGCGGAGAGCGGGCGAATGCGCCCCCTCCGGCAGCGCCGCCACCGCGTCGAGCCAGCGGTCGGACGGCACCGCCTCGCCGTCGCGCAGCAGCTCCAGGAGCGCCTGGGCGCGGCGGCCGGCCGGCTCCAGGGCGCCGGTCTCGCCGACGCCCGAGAAGGGGATGCCCAGCCGGCCGAGGTGGCGGCGCAGGGCGAAACGGTAGGGATCGAGGTCGCGGGCCACGATGCCGATCCCCTCGGGACGCGCGCCGCCGTCGAGCAACGCCCGCGCGCGGCGGGCGACCTCCCGCGCCTCGGCGTCCGCGCCCACCGCCTCGAAGGCTTCGATCCGGGAGGCGGCGACCCCGGAGGCCGGCGCGGCGCTCTGCACCCCGCCCGAGAGCGTCAGGCGCTCGGCGAAGCGGGCCGTGAACTCCCTCTCGAAGCCCTCTCCCTCGGGCGCCTCCGGCTTCGGCGGATGGTCGAGGATCAGCCAGGCGCCGCAGCGGCGCAGGAGGGCCTGGATCAGGTCGGTCGCCACCCCGGTGGCATCGGCGAAGCCGTGGACGAGGATCGAGCGCGACGGCAGCGCCTCCCCGGCGTCGGTCTCGATCCGCTCCGCGGCGCGCCGGAGCAGGGTCGAGGCGCGGCCGAGGCCCAGCTCGTCCATGGCGGCCTCCACCCGCGCGGCGGACCGCACCAGGGCGCGGGCGCGCTCCACCGCGGCCTTGCCGGCGGCGAGCGGGCCGTCGGCCGCCAGCGCCTCCTCGGCGGCCTCGGCGTGGATGGGCTCGAGGCCGGCGTCGAGCAGGTCCCGCACGGTGCCGGTCACGGCGGCGAAGCCGTCGGCGAGGTCCTCCAGGCCGCGGCGGAGAGGGGGCTCAGCGCGGGCGGCCCGCTGCGCGAGCACGTCGAGCAGCAGCGCGCCCCGGGGCACCGGCTCGCCGGCCCGCTCCAGGATCTCGGAGGCGAGCCCGAAGAGGGTCTGGACGGCGACCCCCGCCACCGACCGTCCCCGCCGCCGGACCAGGGCCGCCGCCACGTGGAGCCGCAGGCTGCGGGACGGCACGACGATCCGCACCGGCCGCGCCAGCAGGGAGGGATCGCGCCGGACCTCCGCCAGCAGCGCGTCGAGGCGCTCCAGCAGCAGCGTCTCGGCGGCGCGGGCGCCGTGCGCGATCAGGATCCGGCCGGAAGGGCGGGGGGGAACCGGGGGGACGTCGAAAAGGCTGAGCTGCAACGGCACGGGGAAAGGATACCGCGACCGGGCCCCCTCCCCCTCCTGGTCTACGACCGCGACGCCGCCATCCCGGACGTCCGGCTCCGGATCTCTTCCAGGCGGGCGAGGTTCACCCGCAAGCTGGTGGCGTCGAACCCTTCGGCCTCGATCTCCCGGACGGCGCGCTCGATCCGGACGATCCCCGCCGGGAGATCCAGGTCCTTCCCCCGGGCGTCAAAGGTCGGCAATCCCTCGTCCCAGGCCACGGCGAACTCGAAAGTGCAGCCGTTGCTGTACTCCCAGTCGTCGCTGAATCCGACCGCCCGAAACCGGGTGCGGATCAGGCTCTCCCAGAGGGCCAGATACTCCTCCTGGCTCCATCCCGGCGCCAGGAAGGGCGCGGGAGTGACGGTGAGGGGATGGCCGGGCACCCGGTCCCGCAGCTCACGGGCGAAGGCGTTGGCCTCGGCGACGTTGGGGTCCCAGAGCCGTTTCCGCCACCCCTCGTCCCCTAGCGCCGCCTTCAGGGCCGCGATGTCCCGTACTCCGTACTCCTCGAAGAGCTGGAACAGCCGGGGGCCGGTGGTCAGCTCGCTGCTGGCGTAGATCGCCTTCTCGCCGTTGAGGACGCAGTCAATGGCGAGCCGGGCCATCTCCGCGTCCTCCCGGTAGGTCCGGGAATGCGGGAGGGCGTCCAGCTCGCCGTGGGGGTTGTAGTAGGTCATGGCGGTTCAGGTCTGGATATAAGGGAGGATCTGCTCCTCAAAAACGGTCGGGCTGAAATATCGTAACGCTTCGCCGAGAACTTCCAAACCCTCATGCAGGACAGCCTGTAGATTCGGATCCCGGATATACAGCCGCCCACAATTGGAAATCTCCTTGGCTTCGGAAGACGGAGCTTCCAACACCGCGAATGTCATTTCACTTAAGGTGAGCAGAACTCCACCCACATCCCGCTCCGAGGAGGGTTCCGGCGGGCATTCTAACAGCCCCCGCCAAGCCGCATAGTTAGGCTTGTCATCGAACTCGAGCCCCTCCCAAAGAGCGTCCATATAGGCGGCCTTGCGGAACGATATCAGAATACCCGCTTTCTGATATTCACCCTCCTGGCTCCTCCGAACCCAAGGGGCCGGCAGTATCACGAACGCTTCGTAATCCGGAGAGGGACGGAGTTGATAGTTCTCGCCGAGGCGAAGAGGAGATTCCACCGGCAACTCGCCATCACGGTTCTCCAGCAGAATGGTATCCTTATCGTAGATCTCCTTCTTATCGCAGACCTCCTTGTCAGGCTGTTCTCTCAACAGTACATTCTTTTTGTACCACAGGGCATTTCCGGAAGCTATAGATATCCACGCGACCGAACGCTTACCGAAGGGCTTCCCCAAACTGCCCCTCTCCCAAGAAAGGTAAGAGACTGAAGAGCCGTCTTCGGAGAGAAGTCCGACATTGACGCGCACATCCGAGTCCTCTTTAGGAGGTCCCACTCCCTTTTGTTTCAAGAGGCCAAGGGAATTCTCTCTAAGAATGGCTCTCGAGATCTCCTGATCGATCGACTGCCGGACTCGTTCCGCGACTCGGTATTGGGCCCAGTGGAGATTCGAGACCGCCTTCGCGTATCCGGCGGTCTGCAACTGGTTCCTCCCCTGGACCACGTTGAAAAACGTATCCGCAAACAGCAGGAAGGAATGGCGCCACGACAGCAACCAGCCCCAGAGGCGGCGTCCCCAATAGAGAGCATATTGCCGCGGAGCGCTCTTGGATTTTCCGCGTGGCTGCCACTGGGGAGGACGATGGACCAGGACCACACGGCTACGGAGAGCCTCCGTTGCCCCCTGGTACAAGGCTGAGGCCAAGAGGATGACAAAGAAGAACACCACGAACAGCACGAGATAGTGCGATTTCGGACTGATCCCCGCATCTTTCCAGAACGAATCGTCCACGAACGAGACCGCAGCCATGCCGCCCAGGCCGCTCAGGACGGTCGTGGCAAAGTTCCCCTGGAAGGGAGCCGCCAACGACCGGACGATACCACCCCCGGATTTCGCCGGCTCAGGCGCGGGCGCCGGCTTTTCGGTCTTGACCGCAGAAGGGAGCCGCTCGTGCCCGGGCGGGATATCCCAGGTCGCAATCACGGTCAGCAGCGCAGCGAGAAAAGCGATCGCTACGATGGCTGCCCGGGCTAGGTTTCCCTTGTCCGAGCCGATCTCCCAGAGCCCGCCCGTCATCCGGGCAAGCAATGAGTTCGTCACCGACTGGGGCGGCTCGGGCTCCGGAGTGAAGACGGAGGTATTCTGATCGTACCAATACAGACGGCGCGTCAACTGATCGCCCGCGAGCCGGACCAGGGAGAACCCCCGGGCCTGGAGAGGAGAGGTATTCTGGTTCCTCATCGCCAGAGGGGGAGCCAAGAAGATCTTGGCTGGATCTGTGCCGTAGGCGATGGACCACCGATAAGGATGCTCGTAGAGCTCGCGATGGGAATCGTGGAAGTGGCCCGCCAGCACGCCAGCGACCGTATCGCTGCCGACCTGGACCCTCCAGGCATCGAGAATCTTCGGATCGATCTTCCATGTCGGCCATCCTGTCGAGACCCCGTTCTTGTCCTCCTTGAAACTCTCTTGAGCCTTTTCATAGGGATCGTCGAGATCTGGAATGTGCGACAGCACCAAGACCTTCTTCCCATCAGCGTTCGCTTGTCGGACCAAGCTGGCAAACTTCTCGACCTGCAGGGCTCGATCATCTCTTGCCGGAGCCGGGCTCGCGGCATCCACCGGAGATCCGGGAACCTCAACCGCCTTCCCCGCGATCTCCTTTGAATCTCCACCCTGCTTCGGCAAACCCTTCTTGAACGAGTAGGACGGGAATCCCACGAGCCGGAAAGAGGTGCCAGGCACGTCCGCCCAGCATTGCGACAGGTTAGAGTTTGTACTCAGGTAACAAGCCGACAGGTCGTGCAGGACCACCTTGCCGTCGAGCTTCCGTCCCACCTCCTGCAGAAACGCTCCGGTAGCGGCAAGAGCATCGTCCGACGCCCGCTCGCACCAGACGTCGTTGTTCCCAGGAACGAGATAGATCTCCCGCACCGGACTGCCAGCAAGAATCCTCGCCAAGCTTTCAATGCGCTTCGCCCGAACGTCCAGCTTCAAGGCCAAATCTGCCGCGTTGCAATCCTCTTTTTTGGCCTCCTCCGCAATTCCAAAGTCACCCGTGAGCACGAGGAAGCTCGGTTTGATTCCGGTTCCTGGTAGAGAATTCAGCGCCTTGAGCATCGCCTCGAAGGCTTCTTTGTTGTTGGGCTCCTGCTTCTCGTTGTCAGGCTTCTCGAACAGGTGCGGGTCCGTCGCATGGACGAACCAGACGGCCGGCGATTCCTCCCGGTTCTGGCAGGCGAGGGAGGAGAAGAGGGCGAAGGCGAGCAGAGACAGTGCGGGGACGCGCATCGATACACCTCCACAGCAAAAAAATCGCTCTCTCTTGGAGACGACCGGGCCGGGAGATTTCCGTTCAGAAGGCCGGTGCTTCAATCCGCGAAGGAATCCGCGCGCGGCGAAGGAGGTCCCCGAAGTGGCTGGTGACACCGACTTGACCGACGAGCACGATCCCCTCCCCCGTGCCCTCAACCCTGGTGATCAGCTCGCGCAGGGCGCCTATCCCTTGAGCGATTTCAAAACTATGATAGCAGAGGGCGTGACCGGGAAAGATGTCGCGTCCCATAGCCAGGGTCGCTCCGCGGTGGAGCTGCAGGACCCAGGAGCGGGCACCGTCGTGCGCCCACTCGAAGCGGACCGGCCCCAGCTTGCCGGCGGCGCGGCGGTAGAGGTCGCGCAGCGAGATGGCGATCTCCGGCGGCAGCTCCTCGGGCGCCCGGCGGCCGAGCATGAACTCGTCGCCGAAGCCGGCCACCCCCTCGACCAGCGGCTCGCCGTCCGCCCCGGTCACCACGGCGCCCGAGTAGCGGGCGTCCACCCCCTCCTGGGCCAGGATCGAGGCGATCAGGTCGCCGCCGGGGTCCTCGTCCTGGAGCAGGCGGAAGGGATCGGTCCAGCCGTGGCGGGTGGTGAAGCGGCCCGGCACCTGCTCGCGGGGGCAGGTGCGGAGCCAGGTCTCGGCCGTGCCGGTGGGCGTGCCGAAGGCGAACGGCGCCAGAGCCCGCGGGATCACCCGGGTGCGCGGCACCGGCAGGCCGAGAGCGTCGGCGATCAGCAGGCCGAAGGCCTTGTCGCCGACGTGGCGGCTGAAGCGGTTGGGCCAGGAGACCCGCGGCGCGGCCGGCGGCGGCCCCGGCTTCTCGCTCTCCCAGAGAATGGTGCGCTCCCCCCGGTACCCCCGCCGCCGGGGGTGGAGGCTGAACTCGACCCGCAGCTCCGTCTTGGGCAGCAGGGCGGGACGGAACCCGTAGACCGTCTCCAGCACGCGCAGCCCGAGGTCGCGGGGAAGGCCGGCGGCGTCCGGCTTCTCGACGCAGCGGGGGGTGTCCCCCGGGGCGAACTCCAGGGCGTCGCCGAAGGCCACGCCGGAGACGCCGCCGTCCAGGACGTCCACGGTCTCGTTCAGGATGGTGTAGAGCCCCTCGCCGCCGAGCCGGCCCAGCGCGGACCGGATCTCCTCCGGGCTGGTGCGGCCGTAGAGGAAGGAGCGGCTCTTCGGGTTGTCCGGCTCCCAGCTCCGGACGTTGACCGAGCCCTCGGGGGACGCGGCCAGGAGCGCCGCGACCGCCTCCTCGACGCCGCCGAAGCGGTGCCCCGGCGGGTAGCCGCGGATCCAGGCGTGGCGCTGGGCGAGGTCCGGCCCGAAGCTGACGAACTGGGCCACGTTCGCCCGCCGGGCGAGACGGTCCAGGACGTCGTCCTTGAAATGGCCGGGCACGGGGGAAGGATATCGCGAGAGGACCCTCATCACCCCGGCCCTCTTCTCCCAGCCTCCCCCCCGCCCGCCGGGAGAAGAGGGAGTGGTTAGTCAAAAAGAGAAGAGGAGCTTGGTTTTAGCCCCCTCTCTCCCGGCGGCCGGGGGGGAGGCTGGGAGAGAGGGGGTTGGGGGAGTGAGGGCCCTACGCCCCCGCCGCCATCGCCCTCGCCACGCCGCCGAGCTCCTGGTCCTTGTACTGCAAGAGGTACAGCCGGTAATAGATGCCGCGCAGGGCCAGCAGCTCCTGGTGGGTGCCGTACTCGCGGACCTCGCCCTTGTGGAGGACGAGGATGCGGTCGGCCTTCTGGATCGTCGAGAGGCGGTGGGCGATGACGATGCTGGTGCGGCCGGTCAGCAGGCGGTCGAGGGCCTTCTGGATGAGCTGCTCGGTCTCGGTGTCGATCGACGAGGTGGCCTCGTCGAGGATCAGGATGCTGGGATCGAAGGCCAGCGCGCGGGCGAAAGCGATGAGCTGCTTCTGCCCCACGGAGAGCCCCGCTCCCCGCTCGCGGACCGCCGCGTCGAAGCCGCCGGGCAGGCGCTCGATGAACGCCAGGGCGTGCACCTCCGCCGCCGCCCAGCGCACCCGCTCGTCGTCGATCGCCGCCTCCCCCAGCCGGATGTTGCCGGCCACCGAGCCGGAGAAGAGGAAGACGTCCTGGAGCACCATGGCGACGCTGCGCCGCAGGCGGGCGAGGTCCCACTGGCGCACGTCCACCCCGTCTACCCGCACCGCGCCGGCGTCGACGTCGTAGAAGCGCAGCAGGAGGCTGGCGAGGGTGCTCTTGCCGGCGCCGGTGTGGCCCACCACGGCCAGCGTCTCGCCCGGCCGCACCTGGAAGGAGACTCCCTTGAGCACCGGCTCCCCTTCCTTGTAGGAGAACCGGACGCCGTCGAACTCGATCTCCCCACGCGCTTGCGCGGCCATCGCCGGCCGGTAGGGCGCCTCCGGCGTGGCGATCGTCACCGGCGTGTCGACCAGCCGGAAGATGCGCTCCGAGCTCGCCATCGCCGCCTGCAGGATGTTGTACTTCTCCGACAGATCCGACAGCGGCTGGTAGAACCGCTGGGCGTACTGGAGAAAGGCGATCAGGGCGCCGACCGAGATGGCGTTCGAGACCACCCGGCCGCCGCCCACCCAGATCAGCAGACCGACGCCGACCGCCGAGATCAGCTCGACGCCGGGAAAGAACAGGGCGTAGTAGAAGATCGACCGCACGTTGACGTCGCGGTGCTCGGCGTTGATCCGCTCGAACTCCTCGTAGGACGCCCGCTCGCGGTTGAAGAGCTGC
>DASWRX010000105.1:0-19252 GCA_036402955.1 Thermoanaerobaculia bacterium
CCCGCCACGGACCCGCTGTCCTCGGCCGTCGCGGAGGATTTCGAGAGTTTCGATGCCGCCCAGGCGGAGCGGGACGCTGAGGAGGCCCTGGGGAGCGGGACCAACCTGCCGAGCAGCGGCCTGCTCAGCTTCTATGACCGCCTGCGCGAGAAGATCCTCCAGTTCATCGAGAAGCGCACCGGCCGCCCGGGAGCCAAGGTCACCGACGGCGCGGTCCGCGCGCTGCTTCTGGTGCCGGACGTCTTCATCCTGCTGGTGCGGCTGGCGCTCGACAAGGAGGTGCCGGGCTCGGCCCGCGCCATGATCGGCGGCGCCATCGCCTACTTCATCCTGCCGTTCGACCTCCTGCCGGAGGCCATCCTGGGTCCCGTCGGCTACCTGGACGACTTGGTGCTGGCCGTCGCCGTGCTCGCCCAGGCGTTCGGCGGCGATCTCGAGCCCTACGCGCGCAAGCACTGGAGCGGCTCGGAGGATCTGCGGATCGTCGTCCAGGACGTCACCTCGACCGCCCAGACGCTGCTCGGCAAGAACGTCTACGACCGCCTGCGCCGGCTGCTGTCGAAGCGGGGGATCGAGCTCGCGGATCCCGAAGAGGGTTAGACGCGGACGTCCGCGTTGCGCCGCGCCCGGAGCTCCTCGAAGAACTCCCGGACCACCGGGAAGCCGCCGTCCGGGAAGTTCTCCGGATTGTCCCAGAACTCGGCGAGCGCGCCGGTGCCCCAGCGCTCGTAGACCGTCACCTTGAGCATGAGCTGGAGCTTGTCGCAGGCCTTGACCAGCCGGGCCTCGGGGCTCCGGCCCTGCTGGTACTCCTCGTAGAGGGGGAGCGCCCGCCCGGCCACGGGGGCCATCACGTCCGCCATGGCGGCGGACTCGGCCGCGTTCTTGGCTCCGGGCGGGAAGTAGCGGGAGGCGGTGCGCGGCAGATCGCCGATCCGCAGCTCGGCGAGGTCGTGCACCAGGGCGATCTCCATCGCCCGGTGGACGTCCATCCCCTCGATCCTCGCTCCCAGCGTCCAGACCAGGAAGACCACGTGCCAGGTGTGCTCGGTGACGCTCTCAGGATCGGCGACGCCGCGCAGCACGTAGCCGCTGCGGGGGATGCGGTCGAGCGTCTGGACCTCGAGGAAGAGGTCGAGCAGGGTGCGGTTCGCTTTCATGGCGGTCGAGAGGTTTTCCTACTTGGCCCGCACAGACTTCTTCGCGAGGTCCAGCAGCGAAAGCAGCGTTTCGTTCACCGCCTCCGAACTCGGAAAGGCGCGCGCCACTCGCGGATCTAGAACGACGACGTTCGATCCCTTCTTCAGCCGCTCGGCATACTTCCCGCGGACGAGCTGATCGAAGTCGGAACGCTTGTACTCTGACCGGAGCTCGTCACCGGTTGACGATTTATCCTTCTTCATAGAGCTTCCTTTCCGCACGGGTCGCTTCCCGAGCGCTGATGATGCGGATGCGCTGGCCTCGTTCGGTATGGGACACGGTCAGTAGACGGCCTGTCGAAGCGAGACCGAAGGTCACAAGCCTTTTTTCGGCGAGCGAGTGGTCAGGGTCGCGGCCAGTGGCTGACAAGGAATCAAAGAAAACGCTCGATGCTTCCTCGAACGAGACACCGTGCTTGTGGAGGTTCTCGGCGGCCTTGGCCGGGTCCCACTCGAAGTGCATGCAGGGTTAGGCTACGCTATTCGGCGTCATGATGAAATCCCCCCAGCTCCGCAATACCCTCCACAACACTCTGCTGCTCACCGGTCTGGCCCTGCTCGGCGCCGGCGTCGCCTGGGCGATCGCGGCGCGTCCCCGGTCCACGCCCGCGGGATCTCTCCGCGTGGTCCGCATGGGAAACCGCGAGATCGAATTCCCGGCCACGGTCTCGCGCAAGGCCTTCGGGCGCGAGCTCCTGGGGATGGGGATGCCCGGCTATCACCTGATCGTCTGGAAGGACGGCGGGGCCGCCGCGGCCGCCCTGTTCCGCGCCGAGGTGACCGACGTCCAGGTGCTCGACGCGCTGGAGAAGCTGGGGGCCCGGCCCGGCGACGCGCTCGGCATGGCCACCTGGGACGAGCGGAAGAACCCGTCGTCGAAAGCTCCGGACAAGGTCATCGAGGGTCCGCCGGTCGAGGTGCTGGTCCGGGTCCCCGGCCGGCCGGCGCCGCTCACCCTCGCCGAGATCCTGGAAGATCCCGGCGGCCGCGGCTTCGACATGCGCTTCGGCGGCCACCGGGCGAACATCCCCAAGTGGAAATCGGGCTGCATCGTCTGCCTCTACTCCTGCCCCGGCAGCAAAGTGGGCAACGCCCGCTACACCGTGCGCGACTGGGTGAGGGAGACCACCCGCTTCCGGGTCAAGCCGGACGCGCCGCTGCCGGCGGACGGCGGACGGGTGGGGATCGTGTTCAGGCTGAGGTAGGAGGCGGTCGCCCTTCTCCCGTCCTATTTGCCCGGCACCGGCAGGACGATGGCGTTGCGGCTCCAGTAGTCCATCATGATCATGCAGAGCATCAGCACCAGCCAGAAGAAGCCGGCCGCGGCGGTGAGGATGGTCATCCGCGTGCTGTGGCGCAGGTCCATGAAGAAGAACAGCACCAGCGAGGCCTTGATGACCGCGATCGTCATGGCGATGAAGTTGTTGAAGACGCCGAAGTTGAAGTAGGAGGCCGCCACCGTCAGCCCGGTGCCGATGAGCAGGGCGACGAAGACCTTGACGTAGAGGCTGACCGGGGCGACGTAGTGCTCAGACATGGATCGTTCTCCGCGTCAGTGGGTATGGGCGCCCAGCAGGTAGAGCAGGGGGAAAAGGAAGATCCAGACGATGTCGACGAAGTGCCAGTAGAGCCCTGTCATTTCCAGGGGGTTGTAGTACTCGGAGTCGAACTTCCCCCGCCCGGAGTAGAACAGCAGCACCGCCAGGATGCCGAGGCCGATGATCATGTGGGTGGCGTGGATGCCCGTCATGATGAAGTAGAGCGAGAAGAAGATCTCGGCGTGCCGCTGGTAGAGCGGGTCCTGCGCCCGCGTCGCGGCGATCTCGTGGCTGCTCTCGAGCACGAAGTTGAAGCTCGGTCCCGGCACGTGGTGCTCGACGAACTTGTCGTGGTACTCGAACCCCTTGACCACCAGGAAGGTCGAGCCCAGGGCCATGGTCAGCAGGAGGAAGACGAGGATCCCCCCACGCCGGTTGACCTGCGCCGACCGGATGGCCATCGCCATGGTCAAGCTGCTGCAGATCAGGACGGCCGTGTTGAGGGCGCCCAGCGGCACGTTGAGCGTCGAGCTCGCCGCCGCGAAGGCCGCCGGATACATCGTCCGGTAGACCAGGTAGGCGGTGAACAGACCGCCGAAGAACATGATCTCGGTGACCAGGAACAGCCACATCCCCAGCGTCGAGGACTCCTTCTGCTGCTCCATCGTGTCGAACTGATGGGCCGGATGGCGGTGCTCCCGGTGGTCCACCGGCTCGCCGTGCTCGTGCCCGTACCGATTCACCAGCGGGCTGCTAGCCAAAGTTCGCCTCCTCCGTCAAGCGATTGTGGACCTCTTCCCGGTTGTACTCGTAGGGCCCGTGCGTCACCACCGGCGTCGTGTAGAAGTTCTCGGTCGGCGGCGGCGAGGTGGTGTCCCACTCGAGGCCGACGGCGCCCCAGGGGTTGTCGCCGCTCTTCTTGCCGTACTTCATCGACCAGGTGAAGTAGAACAGCGGCAGCAGGTAGCCGACGCCGAGCACCGAGGCGCCCGCGCTGGACAGCACGTTGAGCACCTGGAACTCCGGCGGGTACGACCAGTAGCGGCGCGGCATGCCCATGTAGCCGAGGATGAACTGCGGGAAGAAGGTCAGGTTGAAGCCGACGAACACCAGCAGCGCCGAGAGCTTCGACAGGAAGGTGGGGTAGAGCCGCCCGGTCATCTTGGGCCACCAGTAGTGGAGGCCCCCCAGGTAGGCCATGATCGTGCCGCCCACCATCACGTAGTGGAAGTGGGCGACGATGAAGTAGGTGTCGTGGACGTGGGGGTCGATGCCGAGCGTCGCCACCATGACGCCTGTGAGGCCGCCGATGGTGAACAGGCCGATGAAGCCGAGGGCGTAGAGCATCGGCGTCTGGTAGGAGATCGAGCCCTCGTAGAGGGTCGCCGTCCAGTTGAACACCTTGACCGCCGAGGGGACCGCCACCAGCATCGACAGCACCGAGAAGACCGTCGCCGAGTAGGCCGACTCGCCGGCGACGAACAGGTGGTGCCCCCAGACCAGGAAGCCCAGCACGGCGATCGCCACGCTGGCGAAGGCGACGACGCGGTAGCCGAAGACCTTCTTGCGGGAGAAGGCGGCGATCAGCTCCGAGATCACCCCCATCGCCGGCAGGATCATGATGTACACCGCCGGGTGCGAGTAGAACCAGAACATGTGCTCGAACAAGACCGGGTCGCCGCCCAGCTTGGGGTTGAAGATGCCGAGGTGGAGCACCTTCTCGGCGGCCACCAGCAGGATGGTGATGGCGATCACCGGCGTGCCCAGCATGATGATCAGGCTGGTGGCGTAGGTCGACCAGATGAACAGCGGCAGCCGGAACCAGGAGAGGCCCGGGGCGCGCATCCGGTGGATGGTGACGATGAAGTTGAGGGCGGTGAAGATGGTCGAGAAGCCGGTGATGAAGATGCCGAGCGCCGTCGGCACCACGTAGGTGTTCGAGTAGGTGGTGGAGAACGGCGTGTAGAAGGTCCAGCCGGTGTCGACGCCGCCGTTGACGATCGCCCACAGGGTGAACAGGCCGCCGAGGTTGTAGACGTACCAGCTCGCCAGGTTGAGCCGCGGCATCGCCAGGTCCTTGGCCCCCACCATCAGCGGCACCAGGAAGTTGCCGAGCACCGCCGGGATCGCCGGGATGAGGAAGAAGAAGACCATGATGATGCCGTGCATGGTGAACACCCGGTTGTAGGTGTCCGGCCCCATCAGGTCCCCCTCGGGCGTCAGCAGCTCGAGGCGGATGAGCGCGGCGAAGGTCCCCCCCAGCGCGAAGAAGGCGGTCACCGAGATCAGGTAGAGGATCGCGATCCGCTTGTGGTCCAGGGTGAACAGCCAGGACTTCCAGCCGAAGTCCGAGTTGAGATAGTTCGGCCGCTCGAAGGCGGTCTCCGGGGTGGTGGTGATGGGCGAGCGTGCGACTGCGGTGGTATCCATGGCTTGTCTCACTTCTGCGGAGCCGGAGGATTGGCGGTCTGTGGCGTCGTGGCGGCTGCCGTGGCGGCGGCGGTGCCGGCTCCCGTGCCGCCGGCCGTTGCGCTGCCGGTGGGCCCGAGCGAACGGACGTAGGCGATGAGCTGGGTGAGCTGCTCCTCGGAGACCTGCCCCGCGAAGGTGGGCATCACCGGATCGAAGCCGGCCACGACCTTGGCGGTGGGGTTGAGGATCGACTCGCGCACGTAGTTGTCGTCCGCCACCACGGTGCGGCCGTCGGCCAGCTTGACCTGGCTGCCGTAGACCCCCTCGAGGCTGGGGCCGCGCTGGGTCACGCCCGGGGTCGCCCGGTGGCAGGTCACGCAGGCGAGCGAGGTGAAGAGGTCGGAGCCCGAGGCCACCATCGACTTGCCGCCGGTGCCGCCGGCCATCCAGCTCTCGTAGTCGCGCTGCTCCATGACGATGATGCTGCCGATCATCCGCGAGTGCTCGGTGCCGCAGTACTCGGCGCAGAACAGGTGGTAGACCCCGGGCTTGGTGGCCTTGAACCACAGCGACGTGTAGCGGCCCGGCACCGCGTCCTGCTTGATGCGGAAAGCCGGGATGTAGAAGCTGTGGATGACGTCCTCGGAGGCCAGCTTCATCTTGATCGCCTGGTTGACCGGCATGTGCAGCGTGTTGATCTCGCGCTGCCCCTCCGGATGCTGGATCTTCCACATCCACTGCTTGCCGATCGCCGTGTACTCGATGGCGTCCGCCGGCGGCCGGTAGAGCTGGAAGAAGACCCGGGTGCCCCAGGCGAACATCGCCAGCATGATCGCCAGCGGCACCGCCGACCACAGGACCTCGAGCCAGACGCCGGCCCGCTCGTCGGCGCCCACCTCTTCCGGATGGCGCCGCTTGTAGCGGGACATGAGGACGATGATGAGCCCCGCGATCAGCACCGTGAAGAAGATGCTGACCAACGACCAGACGAGGAACAGGGCGTCGACGTCGCCGGACAGGGCGGAGGCCGATTCAGGAAACAGAGGGAACGTCGATTTCATGTCAGGCGGCTCCCAAGGGCCCGGGCTCTGCGGTCTCCCGCCGCCGCAGGAGGACGATCATAAGGACCAGGCCGATCACGGTCGCGAGGGCGGCAAGGCGGACGATGCGCATGGTGACGGCGCTGTAGCGGCCGATCACCGGGTCGTAGTGGAAACAGTAGAGCAGGACCTGGTCGACCAGGCCGCCGATCTTGTCGCCGGAGGCCTCGACCAGCCCCAGCCGCAGGTCGCGCGGCGGGTACTCGATGCCGAAGAAGTAGCGCGAGATCCTGCCTTCGGGGGTCAGCACCACGACGCCTGCGGCGTGGGCGAACTGGTGCGTCTCCGGGTCGTAGACGTAGTGGAAGCCGATGGCGTTGGCGAGCGCGGTGATCGAGCCCTGCGGGCCGGTGAGGAAGTGCCAGCCGGACTCGGTGCCCGGCCGCGCGTAGCGCTGCAGGATGTCGCGCCGCTTCATCATCGCGCGCTCCGGCGTGTCCGCCGGGTCGATGCTCGCCACGATCACGTCGAAGTCCTTGCCGGGATCGAGCGACAGCGGCTTGAGGCCGCTCTCTACCGCCTGCATCACCATGTCGCACAGCATCGGGCAGCGATAGTAGGCGAGGACCAGCACGGCGGGCCGGCTGCCGAGGTAGCTCGCGAGCTTCACCGACCGGCCCGCCTCGTCGCGGAACGCCAGGCCGAGCGGCACCTGCTCGCCCAGCCGCTGGTCGTAGCGCACCTGCTTCAGCGGCCCCGGCATGGTGTTGCCGGGGACCACCGTCGAGGTGGCGCCCGCGGCTCCCGCCGTCAGCAGCAGGGCCGAGAGGGTCAGCATGGGGATCGGGCTCAACAACGTCGCATCCTTCTTTCTCTTACTCGGCCGCGGGCGGCTTCACCGCCGCCGGCGGCTTGACGGCTCGCGGAGCGGCCGGCGGCACCGTGTTCTGCACCGTCGCGCCCGGCTTGCGATTGTCCGTGGGGTTCGCGGTCTCCTGCCGGGTCCGCGCCTCGAGCGGGGTCTGGCCCATCGCGACGGTCGGCGCGCCGGCCGCGCCGCTGGCCGCTCCACCCATCGGCGGGAACGGCGCGACGCCGCGCCGGACGATGGCATCGATGGCCACGTCGACCGGCACCCGCAGCGTGCCGCCCGGCTGGTCGGCCCAGGCGGCGTGCTGGAGGAGGGTGTCCTCGGCGGCGCGCATGTCCGCCATGTCCTGGTTGCGGTCCTGGCTCGGCTCTTCCGGCTGCAGCCGCGGCGCGGGCGTCGGCGGCTGCGGGATCTTCTGCATCGGGGTCATCGCGACCTCGTGGTGCTGGTCGTAGACCTGGATGCCGCGCAGGAACCACCACATCAGCAGGGCCGACACCAGCGTGATGACCACCAGCCAGACGCCGCTCCAGACGACGCCGCGGACGTTGATCTCGCGGTCGAAATCCCCCGCCGCGACGCCGCGCTGCTCGTTGGCGTGGCCGGCCCCGGAGCCGGTGTCGGTCTTCGCGTCCAGGTCGCCGTGGCCGTGGAGATCAGTGGTGCTGGGCATGGGCGATCGCCTCCGGCAGGTAGGGGTCGTGGATGGGCAGCAGCGGCCGGGTCTTGAGCGTGAGCGCGAAGAAGAAGAGCCAGAAGCCGCCGATGAACAGCGGCGCCGCGAGGTAGAGCCAGGCGAACGCCGCGTGCCGGTTGGCGAACGCCGGCTCGACCTGCCAGAACAGCTCGACCCAGCGCATGAACAGCAGCAGCAGCGCCACCATCGCCAGCGTCCTGCCGTTGCGCTTGAGGTCGCGCGACAGCAGCAGGGTGAACGGCACCGTGAAATGGAACAGCACGATGGCGAGCGCCACCCAGCCGAAGCTGCCGTGGATGCGCGGCAGGAAGAAGGCGATCTCCTCCGGCAGGTTGCCCGCCCAGGTGATCAGGAACTGCGACCAGGAGAAGTAGGTCCAGATCATCACGAAGGCGAACAGGAGCTTGCCCCAGTCGTGGAAGTGGCGCGGCTGGAACACGCCGGCCATCGGCTCGCTGCGCGACAGGTAGACGGCGATGACGATCAGGAACGCGAAGCCCGAGATCCCCTGGCTGGCGACCAGGTAGAAGCCGTAGATGGTCGAGAACCAGTGCGGCTGCAGCGACATCAGCCAGTCCACCGAGGCGAAGGTGAGCGACAGCACGTAGACGATCAGCCCGGGAGCCGAGATCACCCGCATGCGGCCGAGCAGCGACAGGTCCTGCGTCGCGTCCTGGCGCCACGAGAGGCGGCTCAGGGAGAAGGAGATCGCCATCCAGATGAGGAAGTAGACGACCAGCCGGACGACGAAGAACTGCGGGTTGAGGTACGCCTGCTTGGCCTGCAGGACGGCGTCGGTCCGCACCGCCTCCGGGCGGGCCCACGAGTAGAGATTGCGCATCCCGAAGAGGAGGGGGATGGACGAGAGCAGCATCCACGGCAACACCCGGGACGCCGCCTCCAGGACGCGGCGGATGACCACCGCCCAGTCCCCTCCCGACAGATGGCCGACCATGGCGATCGCCATGCAGCCGAGGGAGATCCCCGTCCAGTAGACCCAGCCGACCAGGTAGCCGCGGAAGAAGTAGTCGGGCGAAAGAAAGAAGCCGATGGCGCTGAGGACCAGCCCGACGACGCCGACGATGAGGCCGAGCGTCTGCAGGCGGTCGACGGCGGCCGGAGCGGCGAACGCCGGGGAGGCCGGGGAGACCCGGCGGATGGAATCGGTCGTCATGGTTTCTTGTCCCCAGGAATGCGGGTCCGGCCGTCGGTCTCGCGGGCATCCGAGGGGCGCTGCACCCCCTGATCGCCACCCGCCGACGGCGTGATCGGCGCGCCGCCGGCCGCCGGGTTGGCCAGCTCCTGCCGGACGCGCTGCTGGTCTTCGTCCGGCAGCTCCGCCAGCCTGGCGCTCTGGCTGTACTGGAGAACGCGGATGTAAGCGGCGATCGCCCAGCGGTCGGCCACCGGGATCTGCGGCGCGTAGGTCGGCATCACGCCGTACCCCTCGGTCATCACGTTGAAGAAGTAGCCGACCGGCGCCGTCCGCAGCCGCTCGATGTGGTACGAGGTCGGCTGCTTGTAGCCGCGCTGCACGATCATGCCCTGGCCGTTGCCGAGCCGGCCGTGGCAGGGGGAGCAATAGATGTTGAAGCGCTCCTGGCCGCGCAGCAGCAGCGCGCGGGTCACCGGGAAGGGCATCTGCGCGACCGGCTTGTTGTCGGGCCCGAGGCCGGTGAAGGCGAAGCCCTCGCGCAGGTCGCCGCGCGCCACCGTGTGCGCCGGGATCGGGCGCGCCCCCTGGCCATCGGGGAAGAAGGTGCTGGCGCCGAGCGTCTTCACCTTGTGCTGGTTGTGCATGTTCTGCCGGCAGCCGGCGGCGGTGACCGCGGCGAGCAGAGCCAGACCCAGTAGGGTGCGCTGCGCGCACCGGGAACGGCGGCGGTGCGCGCAGCGCACCCTACCGTGCGACGAGCGCGGGGTGACGGTCTCAGTGGTCAACGTCGGACACCTCGCTCGCGTTCAGGCTGGTCAGGAAGCGCCGCGTGGCGCCGGCGTCGAACTTGGGGTCCAGCGCCTCGATCACCAGGAAGAAGCGGTCGCGCGACGCCAGGGCGAAGCGCGGCACGTTGAACACCGGGTGATAGGGCATCGGCAGGCCGTTGATGGCGATCATGCCGACCACCGCCGCCAGCGCCGCGCCGAGGATGGTGCACTCGAAGGTCGGCACGATGAAGGACGGCCAACTGTGGATCGGCCGGCCGCCGATGTTCATCGGGTAGCGGATGACCTGCGACCAGAACTGGAGCATGTAGCCGCCGAAGCCGCCGAACAGGCCGCCGAGCAGCACGATGATCGGCATCTTCGAGCGCGGCAGCCCGAGCGCCTCGGAGACCGCCTCGACCGGGTACGGGGTGAAGGCGTCCACCTTCTCGTACCCCGCCGCGTGCACCTGGTGGGCCGCCGCGACCAGGGCGTCGGCCGAGGGGAACTCCGCCATCAGCCCGTAGATCGGCGGCCGGGGGTCGTGGAGCGAGCTCATCACACCACCTCCGTGATTTCGTCTCCGGCCTCGCCGCCGGGCACGATCGTGCGCATCTCGAAGATCGAGATCGCCGGCAGGATCCGGATGAACAGGAAGAACAGCGTCGAGAACAGGCCGAGCGTGCCGATGAACGTCGCCCAGTCCCAGATCGTCCCCTTGTAGACGCCCCAGGAGGCGGGAAGGAAGTCGCGGGTCAGGCTGGTGACGACGATCACGAAGCGCTCCAGCCACATGCCGACGCTGACGATCAGCGAGACGATGAACAGCCCGAGCGGCGAGGTGCGCACGCGCCGGAACCAGAGCGTCTGCGGCGTCAGGCCGTTGCAGAAGATCAGCGCGTACCAGTAGAACTTGTACGGGCCGAAGACGCGGTTGAAGGCCATGAAGCGCTCGTAGGTGTTGGCGCTGTACCAGGCGAAGAACAGCTCCATGACGTAGCCGTAGAAGACGATCAGGCCGGTCGCTAGCATCACCTTGCCCATGTTCTCCAGGTGGCGGTCGGTGATGAAGTCCTTCCAGCCGAAGGCCACGCGCAGCGGGATCGCCAGCAGCAGCACCATGGCGAAGCCGGCGTAGATGGCGCCGGCCACGAAGTAGGGGGGGAAGATCGTGGCGTGCCAGCCGGGGACGATGCCGATCGAGAAGTCGAAGGACACCACCGTGTGCACCGAGAGCACCAGCGGCGTCGACAGACCCGCGAGCAGCAGGTAGGCCGTCTCGTAGTTGTGCCAGTGCCGCGCCGAGCCGCGCCAGCCGAGCGAGCCCATGCCGTAGAGCACCTTGGCCACCCGGTTCTTCGCCCGGTCGCGCATCGTCGCCAGGTCGGGGACCAGGCCGACGAACCAGAACATCGCCGACACCGTGGCGTAGGTGGTCACCGCGAACACGTCCCAGATCAGCGGGCTGCGGAACTGCGGCCACAGGGTCATCGTGTTGGGGTAGGGGAGCAGCCAGTAGAAGAGCCACGGCCGGCCGAGGTGGAGGACGGGGAACATGCCGGCGCAGGCCACCGCGAACAGCGTCATCGCCTCGGCGAAGCGGTTGATCGAGGTGCGCCACTCCTGCCGGAACAGCAGCAGGATGGCCGAGATCAGCGTGCCGGCGTGGCCGATGCCGATCCACCAGACGAAATTGATGATCGCGAAGCCCCAGCCGATCGGCCAGTTGACGCCCCAGATCCCGACCCCCTTGGCGAACAGCCAGGTGACCGCGGTCAGGAACATCATCAGCAGCGAGAAGGCGACGGCGAAGCCGAGCAGCCACCACTTCGGCGTCTCCTTCCGCAGGATGACGTCGGCGATCTTGTCGGTGACCGTCCCCGCCGTGTGGCCGGGGCCCACGATCGGCGCCTCGTAGGGCTTCTGCGGCGGCGCGGGGAGACCGGTGTTCTCAAGCGTGGCCATGCTCAGCTCCTTCGGCCGGTTTTTTCGAGGCGGAATCAAGGCCCGCCAGCGCGGGGTTCGGATTGCGCAGCTTGGCGAGATAGGTGGTGCGCGGGCGCGTGTTGATGTCCTCGAGCAGCCCGTAGTTGAGCGGGTCGGCCTTGCGCTTCGAGACCTCCCACTCCGGATCGTTCTGGTCCCCGAAGACGATCGCCTGCGTCGGGCAGGCCTGCTGGCAGGCGGTCTGGATCCAGTTCTTGGGGATCGGCTGGCGATCGACCTTCGACTGGATCTTGGCCTGCTCGATGCGCTGCACGCAGTAGGTGCACTTCTCCATCACGCCGCGCATGCGCACGGTCACGTCCGGGTTGTTGACCAGCTCGAGCACCGGCGTGTCCTTGTCGCTGTAGCGCAGAAAGTTGAACCGGCGGACCTTGTAGGGGCAGTTGTTCGAGCAGTAGCGGGTGCCGACGCAGCGGTTGTAGACCATGTCGTTGAGCCCCTCGTCGCTGTGCACGGTGGCGGCCACCGGGCAGACCAGCTCGCAGGGCGCGTTCTCGCACTGCATGCAGGGGAGGGGCTGGTAGTGGAACGTCGGCTCGTCCATGTCGCCCGCGAAGTAGCGGTCGACGCGCAGCCAGTGCATCTCGCGCCGCGCCAGCACCTGCTCCTTGCCGACCGACGGGATGTTGTTCTCCGCCTGGCAGGCGACGATGCAGGAGCTGCAGCCGGTGCAGACGCTGAGGTCGATCGACATCGCCCAGGCGTGCCCGTCGTAGCGCCGGTTGGGGTACAGGGTGTCGTCCGCCGGCGGCACCTCGCGGTCCTTCTTGATGAATTCCGGATCGCGCCGGAATTCCTCCAGGGTGCCGGTGCGGATGACGTGCCGGGCCTGCTCCTGCTCGGCGGCCTCCGCGTCCTCGTGGACGACGAGGCCGCGCATCGAGTGGTGGTTCTGGGTGCAGGCGATGGTGTACTGCCCGCCGGTGGCGCGGATCGCGGCGCCCGGCGCTCCCCAGAGGGCGTTCGAGGTGCGCAGGGGAAACGCGTTGAAGCCCTGGCCCGTGGCCTTGCCGGCGCGCTGGCGGCCGTAGCCGAGGGTGAGCTGCGCGGTGTCCTCCGCCATGCCCGGGAGCACCCAGACCGACGCCTCGACCTTGCGGCCGCCGAGCGCGACCTCCACCCTGTCGTGGAAGGTGAGCTTCAGCCGCGCGGCGGTCTTCGGCCCGAGCACCAGGGCGTTGTCCCAGACCAGCTTGGTGACCGGCTTGGGCAGCTCCTGGAGCCAGACGTTGCTGGCGTAGCGGCCGTCCCAGATCGTGGGATCGGGGCGCAGTTGCAGCGTGATCTCGCCCGGCTTGACGCGCCCGAGCGCGGCCTGGATCTCGCCGGCCGCCGCCTGCACCGCGCCGCCGTTGAGCGCCGCCGTGGCCCGCGCCTGCGCCGTCGCCGGGATCAGCCCGGCATGGAGCGTCTCGCGCCAGGCCTTCTCGAACGCCGCCGTCGCCGCGCCGCCGCTCCCGCCGGCCACCGCCGCGGGGGCTCCCGCCGGCGTATTGGCCGGCGCCGACGTGCCGCCGGCCGCTCCCGGAGCCGCCGCGCCGCCCGCGAGCGGGCCCGCGGCCTGGGTGCCGGTGGTCACGGGCGGCGTCGTGCCGCCGACGCCCGCAGCGCCCGGGAAGGCGCCGCCGAAGCCGAGCAGCGTCGTGATGCTGCCGCCGCCGGCCGTGTCCCTGGCGGCGTCGGCGAGGCCGGCCGTCAGGCCGGGCAGGCGGCTCGTCCAGTACTGGCGGACGAGGTCGTAGCCGTTGGCGTCCGCCTGGTTGTTCAGGGTCGCGGCCACGACCTCGGCCGCCGTCTTGCCGCCGTAGAGCGGCTCGATCAGCGGCTGCTGGATCGACACCGTGCCGTCGAAGGCGCGGGCGTCGCCCCAGCTCTCGAGCTCGTGGCCGGCCGGGATGTGCCAGTGGCAGTGGTCCGACGTCTCGTCCTGGTAGAGGCCGTGGTGGACGCGCAGCGCCACCTTGTCGAGGGCGGCCAGGAACGGCAGGTCGGCCGGCGCGGTGTAGACCGGGTTGACCCCGTCGAGCATCATCAGCGCCTGCACCTGGCCGGCGTTCATGTCGCGCACCAGCTCGGCGAGCGACTGCAGGTGGTCCACCGGATCGACCTCGACCGGCTCCTGGTAGAAGACCGTGACGCCGGCGTTGCCGAGCGCCTGGTTGATGCCGTGGACGACCACCTGCGCCGCGGGCGAGAGGTACTCGTCGGCGACCACCAGCGAGGCGCCGCGGTTCGCCTGCAGATCCTTGGCGACCTCCTGGACCCACGTCCGCGCCTTGGCGTCGAGGGCCGGCGCGCCAGTACCACCACCATTGCCGCCCGCGCCGGCGCCGACCGCCTGGGCGAGGGCGAGCACGAAGGCCTCGACCTGCGCCGGCGGGAGCTGCAGCCGGTGATCGGCGAGCGACGACACGCCGACCGGCGCGCTCTCCACGGTGTAGACGCGGGTCATCGCGTCGGGGTGGGCGTGCACGCGCCGCCCGTCCGCGAAGTCGCGGGCGTAGCGCACGCCGGCCGAGCCCTCGCAGAGGACGTCGGCGCCGAGCGTCAGCACCACCCTGGCGCGGGTGAAGTCGTAGCGGGTGTCGAGCGGCCGGCCGAACGCCCGCACGGCGGCGGCGCGGGTCTGGTGCGGCCCGGCGGGCTCCCAGCGGTGCCAGCGGGCCTGCGGATAGGACTTCAGGGCGGCGGCGATCTGCGCGGCCAGCGTCGGCGAGGTCACCGTGCCGGTGAGGATGCGCAGCCCCCGGCCGCCGCCCAGCGAACGCAGGGTCTCGCCCATCTGGCTGGTGAGCTGGCTCCAGGTGCCGGGGCGGCCGTTGTGGAGGATCGACTGCGAGCGCTCGGGATCGTACAGCGTCAGCACCGCGGCCTGCGCGAAGGCGTCGGTCGAGCCGAGGCTGGCCGGATGGTCCGGATTGCCCTCGATCTTGGTCGGCCGTCCCTGGTGGCTCTCGGCCAGCACGCCGGTGGCGTAGCCGGCATGGGTCAGCGCGGTCGCGAAGAAGAGCGGCTTGCCGGGGATGAGCTGCTCGGGCTGCCGGACGTAGGGGATGATCTTCTCGAGCGGCTGCCGGGTGCAGCCGGTCAGGCCGGCCAGGGCGAGCGAGGCGCTCGCGAGCTGGAGGAAGCCGCGGCGCGAGACGCCGGCCGGCCACTCGGACGCGAAGCGCGGGAACTCGCGATGGAGGAGGTCCTCGAACTCCGGAGTGGCGGCGAGCTCGTCCAGGCTGCGCCAGAACTCCGGCCCCTTCTTCGCCTGCAGCCGCTCCCGCACCTCCTCGAGGTCGAGCCGGGCCGGACCCGGCTGGGGAGCGGCCTCGGCGCCGCACTTGCCTTTGGCGTTGATGCTGTCCATCAGGTTCGCTCGCTCTCATGGTTGTCCGTCGGCCGTCGCCGCGGATCTGCAGCCTCGGCTCGCGTCCCCACCGCTAGCGGTGGCACGTCGAGCAACTCGTCAAAGAATGGAGGTCGTATTCCTTCGCCAGCTTCGCCTGCAGCCGGGCGACGTCGCCCGCCGAGGGCTCCCAGCGGGCGTTCGACGCCTCGCGCGGCAGCGGCCGCATGTACTTCCGGTAGCTCGCCGGATCGCTCGGATTCCAGTCGATGTTGAACACCTCTTCGCGCGGCCGCACGTTCTTGACCGGGTTGCGGTGACAGTCGAGGCACCACTGCATCTGCAGCGAGGCGTTCTGGAACATCAGCGGCATCTGGTTCACCTTGCCGTGACAGGAGGCGCAGCCGATGCCCTTGGCGATGTGGACCGAATGGTTGAAGTAGACGTAGTCCGGCAGGTCGTGCACCCGCGTCCACTGCACCGGCACGTTGTCGCGGTAGCTGGCGCGGATCGGCTCGAGCAGCTCGGCGTTGGTCCAGATCTGCCGGTGGCAGTTCATGCAGGTCTCCGTGGGCGGCAGCCCCGCGAACGCGGACCGCTCGACGGAGGTGTGGCAATAGCGGCAGTCGATCCCCAGGCCCCGCACGTGGTGCTCGTGGCTGAACGGCACGGGCTGGTGCTTCACCACGTACTGGCCGGTCACGTACCCCGAATCGCCCATCAGGGTATAGGCCGCCCAGCCGAAGAAGCCGAGAAAGAAGACCGCACCAAAGATGCTGACCTTGGCGATCGTGTTGGTGCTGCGGTGGAAGATCTGCATGGGGGCCACCCTCCCTAGGTTCCCGACGAGCGACGATATCCGACCGCCGACCGCGGTTCAAGGGACTTTGTGAAAGTCGTCACAAGCCGGGAACTCTACTCCAACCTCCAACGGGGGCGCAAGACATTTTTCGACTCGTCCCGCGGCTCCTCGGACGCCGCGGGCAAAGCCCCCTCTAGCTGCAAAAGAGACGCTATCTATGACGCCTATCTACAAGGAAGAGCCCCGCGCCGCAACCCGGAGCCGGGAGCATGTAGAAATTCGTATATACCTTCCGCCCGTGGGGAACGTCTTTGCAAAGCGGCTCCTCGCCGGCCGCTCCCCGCGTCACCCCCCCTTTTCGGGGCCGCTCTCGCCAGGAAACCTCCGCCGCCAGCGGGTTTCCCGGCGCCCGGCCGGGTGCCCGTCCGGTGGACGGGGAGTGGCGAGTTTCGTCACCTTGAGTGGTCAAAATCCAGCGCCCGAGCTGATTTCCGAGAGTTGGCCCGCATCTTGCTGTTACGAGTTTTCGCTGCGGTAAATGGCTGTAGGGCAGCGAGCTATGAGGACAGCCTCACGGGTAAGACGAAAAGGAGAAGCAGCCATGCGCTCTTCAGCTCGGCAGATGACAGTGATGATCCTCCTGACAATTTTTCTCGCTCCTGGACTGCTGCACGCCCGGACGGCCCCCGTCCACCCTCGGGCGCAGGTGGCCGCCAGCGCGTCGTCGGATCTGGGGCTCTTCAGCTCGTTCCATTCGGTATGGAATTTGCTTGCCAATTATCTGAAGACGGGTGGCCAGATGGACCCGAACGGCGGTACGCCGCCACCGCCGCCGCCTTCAGGGGCGGCGACGAGCAGCGATACCGGCGGGCAGATGGACCCGAACGGCACGCCGCAGTAAGTTAGAGTTGATTCCGGTCGAAGCCGGATTGTATTTCGGAAGTATTTGGAAGGAACGACATCCATGGAAGACCTCGCGAGCGTTCTGACGGCGACCCGGACGAAGGCTCCGGAGCTGCTGGCCGAGCTCAGGCGATATCGTTTCGAGGATCAGTACCATCTGATCCGCGTCCACCGGCGCTTCCTGACCTGGGAGGTCTGCGAGCTGCTCTGCCAGGAGAGCCTGCGGCTGACCGCGGTCGATCCGGGCCGCGCCGTCGAGTCCGCCGAGCTGGCGGTGCTGGTCTCCGACCTGCTCTGCGCCGAGCCCGCCGCCGAGGCGTGCCGTCTCTACCAGCTCCGCGGGTACGCCTGGGCGCACGACGGCAACGCCCGCCGCGTCGTGGGTGACCTGCGCAACGCCGACGAGTCGTTCTCGATCGCGGACGCCTGGTGGGAGGCGGGGGAGTCGGTCATCGGCGACGTCCTGGGCTACGAGCCGGTGGTCCTCGAGCTGAAGGCCTCGCTGCGCCTCGCCCAGCGGCGCTTCGACGAGGCGTTCGTGGCGCTGGACCGGCTGGTCGCCATCCACACCGACGGCTGCCGCTCCGAGCACCAGGATCGCCATCGCGCCGGCCGGGCGCTGATCATGAAAGCCCTCGGCCTCGCCGAGGTGGGCGAGGCCCGGCGCGCGATCGACCTGCTCCAGGAGGCCGCGGGCCTGGTGGACGCGCGCCGCGATCCCCGCCTGTTCCTCTGCCTGCGCCACAACCACGTGTGGAACCTGACGGCGATCGGCGAGCACGAGCAGGCGCAGGCCCTGTTCCCCGAGCTCGCGGCGCTCTGCCGGGAGCTCGACAACCCGCTCGACCTGCTCCGCCTGCGCTGGGCGGAGGGGCGGATCGCCGCCGGCCTCGGCCAGACGGAGGCGGCCATCCAGCTCTTCCAGGAGCTGCGGCAGGATTTCGCCACCCGCGGCATCGCCTACGACGCCGCCCTCGTCACCCTGGAGCTGACGGCCCTGTACGCCCGCGCCGGAGCGATGGCCGAGGTCAAGGAGCTGTCGCTGGAGATGGCCGGGATCTTCCAGGCCCAGGACGTCCCGCGCGAGGCCCTGGCCGCCCTGCTCTTCTTCCAGAAGGCGGCCGAGCGCGAACGGGCCACCGCCAAGCTGGCCCGCGAGATCGCGGTCTTCCTCGAGAAGCTCCGCTACGATCCCAGCCTGCGCTTCGAGCGGCGGTAGGGCTGTTCGCCGCGGGCGTTACGGGGGGCGACCACCGTGACGGCTGCTTTGGTGCCGAGAGCCTTACAAGCCGTCGAGATTGCCGAACATCGTCCTCAAGCGGCTAGGGATCAGGAGCGTGCCTCCGGGTTTTCCGTCGTGAGCCGTGTCGCACTGGAGGCCTTCGGCGAGCACGCAGGGATCGGCGCGGCCGTCGCCGTCGAAGTCTCCCAGCAGAGGGGAGTCGCCGGGATGGCCGAACGGGATCACGACGTCGGCCACTCCGTCGTGGTGGGTGTCGCAGAGGAAGGTCCCGGCGCGAAAGACGCAGGGGTCCGCCCTGCCGTCGCCGTCGATGTCACCCAGCAACGGAACGTCGCCCGGGGCGCCGAAGGCGAGGTCGAAATCCGCCACGCCGTCGTGCCGGGTGGAGCAAAGAAAATGGCCGTTCCGGTAGACGCAGGGGTCGGCCTTGCCATCGCCGTCGACGTCGGCCAGGAACGGCACGTCGCCGTCCTGGCCGAAAGCCACCGCGACCCCCGTGGTGCCGGAGTCGTGCCCGGTGTCGCAGAGGAAAGTCCCGCTCCGGAATACGCAGGGGTCCGCGCGGCCGTCGCCGTCGATGTCGCCGAGCAGCGCGATATCGCCGGGCCGGCCCCCGAAGGGGTGACGGATCGTGGGTATCTCTCCGCTCCGTCCCGTGTAGCAATCGAACTCGCCGTTGGAATACTGGCAGATCTCTTCACCGGGCGAGGCCGAGAAACGGCGCAGGTGAGCGATGTCGACCGGGTAGCTCTCGGTCCAGGCGATCGCGAAGGTGCCGTTCCATCCGAAGGCCACCAGGGCGTCTTCCTGGAGGATCCCTTGCGTCAGGGCCACGGGAAGCCGCACGGGAACGCCGTTGGCGTGGTAGAGCCGCGCCGTCGTCACTCCGAGCCCTTGATCGTCGTTCCACGTCACCACGAAGTTGCCGTGCGGATCGCAGGCGACACCGGGGAATCTTTGCGGCCCCCGCAGCCCCTCGCTGATCCAAAAGGTCGGGCCGAGAGTCTTGCCGAGCGCCGTGAAGCGCTGACCGAGGATCCGGAGGGTCGAGGCGTCGTTCGGGTCGGGTTCCTGCCACACCACGACGAACGAGCCGTGAGGCGCCATGGCGACGTGGGGAAGTGCAAGCCAGCTTCCGGCAACCACCGACCCGACACGAAACTCGCCGCCGACGCGGGCGCCGGTCGGGTCGAACAACTGACCCGCGACCTGCACCGCTTTCCCCGTGGGGTTGGTTTGCCACACGACCACAAAGGCGCCCGTGTCCGCGGCCATGGATG
>DASWRX010000106.1:0-21919 GCA_036402955.1 Thermoanaerobaculia bacterium
ATGGATAAGATCAATCTCGAAGCGAAGCTGTCCACGTTCTCGGAGCACTGGCAGCCGCGGACCGTCGGCCAGTTCAACGGTCATGACCTCATGGTCGTCAAGGCACAGGGTGAGTTCGTCTGGCACCAGCACGACGACACGGACGACCTCTTCCTGGTCCTCCAGGGCCATCTCACGATCGAGATGCGGGACCGCAGCGTCTCGCTCGGGCCCGGCGAGCTGTTCGTCGTGCCTCGAGGGGTCGAGCACCGTCCGGTGGCCCGCGAGGAGGTCCATGTCCTGCTCATCGAGCCGACCGGCACGCCGAACACGGGCGATCCGGCCACGGCCGCGGCGCGCCGGGTCATCTAGATCCGCGCCGTCCGAGCTCAGGCCTCTCCTGTATGATTGCACGATAGGCCGGCGTTCATAGTGAAAGCAGGTCTACTCTGCCGCGGACGGAACGACATCAGTCCGTCCGAAGTCGTCACCCTTGTAGAGCAGCGGCTCGCCAAGCACCATGGCGAGCGCGTAGGCGAAGCAATCACCATAATTGAGCCCGGCCCGGTGCCTGCCCTTGCCGAATTGGCTGTAGGCGCGACGCGCCATCTGGGCCTGCTCGGCATCCACAGGAGTCAAGCCGATGCCTGCCCGTTCAATGAACAGATCGAGGTCGCGAACGCCCTCGGCGCCGAAACGCGACTCGATGACGATTGAGACCTCGACGAAGGTCGCCGCCGACATCCTGCGGGATTCAGCCGCTTCGATGGCCTCGTTGAACGTACGGCGCTCGGGCTCGTCAAGGAGGATCGCCAGTAGAGCGGAGGTGTCGACGACCATCAGCGCGGCAGCCCGTTTTCGTCGTATCCGAGGATCTCATCGGGTGTCCTCGAATCCAGGACGGGCAGTTGTGCGCAATGCCTGGCGATCTCGTCCAGCTCATCGGCGAGGCGCTTCCGGGTGCGGTCGCGGCGTAGCCGGGCCAAGCGGTCCCGGAGAGCCTGTGTCACGGCCTCGGTCTTCGTCTCGCCCGTGAGCTTGGCCAGCGTTTCGGCGAGCTTCTCGGTCTCGGAGTTTCTGATGTTCAGCGCCATGGTGTCCCCACGTGTAGACGATCGTCTACACTGTAACATCCAGGTCTAAGAACCGTCAACCGCCTTGTGGAAAGGCGACGCGCCTGGCGCCTCGCCGCCCGGACGCCCTGGTAGACTGGCGGCGAGGTACAATCGTCCAGGCATCTCCGATCCAGACAGGAGGGGAACCCCATGCCCCGCTACGATTTCCTCCTCGAGACCTACGACACCGAGCGTCTGAAGACCCTCTCCGTCTGGTCGCTGTTCCGGGAGGAGGATCTGCGGTTCCGGCCGGAGCCGCGGGCGCGGACGCCGCACGAGCAGATGGTCCATCAGTGCGTCAGCGAGGACACCTGGATGAGGAACATGCTGGGGATCGATCTCGGCGAGCCGCCGCTGCCGGCCGCGGAGACCCGCGTCGCCTTCTTCCACAAGTACGCCGAGGCCTCCGGCAAGCGTCTCGAACGGCTGCGGGGGATGCCGGAGGACTGGTTCGAGGGTCTCACCCGGTTCTTCGACGTCGAGCGCAGCCGCGCCTGGGTGCTGACGCGGCGCATCGCCCATTCGGCGCATCACCGGGGACAGCTCACCGCCTACCTGCGGATGCTGGGCGCCAGCCTCTACTCGACCTACGGTCCCACCGCGGACACCGGCGGTCTGTTCCAGAACGGCGCGCCCACGCTCTACCGCTACCCGGACCTCGAGCGCTTGCTGGAGGCGGAAGACCGCGGCGGCGACTCTCCGCCGCTCCCCGGGCCGGGTCCCAAGAGCCCCACCGAGAGACCGTCCTGAAAGCCTTCCCATGAACGCGACGATCCGCCGTCCCGAGGAGCGCGGCAAGTGGTGGAACGTCTCGCTGCTGGCGCTCGCCACGCTGCTCGCGATGTCGGTGTGGTTCTCGGCGTCGGCGGTGGTGCCGCAGCTCACGGCGGAGTGGAAGCTCTCGGGGGCGCTGCAGTCCTGGCTGACCACCAGCGTGCAGCTCGGCTTCGTGGCCGGGGCCCTGCTGAGCTCGCTCCTCACGCTCTCCGACCGCCTGCCGGCCCAGCGCCTGCTGGCGGTGAGCGCTCTTGCCGCCGCGGCGTTCAACGCCGCCATCCCGCTGCTCGATTTGAGCCCCGGCGCGGCTCTCGGGTTCCGTTTCCTGACCGGTTTCGCTCTCGCCGGCGTCTATCCGCCCGGGATGAAGCTGGTGGCCTCCTGGTGCAGGGAGGACCGCGGCCTCGGCATCGGGCTGCTGGTGGGCGCCATCACCCTGGGCACGGCGGTTCCTCATTTCCTCAACGCGGCGCCCGGCGGCATGCCGCCCTGGCGGACGGTGCTGCTGCTGACGTCGGCGCAGGCGGTGGTGGCGGCGGGGATCGGCGGTCTGCTGGTGCGGCCCGGCCCGTATCTCGGCAAGTCCCCGCCGTTCGACTGGCGGGCATCGGTCCGGGTGCTGGCGGACCGGCCGGCGCGCCTCGCCAACTTCGGCTATCTCGGGCACATGTGGGAGCTCTACGCCATGTGGGCCTGGGTGCCGCTCTGCCTGCTGGCGAGTTTCCAGGAGGCGGGCTGGAGCCCGCGCGCCGCCCGTCTCGCCGGGGCCGCCGCCATCGCCGCGGGGGGCCTTGGCAGCCTGCTGGCCGGCAAGCTGGCGGACCGGCTGGGACGCACGCGGATCACCATCGTGAGCCTGGCCGCCTCGGGCACCTGCGCCCTGGCCGCCGGCTTCGCCTTCCACCGTCCGGCGCTGCTCACCGTCCTCTGCGTCGTCTGGGGGTTCGCCGTGGTGGCGGACAGCGCGCAGTTCAGCGCCGCCGTCTCCGAGCTGGCCGATCCCCGCTACATCGGCACCGCCCTGACCGTGCAGACCAGCCTCGGCTTCCTGCTCACCACCGTGACCCTCCGCATCATTCCGCCGCTGCGCGATCTCCTCGGCTGGGAGCGGGCATTCGCCCTGCTGGCGCTCGGGCCGGCGTTCGGCATCTGGAGCATGCTGCGGCTGCGGAAGCTGCCCGAGGCGGCGCGGATGGCGGGGGGGCGGCGGTGAGGGAATTCTGATCGTTCCTGTCCCGCCCCTCTCTTTCGCCGCACCCGTACTTTTATAGATCGTCCGACGAGCGGCCTGTCGCCTCTTGTCCAGGGTGGGGTCTGTGTCAGCCCGCTGAGCGGACCGCACGGGAGGATCTGACGTAATGAACAAGGAGGTAGAGATGGAAAAGGAAAAAGTTCGGGTGTCGCAGGGAATGACCCGCCGCGTGGTGATCGGGTTGGTGCTGGCCGTGCTCTCGTTCGGTTCGCTGATCGGAGCGAGCCGTCCGGCGCCGCAGGACGAGGGCATCCAGGTGAGATTCCGGCAGCTCAACTGGCTCGGGCTCGGCAAGACGGTCCGTTTCCCCGCTTCGCGGGTGGCCACGGCGGAGCTCTCTTTCAACAGCTCGGCCACCGACAAGCTGGTCGGGCAGGGGAGCTTCGTCAACCTCGTCATTCAGGTGCCGGGTCGCGCCGGCCGGGAATGGGTGGTCCAGAACCTCTTCCTGCAGTACGAGGATGAGAACTTCCTGCTGGGCTCGCATCCGAGCGTCAAGTTTCCCCTGCCGACTCCGAACACCCTCCGGGTACCGCAACTCAGCTATCAGTTGTCCGTGACGCCGGAGCCGCTCGCCGTGGCGCCGTCCGGGGCCTTCGCGCGGGCGCGGGTGGAGCCGATGGATTATCAGGTGGGCGGTTACCTGAACGGCGGCAGCGAGAAGACGGACTTCCCGCTGCGGATCCGGCCCTGGGTCGGTTCCAGTCTCGATCGCCAGGGCAAGCTCGCGATTGTCATGGATCGGCAGGCCTCGACCAAGGTCGCCCCGGCGGATCTGCCGGCGATCAACGAGGGCGTGAACGGCTGCGCTCCCGCCGGGGTGGCCCGCTCCGTCCAATACATGCTGGGCAATCAGGGGACCAAATTTCCCCTCAGCGCCCAGGACATCTACAACGAGCTCTATGGCGACATGGGGACGACGGCCGCCAACGGGACCGCGTCGGGGCAGGCGATCGCCAACGGCAAGGGCCAGTTCGCCGGCAATCACAATCTCAACATCAATACCACCCTGTCGCAGAACGGGATCGGCAGCATCGGCAACGCGATGAACACCCTGAACGCCGGCGGCGACGTCGAGGTTCTCATCCGCTGGCCGGACGGCTCGGGGCACGTCGCGATGATCTCCTCCATCGTCGCCCGCGCGGACGGCACCTATCAGATCACCTACGTCGACGATCCGCACCAGGGGGATGGAGTCGCCCAGAACGAGGAGGTGGTGATCATCGTCAATGCCAACGGCACCATCACCTCGGGCGGGACGGGCTCGATCGACGGCCTGCTGATCGAGACCCTGAATCCGCCCGCGCCGGCTCCGGGTCCGAGTCCGACCCCGATCGGCACTCAGACCTCGACGGGAATGGGCGGACGGTGAGCGCGAGCGTCTGATTTCCCGCATCCCACCGATCGTGGCGGCCGGCATCCCCGCCGGCCGTCACGAGACCGCTCAGTTCATCCCTGAGCTCAGGCGGTTGTGAAAGGCCTCAGGAGCCGTGGCAAGATTTGGCGAGAAGGGCGACCTGCGGTCGCCCTCGGGCCTGCCATGCACCAACTGATACGATGCCACGATGTACGAGCACAATTCCGAACCCCTGCTCCCCCTGGAGGAGTTCCTGCGGCGCCTGGTTCGGCATGTCGGGATCGGCATGGTCGGTATCGTGGGATCGCTGCTGGTGGGCATGACCGGCTATCACCTCACGGAACGGCTCGGCTGGCTCGACGCGTTCCTGAACGCCTCGATGCTGCTGGGAGGCATGGGGCCGGTCGATGCGCCCAAGACGGCCGGCGGCAAACTGTTCGCGGGTCTCTACGCGCTCTATTGCGGCCTGGCGGTTCTCCTGATCGCCGGGATCATGCTCGGCCCGATCGTCCACAGGTTTCTTCACCGGTTCCATCTCGAAGGGAAAGAGCCGCCCGGGGATTCGGATTCCGGCTCCTGACGGGCGACGATCCGAGAGGGCCCGGCGCGGTGGGCCCGCGCCGGACGGCGCGTGGAGATCAGCAGCCGGTGTGGTCAAAGTCGCAGTAGCAGCCGACCCCGCCACCATTCTCGCAGCAGGCGTACCCCTGAACGCGACAGCTATAGCAAACCCGCAGGCAGTTGCCCCCGGCTTTCGTCACCGGACCGGATTGCCTCGCGAGCCAGGTCATGAAGTCCTCGCCGGCTCGTGGAGTGGAGGCGGGGAGCGAGGAGAGATTCGGGGTTGCCGGAGAGAGACCGAGCGGCCGCGCCGGAGCCTCCGCGGCGAAGGAACAGCCGGGGGCGAGAATCGTCAGGGCCAGCAGGGTGAGGACGATCAGGTTCCGTTTCATGGCGTTTCATCCTTTCTGGGGCGAGCAGGTCATGAAGTGAGCCGCCCAGGATCCGCAAATCGTCAGGGATGCTAGCATGCGGGCCGATCTCTGAAGGAAGGAGAGGAGCCGATGTCCAGCGCCCGGATCCTGCCGCGCCTGTCCCTGATCGCCCTGATCGCCCTGATCGTCCTGATCGCCGTCTTCCTGTCGCTCGGGGCCGTGGCCTTCGCGGCCGAGCCCCGGCCGATGGAGCTCGCCGTGGACGCCACGGACGCGCCGCGCGGAGTGTTCCACTCCCGGCTGGTGATCCCCGCCGCTCCCGGTCCGCTCACCCTGGCCTATCCGAAGTGGGTGCAGGGGGAGCACGCGCCGTCGGGCCCGGTCATGCAGGTGGCCGGCTTCACGGTCTCCGCGGGAGGCAAGGCCCTCTCCTGGCGCCGCGATCCGCTGGACATGTTCCTGGTGCGGGTCGAGGTGCCGGCCGGCGCGAGGGAGGTGGAGGTGAGCCTCGACTACCTGTCGCCTCCCGAGGGCTTCAGCGGCCTCGGCTACGGGGAGACCCCGAACGCCACGCCGCACCTGCTGATCGTCGATTGGCACGATCTGCTGGTCTATCCGCTGGGCCGCAGCCTGGAGCAGATCCCGGTGCGCGCGACCCTGCGCCTGCCGGCCGGATGGCAGTCGGACACCGCGCTCGTTCCGGCTTCAGGCACGAAGGAGAAAGGGAAAGACGGCCTGCTGAGCTTCGCTCCCACGACTCTCTATACGCTGATCGACTCGCCGGTCCTGGCCGGCGAGATCTTCCGCGGCTTCGATTTCGGGCCGGCGGAGGCGCCGGTCCATCTCAGCATCGCCGCCGATCAGCGCTCCTCGCTGGCGCTGTCCGAGGAGCGCATCGCCGCCTACGGACGGGTGCCGGCCGAGGCCCTGGCGCTGTTCGGGGCGCGCCACTACCGCGCCTACCGCTGGCTGCTCGCCCTGAGCGACGTGCTGGACCACAACGGCCTGGAGCACCACGAGTCGAGCGACGACCGCGGCGAGGTGGCGATGTTCACGGACCCGAGCCTCCTCCTGCGCGGCGGCACGCTGCTGCCGCACGAGTACGTCCACTCCTGGAACGGCAAGTACCGGCGGCCGGCCGGGCTCGCGGTGCGCGACGCCCAGGAGCCGCTCGACACCGGTCTGCTGTGGGTCTACGAGGGTCTGACGCGCTACCTGGGCGACGTCCTGCTGACGTCGCGGAGCGGCATCCGCGGCCTGGAGCAGACCCGCGAGTACCTCGCCTTCATCGCCGCCAACCAGGACCACAACCGTCCCGGCCGGAGATGGCGGCCGCTCGCCGACACGGCGGTGGCGGCGCAGGTCCTCTCCGGGCTGCCCACGCCGTGGACCGCCTCGCGGCGCACCCTGGACTACTACGACGAGTCGGGGCTGATCTGGCTGGAGGCCGACACGGTGGTGCGCCAGCGGAGCGGCGGCCGCAAGTCGCTCGACGACTTCTGCCACGCCTTTTATGGGGGTGTTGATGGAGCCTCGACGGCGCCGGCGGTGGTGCCTTATACGGCCGATGACGTCTACGCCGCCCTGGGGGCCGTGGCGCCCTACGACTGGCGCGGCTTCTTCGCCGAGCGGGTCTACGCCGTCCAGCCGCGCGCTCCCCTCGACGGCTTGGCGAACGCGGGCTGGAAGCTGGTCTACTCGGATCAGCCGAACGAGTACCAGACGGCGCGCGCCAGGACCTCGAAGCTGGTCGACGCCAGCTTCTCCCTGGGGCTCTGGGTCAAGGAGGACGGCACGATCGCCGACATCGTGACGGGCTCGCCGGCCTGGGAGGCGGGGCTGGGGCCGGGGATGAAGCTGGTCGCCGTCGACGGCCGGGCGTGGGCGCCGGAGATCCTTCCCGAGGAGATCCGGGCGGCGAAGGCGTCGGCCGTGCCGATCGAGATCGCCGCCCAGCAGAGCGACCTCCTCAAGACCTTCCGGGTGAGCTACCACGAGGGGGAGCGCTATCCGCACCTCGAGCGGGACGCTTCACGGCCGGACCTGCTGGAGGCGATCCTGGCTCCGAAAGCGGCGCCGAAAGGCAAGTGATCCGGCCCGTCAGGGCTTGCCGTACTTCTGGTTCGCTTCCGTGGCGGCGTCCTGGAGGAGCTTGGCGAGCTTGGCGGGCACCTCGACCACCTGCCCGTTCGCGAGCTCGAGCCGGGCGGGCAGACCCTGCGGCGCCCGTTTGTAGAGCATGCCGTAGATCGACAGCGCCGCGGCGTAGGAGCCGGCGATGGAGGGGTGGAGGCCGTCGGAGCTGAAGAGCGCCGCGTCCGGGTCCCGCCGCCAGGCCGCGCGCCAGGCTTCGCCGGCCGGGATGAAGATCCCGCCGACGTCCGAGGCCGCGATGGCGTAGGAGTCGCGCACGTCGTCGAAGTAGGCCATCCGGTCCTGGGTGGGCCAGACCATGTAGAGCGCGGGGCGGGCGCCGGCCTTGCGGATCGGCTCGGCGAACTTCTGGGTCCACTTCCGCAGGTGGACGCGGCTCTCGGGCAGCGACGAGGAGCCCTGCTGGAGCACCACGACGTTCCATCCCCGGGCGATCGCCGGCAGCGCCTCGCCGCCGTTGAAGTGGTCGTCGAGCCCGGCGTTGCCCATGGTGACCGAATCCACCGTCAGGGTCTGGCCGGCGGCCTTGGCGAGCGCCTGCACGATGAGGGGCAGATCGTTGACGTAGGTCAGGCTGTTGCCGATGAACAGGACGCGCATGCCGCCGCTCGCGGCGGCCGCCGCCGGCCGGGTCCCCTCGGCTCCGGACGGGCCGGTGCAGCCCAGCAGCAGACCAAAAACGATGGCGAGGCGCAGAACGGCGCTCGCGGCGGATGTGCGGTGGCCTCGAATCGTCACGTGGGAAGTCTCCTGGGGTTCGTCGTCGGTTTCCGCGGCACTACATATCACGTCCGCTTCAGCACCAGCACCGTGGTGTCGTCCGCCGGCGGTCCGTCCGCGCCGGTGTAGGCGCGCCAGTCCGCGAAGAGGGCGGCCAGGATCTCGGCGGCGGAGCCGTTGCCGAGGGCGCGGAGCCGCTCGCGCGGGCGGTCGTAGCCATACTGGGAATCCCGCGGGCCGGTGGCCTCGAACAGCCCGTCGGAGCAGAAGACGAGGGCGCCGCCGGGCGGAATCCGGAACGGGAGGTCGGCGTACCTGCGGTGGGGTCCCTGGCCGAGCGGCAGGCCGGGAAGGTCGATCTCCTCCACCTCTCCGCCGTGCGCCAGCAGCAGCGGGAAGGGGTGGCCGGCGTTGCCGAGCAGGGCCTCTCCCGTCTGCGGGTCGAGCCGCACGAGCGCCAGGGAGGTGAAGTTGCGGTGCGCGCCGCCGCGGCGGATCACCCGGTCGACCTCCCGCAGCACCTGGGACGGGGTCTGCGCGGCGGTGATCGTGCTGGTCAGGGCGGCGGCCGTCATCGCCTGGACGATGGCGCACGAGTAGCCGTGGCCGGCGACGTCGCCGGCGGCGATCCAGAGGTTTCCCTCTTCGTCGCGCAGGAAGTCGTAGAGGTCGCCGCCGGCTTCCGTGGCGAGCAGCGAGTCCACGGCGATCTCCCATCCCGGGACCTCGGGCTTCTCCGGCAGCAGCTCGCGCTGCATGCGTGCCAGGAGGTCCATCTCGTAGCGCAGCCGCCGCTCGTCCTCCAGGCGGCGGATGAAGGCGGGCTGCCGGACCCGCTCGCGCTCGGCCCAATCGGGGCGCCGCATTCCGGCGAGGCCCGCGACCAGCAGGAGGAGCGGGACGCCGGCCGTCACCACGAACGCGACCGGCAGCCAGGAGAGGTGGAGGGCGGAGAACGCCGCGGCGGGGAGCAGCTCGGCGCAGACCGCCGCGGCCAGGATGGCGGCGAGCCCGGCGCGGCGGCCCACCAGGATGAGGAACCCGATCGCCGCCACGCCCAGCAGCGCCTGCCATCCGGGTGGGCGAAGAGAGGCGAACGGAACGGCCATCCCGCCGGCCAGCGCCGCCGCCCAGGGAGCCCGGCGCGGCGGCAGGAAGCGGTGAGCGAGACCCAGGAAGAGGACGGCTCCGCCAGCGAGGAGGACGCCGTCGTTGAACGGCGTCAGCACTCCGAAGAGGGGGAACCGGAGGCTGGAATCCTTGAGCCAGAGGCCGGGGAGGCGGGACGCGGCGGCGAGCGCCGCGAGCTTGAATCCCGCCAGCAGGGCGCCGCAGGCGACGCCCTCGGCGAGGGCTTGCCCGCCGCGCGGACCGAGCCGGCCGGCCCGCAGCGCGTCCAGACCGGCGACCAGCCCGGGCAGCACGGCGCGCAGATAGGACTCCCCGGCCGACCAGACGACGAACGCCCACAAGGCGACGAAGCAGGCGCCGAACGCCTCGAGGACGCCCGTCAGGTTGGGCAGGGCGACCAGGGTGGGGATCGCCGCCGCCACCGCGAGAAAGGCCCCGATCCAGGTGGCGTTGACGAAGTCGATGCGGCGTTTGCCGAGCAGCACCAGGAACAGGATGACGGCGGTGAGCGCGCCCGCCGCCACGGGGATCACCAGGAGGACGATCTCGGAGATCTCCGAGTCGGGAACCCTCGCCCCCACCGGTTCCTTGTCGCCGCCGATCTCCCGCCGCAGGGTGATCGTTCCCCCCGGCGGAGCGATGACGGAGATCCGCTGCGGCGGGCGACTGCCGAGCAGCGGATAGGCGGAGACCATGTCGCCGCCGGACCCGTTCCCCACCACCGCCTCTCCCAGACGCTCTCCCGGCCGCAGGAAGAGCCGCAGCAGGTCGGCCCGGCGGGCGGCGGGGAAGACGGCGGGGCTCTGCGTGGAGGTCCGGATCGCCTCCTCGTTGCGCCCCCAGCGGAGGCTCCAGAGATTCCCGCCGGGGGTGAAATCGAGAATGAGCTCGTTCGTCTGATTCGCGATGCCCGCCAGCGAGGCTGGCTGCCTCACCTGGACGAGCAGCCCCGCGCCGAGCTCGGCCGCGGCGTCGGGGCTCAGGGCATCCAGCCGCCGCGCCGCCCGGTTGCTCGTCTCCTGCTCCGGCCGGGTGAACGCCACCTGGAGCTGCCCGGCCGGCCGGGCCCCCACTCGCCGCGCCAGCTCCCGATAGCGCTCGACGTAGAACCGCTTCCCGAGGAGATCGGTCCGCCATTCCGGCAGCCAGGCCCGGGCCAGGATCACCCCGCCCGCGAAGACCAGGGCTCCCAGGGCGAGGAGCGAGAGCTGGCGGAGGATGGGGGAGCGGGGGTTCACGGCGTCGTCATCCAGTCTGTCCCTGATACGGTGTCATGAATACGGTGCCGTGAGCCGCCAGGTTGCGTCTGGCATGGAGGCGCCTGCGGTTTGCTAGAATCCCGCTTTTCGCGATCCGCCAACCCGCAACCCGATCCTGGAACTCCTTGACCCTATGACCTCGAAGATCCGCTCCCTGTCCCTCTCCCTCCTCGCCTTGGTGGTCCTCTGGGTGGCCCTCGCCGCGGCGCCGCTCGCCGCCCAGCAGCCGCCCAAGAAGCTGATCATCCTCGGCTTCGACGGAGCGGACGCCAAGCTGACCCAGAAGTGGATGGACGAGGGGAAGCTGCCGAACCTCGCGAAGCTCCGCGCGCAGGGGAGCTTCGCGCCCCTGCGGCCCACCATCCCCTCGCAGACGCCGGTCTCCTGGTCCACCTTCTCGACCGGTCTGAACCCGGGCCGGCACGGCGTCTTCGATTTCCTGAAGCGGAACCCGTTGACTTACCGGCCCGACTTCGCGGCGGCCGAGGAGGGGCACGTGCCCTTTCTCTTCGGCAAGCACAACGGCCTGGGGGTCGGGCTGATCGCGGCGGTCGTGGTAGCGCTGCTGTTCCTGCTGATCCTCAAGCTCTGCCGCCTGCGCACGGCGGTGGCGGCGGCGGTGGCGGCGGTGCTGGGGATCGCCGCCGGACTGGGCGCGGGGAGCGCGGCGGCGCGGCTGCTGCCGGTGTCGCGGCCGATCGCCATCAACAACCAGCACGGCGACACCTTCTGGAAGCTGCTCGGTCACGCCGGCAAGCGGGTGCGGGTGATGCGGATTCCGGTCACCTTCCCGCCCAAGGAGTTCGAGCACGGCGAGCTGCTCTCCGGCCTCGGCGTCCCCGATCTCTCGAAGCGCATCGGCAAGCCGTTCTACTTCACCTCCGAGCTGTTCTTCACGCCCAAGGGGGGCGGCGACTTCAGGGTGGAGGTCGTCGAGCTGGTGGACAACAAGGGCACCATCGGCACCGAGATCCAGGAGGTGCCCAACGAGCTGTTCCCCAAGCCCGGGGGCGGCACCGATCACCTCAAGATCCCGATGACCCTGACCGTCCCCGCGGACCGCAAGAGCCTGCGCATCCAGGTCCCGGGCAGCGACCTGACGCTGAACGTCGGGCAGTGGAGCGGCTGGGTGCGTTTCACCTTCCCGTTCAATTCGCTGATCAAGGTCCAGGGGATCGGCCGCTTCAAGGTGCTGGCGCTCGATCCGGAGATCAAGCTCTACCTGTCGCCGATCGACTTCGATCCCGAGCACCTGCCGGCGGGCTTCGACGTCACCACGCCGGCGAGCTTTGTCCACGACCTCACCCGCGAGCACGGCCTGTTCAAGACCCGCGGCTGGATGATCGACACCTGGTCGCTCACCAGCGGCACGGCCGACGAGCAGACCTTCCTCGACGACGTCAAGCAGACGGTGGACAAGGAGAAGGAGATCCTCGCCGGGGCTCTCGCCAAGGACGACTGGGACGTCCTCGTCCACTACTTCGAGTTCACCGACCGGGTGCAGCACATGATGTTCCGGTTCATCGATCCCAAGCACCCGCTCTACAGCGCCGAGGGCGCGGCGAAGTGGGGCGGCTCGATCCAGCAGGCCTACCAGGATATGGACCGCATCGTCGGCGAGACGATGCAGAAGCGGCCCGACGCCGCGCTGATGGTCGTCTCCGACCACGGCTTCGCCTCCTTCCGCCGCGGCATGAACTACAACACCTGGCTGGTGCAGAACGGCCTGATGACGCTGAACGGTCAGGACGCCAAGCGCAAGAACCTGGAGGACCTCTTCGAGCAGGGGAACTTCTTCGTCAACGTGGACTGGTCGAAGACCAGGGCCTACGCGCTCGGGCTCGGCCAGATCTACATCAACGAGGCGGGTCGCGAGGGCAAGGGGATCGTCAAGCCGGGCGAGGAGTACCGGCAGGTGGCGGCGCAGATCAAGCAGGGGCTCGAGGCGTACGTCGATCCCGACACCGGCGAGCATCCGGTGGCCCACGTCTTCACCCGCGACGAGGCCTACAACGGCGTCTACGATCCGGTGCTGATCCCGGACCTCATCCCCTCGAACAGCGAGGGCTATCGCGTCGGCTGGCAGGACAGCCTCGGGGGCATCGCCAAGACGATCGTCGAGCCCAACACCGAGATCTGGAGCGGCGATCACTGCTCCGTCTACCCGGAGCTGGTCAAGGGGATCCTGTTCAGCAGCTTCAAGCTGAACGCCGGGAACGGCGCCTACATGGGGGACGTGATGCCGACCATCCTCGACCTCTACAAGGTGCGGCCGACCACCAACCTCGACGGCAAGAGCCTGCTGGTCAAGTAGGGGACTTCAGGGAGAGCGACGATGCCGAGACTGATCGAGAATCCCACCGTCATCCAGGCCGCCGGCAACAAGCCGAAGCGGATCGAGGAGTACGCCGGGCGCGTCAACTCGGGGCACGCCGGGGTGAGTGTGGCCCGGATGGTCTCCCCCGAGGGCTGGGAGGAGCCGGGGCAGCGGCCGGAGTTCGAGGAGGTCACCGTGGTGCTGAAGGGGATGGTGCGCGTCGAGCACGAGGGCGGAGCGCTCGACGTGCGGGCGGGCCAGGCGGTGGTGGCCGCGCCGGGGGAGTGGGTCCGCTACAGCAGTCCCGAGCCGGGCGGCGCCGAGTACGTCGCCGTCTGCCTGCCGGCGTTCTCGCCGGACACGGTGCACCGGGATTCGTAGAGAGACGTAGGGGCGCAGCATGCTGCGCCCCTACGTCTACACACAGAAGGCCCTTACGGCTGCCAGGTATCGTTCCGCGTTCCCGCGCCGGTGGTGGGCACGGTGTAGTTGCGGTTCGAGCCCCCCTCGTAGGTCGTGGTGGCGCCCTGCTTCCAGATGTACTTGTACTGGATGGCCGCTCCCTTGCTGGCGAAGAAGAAGACCGGACCGCTCCACTGGCTGCTGCTCACGTAGTTGAGCTTGACGGCCTTCGTCGTGTCCCAGCTCCCGAGCTCGGGAACGCTGCCCGCCACGTAGAGGTCCTGCCCCGACACGGTGGAGAAGCCGTTGACGGTGAAGTCCACCCGGATCGCCTCGGAGGCCGTGCAGGGCCGCGCCGCGAGGACCAGCGTCGAGCGGGCCTGGACCCCGTAGGTGGTGCCGGTCATCTTCGGCAGCGGCTGCGAGTTCCAGGCGGAGACCGTGGGATCGTAGTAGATGTTGCCCGTGCCCTCGGCCCAGTCGGCGGTGTCGGCGACCAGCCACCAGCACTTCGAGTTGGGGGCGGTGGGGATGGTGAAGGTGAGATTCCCGAAATAGGCGTTGTCGGCCACGTAGAGGTCGGGCGCGTCGGCCGGGCCGCCGGTCTCCGCGCTCGAGCCGTCGATCAGCCAGGCCAGCGAGTGGGAGGTGGAGCTCCAGTCCGGGGTGTCCGGCGTGGTGCCGTGCCAGGTGAGGTCCTTGTAGCCGTCGCCGTCGTGATCGGCGCCGCCGAAGTCCACGGACCGCCGCAGGCCGGGATAGGCCTTGCGGAAGGCGATCAGCTTGCGGAAGAAGTCGTAGGTCTTCTGGTTGGTCGTCTTCAGGCTCCAGTCGATCCAGCCGCAGGAGTTGTCGGCCATGTAGCCGTTGTTGTTGCCGCTCTGGGTGCGGCGGAACTCGTCGCCGGCGAGGAGCATCGGTGGGCCCTGGTCGAGGAGCATCTGGGCGGCGAAGTTGCGGATCTGCCGGCGGCGCAGAACGTCGTCGCCGCCGCTGTCCCAACTGTAGTTCGTATCGTTGCCGCTGCTCGCGTCGGCGCCGGTCGGGTTGCAGGGGCCGGTGCCGTTCTGCTTGGTGTTGTAGGAGACGAGGTCGTTGAGGGTGAAGCCGTCGTGGGTGGTGACCAGGTTGACGCTCTCGGAAGGCGTCGCGAACCCCGACCAGGTGGCGGTGATCGAAGCGCCGAGATTGCCCACCTGGCTGTTGTCCCCCTTCTCGAACTGCCGCACGTTGTCGCGGTAGGAGCCGTTCCACTCGGACCAGCCGGAGGGGAACTGGCCGACGCCGAAGCCCGAGGTGTCCCACGGCTCGGCGATCACCTTGAAGCCGTTGTTCGAGGCGGCCTGGGCGATCGAGACCAGGGTCGTGGCGTTGTTGTTGAACGTCCGGCCGTCGCTTCCCTCGCGGCCCAGCTCGTAGGCGAGGTCGAAGCGGAAGCCGTCGACGTGCATCGTGTTCGCCCAGTACGTGAGGCTGTCGACGATGAGGTTGCGCACCGCGGTGCGGCTGGCGTTCAGGTTGTTGCCCGTGCCGGTCGAATCCCAGTAGCAGGACTTGTCGTCGGCCAAAGTGTAATAGGTCGCGTTGTCGATGCCCCGCAGGTTGATGTACCGCACCGGGCTCCCGGAGCAGGCGCCGCCTTCCCAGGTATGGTTGAACACCACGTCGAGCCAGACCTCGACTCCCTGGGCGTGGAGGGCCTTGACCATGTCCTTGAACTTGCCCACCTGCTCGCCGGCCACGTAGGTGCAGGAGTTCGTGTCGGTGCACAGGTACTCGCGGTTGGGAGCGAAGAACTGGGTCGTCATGTACCCCCAGTAGTTGATCCGGTCGGCGGTGGCGCCGCCCACGGGGTCGTCGAACTGCGCGTACTCGTGGATCGGCATCAGCTCGGCGGCGGTCACTCCCAGGGTCTTGAAATAGGAGGCCTTGGACGCGAAGCCGTCGTAGGTGCCCTGTTGCGCGGCGGTCACGCTGGAGTCGTTCTTGGTGAACCCCCGCAGGTGGACCTCGTAGGAGATCGAATCCTTCATCGCGATGTTGGGCTTGACGTCGGTTCCCCAGGAGTAGGTGTCGCTGACGACGATCGACTTCGGCATCACCCCGGCGCTGTCGACGTAGGCGTAGGTGTCCGTGCCGCCGAGGATGGCGGTGGAGTAGTGGCCGCTGACCCGCTGTGGCTCGCCGGTGACCGCCTTGGCGTAGGGGTCGGTGAGCAGCTTGTTGGGATTGAAGCGGTTGCCGCTGGCGTCGACGTGCGAGACGAAGCCGAGGTTGCTGCCGGGCGTCCAGCTCGCGTTGTAGGTCCAGTTGGGTCCCCAGACGCGATACCCGTAGAGGGTGCCGGCGCCGAGGCCGGAGACGGTGACGGTCCAGATGTGGTTGGGCACGTCGGTCTGGGTGAGCGCGTACTTGGCCGTGGGCGTCGACGCGGTGGGAGTCGCGAAGATCCAGACCTCGATGCGGGTGGCGTTCGCGGAGAACAGCGCGAACTGCACGCTGCTGCCGACGATCGTGGCGCCGAGAGGCGTGGTGGCCGCGGCGGGCACCGCCATTCCCAGGGCGAGGGTCAGCAGCAGGAGCGCTGGAGCGAGACGGCGGAAAGCGTTACGGGGGTTGGGGGATCGCATGTTTTTCTCTCCTGGATTGAGGGACGGGAACGCTGAAGCGGTGGGGAGTCGCGAGATCCAGAGCTCTTCTCGTCTCGCGACATATCGACGTTCAGCGATAACCATTGTACCGCCTGGCGTTCGCAAGGGGTTGCTCAGCAGGTGAGCACCTCTCGCTGCCGGCGGTCGAGAGATTCTCCGTTTATTGGGATTTGTTGGAAGTGCCTGCTCTTGACAATGTAGCCACTGGTGGCTACATTGGGGTCCATGAGGGAGGTAGGGATCCGTGAGCTCAAGAACCGTCTCAGCGAATACGTCCGGCTGGTCCGGGAAGGGGAGGTCGTCATGGTGACCGATCGTGGGGAAGTGGTGGCCGAGCTGCGTCCGCCGGTCGCGCGGTCGGAGCTGTTGCAGAAATATCCGGGGCTGGCGGACATGGTCCGTCGCGGGCTCGCGCGGCTGCCGCTCAAGCCGAAGGGGCCGGATGCGTATCCGCTGCTGCCCGCGGTCACGACTCCCGGTCTGGCCGCCCGGCTGCTCGACGAGGACCGGGAGGACAGGCGATGAACCTCTATGCCGAGTCGAGCGCGGTGCTGTCCTGGATCTTTCGGGAGGAGCCGGCGTCCCGGCTCAAAGAGATCCTCGACGGGGCGGACCTGGTCGTCGCCTCGGACCTCACGCTGGTCGAATGCGAGCGGGCGCTGGTCCGGGCCAGGGCGATGGGCGAGCTGTCCGACCACGAAGCCCTCCAGCGCAAGCGGCTCTTCGCAGCGGTCACTGCGGGTTGGATGGTCCTGAGGCTCGACCGTGAGGTCCTGGAGAGGGCCGGCCGGCGCTTCCCGGCGGAGCCGCTGCGGACGCTCGACGCCCTGCACGTCGCGAGCGCCCTCGCCGCCCAGTCGGCGATCTCGGACCTCGCCCTGCTGAGCCTGGACCGGCGGGTGCGGGAGAACGGCGTGGCGCTCGGCTTCGACGTGCTCCCCGCTTGACTCTCAGAGTTGTACAGTCCCAGCCTGCGGATGTACACCAAGGACCTCAAGGCCTGTCTGGCCTACCTGCGAGAGAACGCGCCGCTCTATCCCCTGGAAGCCCTGCGGGCCCAGATGATCAAGGCCGGTCACGCTCCGGATGCCGCGGAGCGGGCCATCGCGGTTTTCCAGGGAAGGCTCCGGCCTTCCGAGAGCCCGGCCTGGCCACTCGCGCTGGGAGTGACGCTGCTCGACCTTGGGCTGGCCTGGGGCTGGTACGCCCTGTTCAAGAGCCTGGGCACGGGAAGGGTCTCCTGCTCGGGAGCGGTGCTGCTGCCGGTCCTCTACCTGGGGCAGATCTTCGGCGGCCTCGCCGCGCTCGCCGCCGGCCGCGACCGCTGGGGCCGGGGCCTGCTCCTGGGCCTGCTGCTCTTCGTGATCGCCGCCCTGGTGATCCTGAGCGCGATCGCCGGCAAGTGGCTGTCGCACCTCAGCTCGTGAAGCTTGCGGAGGTGAGGAGAGGGAAGGAAATGGTGGAGCAGAAGGGACTCGAACCCTCGACCCCCACGTTGCGAACGTGGTGCTCTCCCAGCTGAGCTACTGCCCCACGGTGCGGGAGGGCGACATTGTACCCGGGGGGGTGGGTGAGGGCAAGGCCGCGGAGTCTCCGGCCTCCAGCAGGTCGGCGACGGTGACGTCCCCGAGCGTGCCGGCGCGGACCCGGGCGAGCTCGTCGATCTCCTGCTCCAGGCGCGCCGCGATCTCCCCTCCCACCAGCTCCGCCCCGCGCCGCGCCCGGTGATCGTAGGCGGCGAGGACCTCCTCGACACGGATCCGCTGCGGATCGGCGGCGAGGGCGTAGCCGTGGTCCCCGACGACCTGGAGCAATCCCTGCACCGAGATCGGCCGCAGGATGCGCTCGAGCTCCGTGGTGGGCAGGCACATGCGGTCGGCCAGGGCCTCGCGGGAGAGCGGCGGCTCGCCGCGGTTGAAACGCCGGGCGATCAGGGCCAGGGCGGCGAGCCCCACCCAGGCCGCCTGCACCGGCGGGTGGCGGTGCAGGCCGCGGGCGAGCAGAGAGAAGTGCTGGGCCGTGTAGGTCGCCACGGCGCCGAACAGGATGATCGTCCAGGTGAGGTCGATCGAGATCATGAACAGCAGGGCGAAGGCGTAGCTGCCGTAGACGATGCTGACGTTGCGGAAGACCTCGACGTAGGAGCCGAACCCCTCGCGCAGGATCTCGAGCAGGATGCCGGTGAGCAGCCCCCCGGCGAGGGCGTTGCGCAGGCGCACGTGGGTGTGGGGCACCTTCCAGTAGAGCATGGTGAGACCGAGCACGGTGGCGGCGAACGGCAGCGCGTTGAGCAGGAACGACTCCTGGAACAACCGCCGGAGCGCCGGGCTCTGGCGCAGCACGATCAGGCTGGAGAAGGTGGCGCCGACCAGCAGCGGCCCCCAGAAGATCAGCAGCACGAAGGAGATCAGTCGCGCCCGGATGGGCCGGCGGCGCGAGACGTTCCAGATCTTGTTGAAGGTCTCCTCGACAGTGGCGAACAGGTACAGGGTGGTGGCGAAGAAGGCGATCACCCCGACGCCGTGGATCGTCGCGGCCTGGTCGAGGAACTCGGCGATCGCGTCGACGACGCTCTTGTCCGAGTAGGGGAGGATCTGGACGAACACCTCCAGGCTGCGCTGCGGGTACTGGCTGAACACCCGGGCGCCGACGAAAGAGAGGGCCGTCAGCAGCGGAATCAGCGACAGGACGGTGACGAAGGCGAGCGCCGAGGCGGTGAGCAGGACCCCGTCCTCGTAGGTCACCCGGAAGGCGAGATGGAAATACCGGGCGAGCTTGCCGAGGAAGGTGGGGCCGCCGTCGTCGCGGCGGGGGGGCCGGGCGGCGACGGTCGCGTCGAGGTCTGCCATGAGGAGCCGAGTTTAGCACCCGGGCCCGGGGAGCCTGGCGGAGGCGGCGGACGGAGGCACGGTTTCTGCTTGATCTATTTTCCATCACGCTCCTGCCGGTGAACCGGCGGATTCCTAGTACGATGAGATCCTTTACAGATACGGAGGCCAGGCCATGGCAGACATCAAGTCGGAGATTCAGGACCGTGCCGAAACGGCACGCGAAGCGGTGACGGACGGCGTCGAGGACGCGCGCAAGCGGTTCCAGAAGCTGGGCGACCAGGCCCAGGACCGCTACAAGAAGGTGTCCGAGGACGTCCGGCGGGGAGCCGAGCGGGCCTCCAAGGAGATCCGCCGTGGCGCCGACAAGGCTCGCGAGACCTACGGCGACGTCTCCGAGAACGCCCAGAAGACCTATGAGCGGGTGCGTTCCGAGGCGGGGAACCTGTCGCGGGAGGTCAGCCTCTACGTGCGGGACAACCCGGCCAAGGCGGTGGCGATCGCCGCCGGCGTCGGCTTCCTGCTCGGCCTGGTGGCCCGCGGCAGAAACCGGTACGAAGAAGAGGAGTCGTAGGTTCCCCTGGAGGTGGATGTGGCGTAGAGCCCAAGGAGGAGATGTAGATGAGTGAGCTCCAGGAGCGGCCGTCGTTCGTCGAGGATCTGCTCGACGAGCTGTTGCCGGAAGGTCTGGAATGGGAGCGGCTGGTGGTGAGATACCCGATCCCATCGTTGCTGGTCGCCGCGGTCGGCGGCTTCCTGCTCGGCCGCCGTCACGGTCCGGAGATCGTGAGCGCGGTGTCGAGCTTCGCCTCGGCGGAGGTGTCGCGCAACTTCACCCAGCTTCTCTACCAGGACGGCGACTAGGAGAGCGACCGGCTCTGCGCGCGATCCTCCACATCTCCGACGTCCACTTCGGCCCTCCTCACCTGCCGCAGGTCTCCGAGGGGGTGGTCCGGTTCGTGGAGCAGCGCCGGCCGGACCTGGTGGTCCTCTCGGGCGACCTGACGCAGCGGGCCCGCCCCGAGCAGTTCCGCCAGGCCCGGGACTTCGTCGACCGCATCGAGGGTCTCGGAGTGCCGACCCTCACCGTGCCGGGCAACCACGACGTGCCGCTCTATCGCGTCTGGGAGCGGATCTTCAACCCGTTCGGTTGCTATCGGAAGTATTTCAGCCCGGATCTCGAGCCGGTCTACCGCGACGGGGAGATGCTGGTGGTCGGCATCAACACGGCGTTCGGATGGACGCTCAAGGACGGCCGCATCACCACCCGCAAGCTGCTGGAGGTGGAGAAGGTCCTGCGCGCCACGCCGGACGAGATCCTCAAGGTGGTGGTGGCGCACCATCACCTGATCCCGCCCCCCAACTTCGGCACCCAGCGGGTGCTCGCCAACGCCTACGAGGCGATCGACCTGTTCTCGAGCGCCGGCGTCGACCTCATCCTCTCGGGGCACCTCCACCAGGCCTACATCGGCAATTCCGAGGAGTTCTACCCCAAGGGCCGGCCGCCGGTCGTCATCCTCCATTCGGGGACGACGACGTCGAACCGCGGCCGGGGAAGCGAGCGGGAGAGCAACACCTGCAACTGGATCGAGGCGGACGGCGAGTCGATGGTGGTCTCCCACTTCCGCTGGCACCACCAGCTCGGCCGCTTCGCCGAGCACAGCCGGCACTGGTATCCGCGCCAGGAGCTGGTGCCCTACACGCTGGAAGGGCTGGAGGCGCCGCGGCCGCGGAGCCGGAGCGCCGAGCCGGTCCCCGCGAGCCCACCTGGCTCGCCGGCTACGATATGATCCTGCCTTGAAGCTTGGAGGGAGCTGATGGCCGAAGAGTGGGAAATCGTCAAGATCGTGGGCACCGAGGAGGAGGCGATGATCGTCGTCGGCTTCCTGCAGAGCAGCGGCATCGAGTCGGAGGCGGAGTCGCTGCACGCCAGCGAGTTCCCGGCCGACATCGGGGACCTGGCGAACGTCAACATCCGCGTCCCGGGCGAGCGCGCCGAGGAGGCCCGGGCGCTGCTCAACCAGCGTGAGGACGTGGCGACCGGCGACGAGGGGGAGATGGCGGGGGAGCCGCTCGCCGAAGAGCCCGTCGCGGGCAGGGACCCGATCGAGCGGTGAACGCCCTGGACGGCGGCCATTCCGTCGGCCGCTACCGCATCGTCAGTTTCCTGGGGGCCGGCGCCATGGGCGAGGTCTATCTCGCCGACGATCCCCAGATCGATCGCCGTCTGGCGATCAAGACCGTCCGTCTCACCGGCCGGCCGCAGGAGATCGAGGACCGCAAGAAGCGCCTGCTGCGCGAGGCGCGCGCCGCCGGGCGCCTGCTCCATCCCAACGTGGTGACGCTGTTCGACGCCGGCGAGGTGGAGGGGCTCCTCTATCTCGCCTTCGAGTACGTCGAGGGGACCGATCTCGCGCACCGCCTGGACGGCAGTGCCGGGGATACCGCCGGGGCCGACCGCATGAGCCTGCGCGAGGCGCTGCGCGTCGTCCGCCAGGCCGCCGACGCCCTCGACTACGCTCACCGCCAGGGAATCGTGCACCGCGACATCAAGCCGAGCAACATCCTGCTCGACCGCGCCGGTCCGGTGAAGGTGGCCGACTTCGGCATCGCCAAGATGGCCGGCCAGAGCACGGAGCTGACCATGGCCGGCTCGGTGATGGGCAGCCCCCAGTACCTCTCCCCCGAGCAGATCCGCGGCGAGGATCTCGACGGCCGCAGCGACATCTTCTCGCTCGGCGTGGTCCTCTACGAGATCCTCTCCGGCAAGCGGCCGTTCGATGGGGACACCATCACCACCCTGGTCTACCAGATCCTGCACAAGGAGCCGCCGCCGGTCTCCGAGCTGCGCGCCGTCCCGCCGCGGCTGGAGGAGCTGCTCCGCCACATGCTCGCCAAGAGCCGCGACGAGCGCCTCGCCACCGCCGGCGAGGCCGCCCGCGAGCTCGCCGCGATCGAGGCCGAGCTGTCGGACGAGACCCTGTCGGCTCCGGCCGCCACCGGCGTTCTGGACGCCACCCGCATCCTGCCCCGGCGCGCGAC
>DASWRX010000107.1:0-7490 GCA_036402955.1 Thermoanaerobaculia bacterium
ACGGCCTCGCCGTCGACTTCGGGGAAGGTGGTGCGCAGGCTCTCGTGGCGGAGCAGGATCTCGTCCAGAGCGCCGCGGAAGGCGGCGGTGTCGAGCGGCCCCTCCAGGCGGAAGGCCACCGATTCGTTGTAGGCCAGCGTCCGCGCCTCGAGCCGGTCGAGGAACCACAGGCGCTCCTGGGCGAAGGAGAGCGGGAGGCGGCCGCCGCGCGGCACGGGGACGATCGGCGGCACGTCCGCCTCGCCGCCGCCGAGCCGCAGGCGCGAGATCACGGCGGCCATGGAGGCGACGCTCGGCGCCTCGAAGAACGTGCGCAGCGGCAACTCGACGCCGAACGCCTGGCGCACGCGCGAGATGGCCTGGGTGGCGAGCAGGGAGTGGCCGCCGAGCGCGAAGAAGTCGTCTTCGACGCCGATCCGCTCCACGCCGAGCAGCTCCTTCCAGATCGCGAGCAGCCGCTCTTCGGTCGCATTGCGCGCCGCCACCAGCGGCCGGCCGCTCTCCGGCGAGCCGCCGGGAGCCGGAAACCGCCGCCGGTCGATCTTGCCGTTCGGGGTGATCGGCAGGGCGTCGAGCAGCACGAAGGCGGACGGCATCATGTAGGCGGGCAGGCGCGCCTCCAGGAAGGCGCGCAGCTCGGGGACGATGCGGCGGGCGAACCGGCCCTGGAGGGGGTTGTTGGCGTAGGCAGCGAGGGACGCCGCGGCGAGGGGGCCCTCACCCCCCAGGGCGTTGCCCTGGGCTGAGGAAGCCCGGGCCTTCGGCCCTTCCCCCAACCCAGAGGAGGTCCAGATCGTCGCCTCGAACGATCCATCCGCGCCTTGATCGGCCCAGCTCAGCTCGACCTCGTAGGGCAGGTCTAGCCCCAAGTCCCAGAGGTCCTGCGGCTCGACGGCTCCGAGGGCGGCTTCGGCGGCGCGGCGGCGGAGGTCGGCGGCGGTCTCGATCCCCTCGGGGGCTTCTTGCAGCAGCCGGACCGCGGCGGTGTCCTCCGCGACGCGGGCGTTCGGAATGTTGCGCAGGCGGACGACCTGCGGCGCTTCTTCGGCGAGCCGGCGGCGGAGGGCGGCGAGCGTCAGTCCTTCGCGGCGCCAGTCCAGGGCGCCGTCCTGGGCCGGCTCCTCCCGCCGCCCGGTTCCCACCCGGAGCACGGCCTGGTAGCGGAAGCCGGTCAGCTCGTTGTGGGCGCGGCCGTGCTTGAGATGGATCTCGATGCGTCCGAGCTTCGGCAGCCGCTCCCGCAAGGCGGTGAAGAAGGCGGGATCGATCGCCAGCTCGTTCTCGTCCATGTGGCGGGCGTGCACCTTCTGGCGCAGCCGGGAGAGCGGCGTCGCGGGATCGGCCTGGAACAGCTCCAGCGAGGTGTGGAACGCTTCGAGGAGCGGCAGGCTGCGCAGGTCGCCCAGGAACACGGCGCCGCCGGGACGCACGAGCTCGACGGCGCGCGCCACCACCTCGGCGAGATAGTCGGCGCTCGGGAAGTACTGCGCCACCGAGTTGACGACCACGGTGTCGAGGGAGCCGGCCGCGAGGCCGTCGAGCTCGTGCGCGGACTTGCGCAGCAGCCGGACGCGGCCGTCGCTCAAGCCCACGCGGCCGAGCTGGCTCTCGATGTAGCGGAGGGCGCGGCCGGAGACGTCGATGCCGGTATACTCGTCGCAGCGCGGCGCGATGCGGAAGAGGATCATGCCGGTGCCGCAGCCGATCTCCAGCACCCGCCGCGGCTCGAGCGCGGCGATCCCGCGGATCGTGTCGTCCAGCCACTCCTCCATCTCGCTCGCCGGGAGCGGCAGGCCGGTGTAGGTGCTGTTCCAGCCGATGATGTTGAACGTCGGATCGGCCTCCGGCGCCTCTGCCCGGTAGAGGTCGTCGAAGATCTCTCCCCACTGTGAGACCTGCTCCGTCTGCTCGCCGCTCTCGGCGGTCTCGTAGGCCGGGTTCTGCACCACGTAGGCTACGAGGCGCTTGTCGTCCGGGACGTCCTCGCGGGCCAGCACGACGGTCTGCCGCACCGCGGGGTGCTCGGCGAGGCGGGCCTCGATCTCCCCGAGCTCGATGCGGAAACCGCGGATTTTGACCTGGTGGTCGATCCGGCCGAGGATCTCGAGGATCCCGTCCGCGCGCCGGCGCACCAGGTCGCCCGTGCGGTAGAGGCGGCTGCCGGCCGGTCCCGCGAAATCGGGCACGAAGCGCTCGGCGGTCAGCTCCGGCCGCCGCCAGTAGCCCCACGCGAGGCCCTGGCCGCCGATCGCCAGCTCGCCCGCAACTCCGAGCGGCACCGGCTGAAGCCAGCGGTCCACCACGTAGAGCGTCGTATTGGCGACCGGCGATCCGATGGGGAGCGGGCCCGGCGGCGCGGTGCGGATCGGATACCAGGTGGAATACGTCGTGTTCTCCGTGGGCCCATAGAGGTTGAGGAGCCGCTGGGGAGGGCGGCCGGCGAGCACCCGCCGCGCCGCCTCCGGATCGACCGTCTCGCCACCCACCAGCAGCTCGCGCATCCTCGCGAAGGCATCGGGCTCCTCCCGGGCCATCTGGGCGAACAGGGCCGAAGCGAGAATCATGTTGGTGATCCGGTGCTCGGAGAGGGCCGCGGCGAAGCCCGGGGGCGACAAGACGGTGTCGCGCGGGATCACCACCAGGGTGGCGCCGTTGAGCAGAGCGCCCCAGATCTCATAGGTCGACGCGTCGAAGTTGAGGTTCGACACCTGCGCCACGCGGTCGCCCGGTCCCAGGTGCACGTAGTTGGTCTCCCGCACCAACCGCACGACGGCCCGGTGCGAGAGGGCCACACCTTTCGGCCGGCCGGTCGATCCCGAGGTGTAGATGATGTGCGCGAGGGCCTCACCCCCCTCACCCCCCTCTGCCATCGCCCCCCCTTCCTCCGGGAGACGGGGGAAATCCTCAGGGGTGAGGGTTTCCCGGCCGGCGAGGAGTCCCTGCGGCAGACGCGTCCGGGCCGTGTCGTCCACGACCAGCAGGCGGAGGTCGCAGTCCTCCATCATCAAAGCCAGGCGCTCGGCCGGGTAGTCGGGATCGAGCGGCACGTAGGCGGCGCCGGTCTTGAGGATCGCGACCAGCGCCACCACCGCCTGGGCCGAGCGTTCGACGCAGAGGCCGACGAAGCTCCCGGGTCCGGCTCCCCGGTGCCGCAGCGCCCGGGCGAGGCCGTCCGCGCGGCCGTTCAGATCCGCGTAGGAGAGGCTGGCCGTGCCCGCGATCACCGCGGGTGCGTCCGGGGCGCGGCGCACGTGCTCCAGGAAGAGCTCCTGGAAGCTCGCGGTGGCGGGGTACGCCGAGGCGGAGTCGTTCCACTCGCAGGCGAGCTGGTGGCGCTCCGCCGCGCCGAGGAGCGGCAGGAAGGCGACCGGTGTTTCGGGACCTGCGACTGCGGCGGCGAGAAGGTTCTCGAAGCAGCGCAGCAGGCGCAGCATCGTGGCCGCTTCGAAAATCTCGCTGTTGTATTCGAGCGCTCCGGTGAGATGGTCGCCGTCTTCGAAGAGGAAGAGGGAGAGATCGAACTTGGCCGTGCCGCCGGCCACTTTGCCTTCCTCCGGCAGCGAGAGGGTGAGGCCGCGCACCTCCGCTTCGGTGCGCGGGAAGTTCTGGTAGCCGCACATCACCTGGATCAGCGGGTTGCGGCTCAGGCTCCTCTCCGGCTGCAGCTCCTCGACCAGGCGCTCGAACGGCAGGTCCTGGTGCGCGTAGGAGGCGAGGGAGGTCTCGCGGACCCGGCCGACGAGCTGCGCGAAGCCCGGCGTGCCCGACAGATCCGTGCGCAGGACCAGCGTGTTGACGAAGAAGCCGATCAGACCCTCGACCTCGCGCCGCGTGCGGTTGGCGATGGCCATGCCGACGGCGACGTCCTCGCGCCCTGCGAAGCGGCCGAGGAGCGCCGTGAAGCCGGCGAGGAGGGTCATCGACTGCGTCGCACCGCGGCGGCGGGTGAGCGCGGAGAGAGCGCGCGCAAGCTCGACCGGCAACGCAAAGGTCTCGGTCGCGCCGCGGAAGGATTCGGCCGCCGGCCGCGGATGGTCGAACGGCATCTCCAGGCTCTCCGGGATGCCGGCGAGCTGCCGACGCCAATAGTCCAGCTCCGCGGCGAGCCGTTCGCCGGACAGCCATTCACGCTGCCAGACCGCGAAGTCCGCGTACTGGATGGGCAGCTCCGGCAGCGGCGACGGCGCCCCCTGACAGAACGCGCCGTACAGGGTCGCCAGCTCGTGGAACAGGATGCCCATCGACCAGCCGTCCGAAATGATGTGGTGCAGATTCACCAGCAGCGTGTGCTCCTGCGCGGCGATGCGGAGCAGGGCGGCGCGGACGAGCGGTCCCCTGGCGAGGTTGAACGGACGCCGCGCTTCGTCGCCCGAAAGCCGCGCCAGCTCCCGCCTTCGGAGATCCTCCGCCAGCCCCTCCAGATCGACCAGCGGAACCTCGAAGGACGGCGCCGGTGCGATCACCTGGACGGGGCCGTGCTCACCGGGCTGGAACGTGGTGCGCAGCGCCTCCTGGCGGCGGACGATCTCGCGGAAAGCTCCGCGCAGGGCGTCCAGGTCGAGCACGCCGGTCAGGCGGACGGCGCCGTACATGTTGTAGAACGGGTTGTCCGGCGCCAGGTGGTCGAGGAACCACAAGCGCTGCTGGGCGAACGAGAGCGGCAGGTCGCGGTCCCGGGGCACCGGCAGGATGGAAGAAGGCTGCGCGTGCTCCCCCCGGCGTTCGCTGTCGATGCGCGCCGCGAGCGCGGTGACCGTCCGCGCCTCGAAGAACGCGCGCAGCGGCAGCTCTACTCCGAAGGCGTCGCGCACCCGCGACATCACCTGTGTCGCGAGGAGCGAGTGGCCTCCCAGGGTGAAGAAGTCGTCCTGGGCGCCGATCCTCTCCAATCCGCGCCGCTCGCCGCCGAGCACCTGGGTCCAGATCTGCGCCAGCACCTCTTCGACCGGTCCCTGCGGCGCCAGGAAACGCGCCACCGGGCGCATGATGGCCGGCGCCATCTTCGCGAGCGCGCGGCGGTCGACCTTGCCGTTGGCGTTGAGCGGCAGGCTCGGGAGGACCGTGACCTCCGCCGGCACCATCGCCTCGGGGAGCGTCCGGCGGAGCGCCGTGCGCAGATCTTCTGGTACCAGCGCTGGTCCAAGCGCAGGCACCGGTGCCGGCTCCAGGGCCGTGACGGTGTTTGCGACGTAGGCGGCCAGGCGCTTGTCGCCATCCCGCACCAGCACCACCGCCTCGCGCACGCCGGGGAGGCGGGTGAGAGCGGCCTCGATCTCTCCCAGCTCGATGCGGAAGCCGCGGATCTTCACCTGATGGTCGATGCGGCCGAGGTAGTGCACCGTGCCGTCGGCCAGCCGGCGCACCAGGTCACCCGTGCGGTAGAGCCGCCCGCCAGCTCCTTCGCCGAACGGATCGGGGATGAACACCGCCGCGGTCAGGTCCGGCCGTCCGAGATAGCCGCGCGCGAGCCCCGGACCGCCGAGCAGCAACTCGCCCGGAACCCCGACCGGTTGCGGCGCGAGAGAGCGGTCCACCACATGGAGCTGGTGGTTGGCGATCGGCCGGCCGATCGGGACCACATCGCCGGGAGGCTCGGGAACGCAGGGCCAGAAGCTCACGTCGACCGACGCCTCGGTCGGCCCGTACAGGTTGTGCAGCTCGGCCTGAGGGAGGCGGGAGAAGAAACGCCGCACGAGCTGCGGCGGCAGGGACTCGCCGCTCGCCACCACCCGGCGCAGCGACGCCAGCTCTTCGAGCCCCGGCGTCTCCAGGAACACCTCCAGCATGGAGGGCACGAAGTGGACGGTGGTGATCTTCTCGCGCGCGATGAGATCGGCCAGGTAGCGGGGATCCTTGTGCCCTTCGGGCTGTGCGAACACGAGGCGCGCCCCGGTCAGGAGCGGCCAGAAGAATTCCCACACCGAGACGTCGAACCCGAACGGCGTCTTCTGGAGGACGCGGTCCTCGGCCGTCAGGCCGTACGCCTCCTGCATCCACTGCAGCCGGTTGACGATTCCCTGGTGGGGGATCATCACCCCCTTGGGAGTCCCCGTCGAGCCGGAGGTGTAGAGGACGTAGGCGAGGCCCTCACCCATGGCTTGGCCGGGCCTGTCGGATCCGACCGATCGGTCCGATCCGACGGATCCGTCCGATCTCCAGGCCCGGCCCCCGCCGGCGTCGAGGAACACCACCGGCGGCCCCCCCACCGGCAGCAGAGCCGAGAACCGGTCCTGGGTGACCACCGCGGAAAGGCCGGCGTTTTCGGCGAGCGTCGCCAGCCGCTCCCCCGGGAGCGTGGGATCGAGCGGCACGTACGCCGCACCCGCCTCCAGCACGCCGAGCAGGCCGGTGATCATCGCGAGCGAGCGCTCCAGCAGCACGCCCACCCGGCCGTCCGGCTTCACGCCGAGCCTGGCCAGATGGCCGGCCAGTTGGCGGGCGCGGTCCACCAGCTCGCGGTAGGTGACCTGCTCACCCTCGTCCACTGCGGCCACCGCGCCGGGCGTCCGATCGGCTTGCGCCGCGACCAGCTCCTGCAGGGTGTGGCCGCGCGGGTAGCCCACCACCGTGTCGTTCCATTCGGCCAGGAGCTGGTGGCGCTCGCCGGGAGCGAGGAGAGCGATCTCCGCGAGCGGCCGTTGCGGCTCGGCCAGCACGCCGGAGAGGAGCCGCTCGAGATGTCCGCCCAGGCGGACCATCGTCGGGCCCTCGAACAGCTCCCGGCTGTAATCGAGCATGCCGAGCAGACCCTCCTCGAGCTCCCTGAAGGTGCAGGTCAGCTCGAATTTCGCGACCCCCAGCCCGGTGCCTTCCGGGATGATCTTGATGCCGGGATGCTCGAGCGTGCCCTCCGGGGCGTTCTCCAGGGTGAACATCACCTGCACGAGCGGCGGCCGGCTCAGGTCCCGCTCCGGCGCGAGCTCCTCGACCAGGCGCTCGAACGGCAGCTCCTGGTGCGCGTAGGAGGAGAGCGTCGTCTCGCGCACCCGGGTGAGGAGATCGCTGAAGCTCGGATTGCCGCCGAGGTCCGTCCGCAGCACCAGCGTGTTGATGAAGAAGCCGATCAGCGGTCCGAGCTCCGCCCGGGTGCGGCCGGCGATCGGCGTCGCCACCGCGAGATCGTCCTCGCCGGTGTAGCGCTGCAGGACGACGAAGAAGCCGGCCAGCAGCGTCATGAAGAGCGTCGCCTCATGGCGGCGGGAGAGCGCCTGAAGCTCCGAGAGCGCCGCCGGATCCATGAGGAAGGTCCGCCCGGCTCCCCGCGTGCTGCGGACCGCCTGCCGCGGATGGTCGGCCGGCAGCTCCAGGACCGGCGACATGCCTGCCAGCCGGCTGCGCCACCAGCCGAGCTCCGCCTCCAGAAGCGCTCCGGACAGCCGGCGGCGTTGCCAGACGGCGAAATCCGGATATTGCACGGGAAGCTCCGGCAACGGGCTTGGGCTGCCGGCGAGAAACGCCGGATAGAGCGCTCCGATCTCGTTCACCAGCAC
>DASWRX010000108.1:0-5424 GCA_036402955.1 Thermoanaerobaculia bacterium
CGACGCCAGGCCGAGGACAAAGCCGCCGCCGCCGAGGAGAGAAGTCGAGCGCTGGAGGAAGAGCTCGCACGCCTGCGGCACACACTCGGCGAAAGTTGAGGCTCCAAGTCGCCAGCCGGCAAGCATCGAGTCGAATTCAACAAGGAAGACCTCCTCAACTGAAGACAACCTGTCAGCCGTTGGGGGCGGACAGTAGCCCGCCGGTGGGCCGGATCGTCTTTGACCCATCGCCGCCCCCATGCGAAGCTGTCTTGTCATGGGAACCCTGGCGGAACGACCGACCTGCACGCTGCCCCGACAAACCGTGCGACCTGGTGTGACGGCGCTTCAGGAGGAAACGGTCTGCCCGCTCTCCTTCGCCCAGGAGCGGATGTGGCTCCTCGACCAGATCGACCCCGGCGCGGCAACCTGCAACCTCTTCCACACCGTCGACATCTCGGGTCCGCTCGCCCCCGCCCTCCTCGCCCGCTCGCTCGACGAGGTGGTCCGCCGGCACCAGACCCTGCGCACCACTTTCGCCGCGCCAGGCGGCGCGCCGGAGCCCGTCGTCGCCCCCGCCGCGCGCCGGCCGCTGCCGCTCGTCGACCTCGCCGGCCTTCCGGAGCCGTCGTGGAGGCCCGAGGTCGCGCGCCTCTCCACCGAGGAGCGGCGGCGCCCGTTCGACCTCGCGGCGGAGCCTCTCTTCCGCGTCGCTCTCGTGCGCCTCTCGGCGGACCGGCACGCCGGGCTCCTCACCGCCCACCCCATCGTCTTCGACGGCGGATCGAGCCTCGTTCTCTGGCGAGAGGTCGCGGCGCTCTACGAGGCCTTCGCCGCGGGACGGCCGTCGCCGCTCCCGGAGCTCCCCTTGCAGTACGCCGACTATGCGCTCTGGCAGAGGCTGCACCTCGCGGGCGATACGCTCGCCGGCGAGGTCGATCCCTGGCGGCGCGAGCTCGCCCCGCCGCTTCCCGTCCTGCGATTGCCGGCCGACTTCGACCGCGCCTCGACGCATGGATTCCTCGCCGGCGAGGTCTACCGCGTGCTGCCGGCGCCGCTCGCCGCGGCCCTCCGCGAGTTGGGCGGCCGGTGCGGGGCGACGCTCTCTTCGACCCTCCTGGCTGCCTGGGCCGCCGTCCTCGGGCGCACCGGCGGCGAGGAGGACCTCCTCGTCGGCACGCCGGTCGAGAGCCGCCGCCCGGAGGCCGAGGGGCTGATCGGTCCCTTCCGCAACACCCTGGTCCTCCGCGCCCGCCCGCGGCTCGACCGCGGTTACGGCCCGCTCGTCGACGAGGTCCGGGAGGCGGCGGCGGCCGCCGCCGCGCACCAGGACCTGCCGCTCGAGATGCTCCTCACGGCCCTGGGCCTGCCGCGCGACCCGCGCCGCGCGCCGCCGTTCCAGGTCATGTTCCTCCTCCGGAGCCAGCCGGCGCCGCGGCTCTCCTTCGCGGGCCTCCGGATCGCCGTCTCGCCTCCCGATCCCGCGGCGGACCTGGCGGGGGAGGTCTTCGAGCTCGGCCTTATCGCCGAAGAGAGGTCCGATCCCCGCGGCGACGGAGAGGGCGGTGGCGGCATCGGGCTGCGGCTCGCCTACGACGCCCTCCTGTTCACCGAGGTGACGGCGGCGCGCCTCCTCGACCACTTGGCGGCCTTCCTCGCCGCCGCGCTCGCCGCGCCGGAGCGGCCGCTCGCCGAGCTCCCCCTCCTCTCGACGTCCGAGCGCCGCCAGCTCCTCGCCTGGAGCGACGGCGGCGACGGCGGCGAGCACGGCGAGGACGGCCAAGCCGGGGCCCAGCCGCCGTTGGCCCATCACGCCTTCCTCGCCCAGGCGGCGCGCACGCCCGGCGCGCCGGCCATCGTCGCCGAGGGTGCCGAGGGTCGGGAGGTCTCTTATGGCGAGCTCGCACGCCTCGCGCGAGGCTTGGCACGCCGGCTCGTCGCCCAGGGGATCGGCCCGGAGAGCCGGGTGGCGATCGCCCTCGAGCGCTCGCCGCGCATGGTCGCCGCCGTCTTTGCCGTGCTCACCGCGGGAGGAGCCTACGTGCCGCTCGACCCGGCGAGCCCGGTCGAGCGCCTGGCCGTCATCCTCAGCGACATCGGCGACATGGGGCGGGACACCGGCCAGGACGTCGGGCGCGGCGCCGTCGCCGCGGCGCTCCTCACCGGCGGCGGGCACGCGGCGGCGCGCGAGGCGGCCAGGCTCGCCGGCCTGCCCGTCGTCGACCTCGACGAGATCTGGCCGGCCCTCGAGGCCGAGCCGGTGCCGACGGGAGAGCCGGCGAGCGACCCGACGCTTGACCCGATGCCTGAGGCCGGCCGCGAGGGCCTCGCCTACGTCATCTACACCTCGGGCTCGACCGGCGCGCCCAAGGGGGTGATGATCCGCCACGGCGGGCTCGCGAGCTACGTCCTCGCGACGCGGCGGGACCTCGCGCTCACCCCCTCCGACCGCATGCTGCAGTTCGCCTCCCTCTCCTTCGACGCCAGCGCCGAGGAGATCTTCTGCTGCCTGGCGAGCGGCGCGGCGCTGATCCTCCGCAACGACGCGATGCTCGCCGGGGCGCCGGCCTTCCTGGGCGCCTGCGCGAGCTGGGGGGTGACCGTCTGCGACCTGCCCACCGTCTTCTGGCAGGAGCTGGTCGACAGGGTCGACGCCGGCGAGGCCGCCTGGCCGCCATCCCTCCGCCTCCTCGTCTTCGGCGGCGAGCGGGCGCTCCCGGAACGCGTCGCGCGCCTGCGCCGTCAGCTCGGCCCCGCGGTGCGGGTGATCAACTCCTATGGGCCGACGGAGGTCACCGTCGGCGCCACCTCGCACGCCGTCCATGGCGATCCGGACGGTCCGCGGAGCCCGCTCCGCGAGCTCCGCGAGTTCCCGATTGGCCGGCCGCTGCCGGGCGCCCGCGCCTACGTCCTGGACGGCGCGCGCGAGCTCTGCCCGCCGGGGATCCCCGGCGAGCTCGCGATCGGCGGCGAGACCCTCGCCCGCGGCTACCTCGGGCGCCCGGACCTGACCGCCCGCACCTTCCTTCCCGACCCCTTCGCGGGCCGCTCGGGCGCGCGGATGTACACGACCGGCGATTTGGCGCGCCATCGTCTGGATGGATGGGAGGAAGGCGCGCTCGAGTACCTCGGCCGCATCGACCGCCAGGTCAAGTTGCGCGGCTACCGCATCGAGCTGGCGGAGATCGAGGGGGTGCTCGCGCAGCACCCGGCGGTCGCCGAGGCGGCCGTGGGGATCGACGAGCGGCGCGCCGGCGAGCGCGCGCTGGTCGCCTGGTGGGCGGCGCGGCCGGGGGAAGGCGCCACGGCGGCCGAGCTCCGCGGGTTCTTGAAAGAGCGCCTCCCCGAGCCGGCGGTGCCGTCGCTCTTCGCCCGGCTTCCCGTCTTGCCGCGGAACGCGAGCGGCAAGCTCGACCGCCGGGCGCTTCCGACCCCGAAGCTCGAGGCGGCCTCGGCCGGCGGCTACGAAGCGCCGGCGACGCCGGCCGAGGAGGCGGTGGCCTACGTCTGGCGCGACGTCCTGGGCGTCCCACGCGTCGGGCGGAAGGACGACTTCTTCGCCCTGGGCGGCCGCTCGCTCCTCCTCCCTCGTGTCCGCCATCGCCTGGAGCAGGAGCTCGGCGTCCGCCTGCCGCTCGCGAGCCTCCTTGAGCGGACGACCGCCGCGGCGCTCGCCCTGGCCGCCGAGGAGCTCCTCCTGGACGAGCTCGAGCGCGAGCTGGTGTAGTGGATCTAAAGTTGGAGCTCCCGCAGCACCGACCCCGCGGGTCCTGCTATCTGCCCCGCGGGGGATGGTGTCCTAGCTCCAATACTGTTTACTTTGACTGAAATGTAGGGGCGGGGCTTGCCCCCGCCCGGGAGGGGGCGAGCCCCTCCCCTACGCTCGGAACGCCTTAAATGAACAGCATTGGTCCTAGCTCGGTGTGAGTGGTAGAGGGGGGTAGGAGTGGTTTTGCACTCCTACCCTATAGGACCATCCACGCAGCCGTTATAGCAGCTACAGCAGCTGCCGTCGCTGGGGTCGCAGGCGGTGCAACCTGAGACAACCGTCCCGCCGGCTACCTGCCTCAGGACGTCTCGGTTGTCCAATCCCCGCACCGTCTCCTTCGCCAGCACCAGTTTCTTCATCTTCTTCTTCATGAGTCCTCCTTGGAGGACTAGAGTCTACCGCAGGAAGCCGGCGCTTGACCACGCCAGCGGACCGGAGCACCTGCGGCGGCTCACTGAGGGGATGCCGGAGAGCCGAAAGGCTCGCGGCCGGCCGGCCAGATCGTCGCCCGCCCGCCTGGCGCAGTAAGCAGGGCGCCCCGCCCGGAAGTCTTCCCGGGCGGGGCTCGCCGACCGTGTCGGTCGAGGGTTACTGGGTCTCGATGGCCCCGCTCGACTATGGGAGGTCCGGCAGACGAAGGTCGAGGCTCTGGAGATCAATGAGGGCACCGACCCGCAGCAGGTAATCCAGTCCGAGGGTGCGTTCGGTGATCTCCAACTCTTCGCGATCGCTGTGGACAACGTACAGCTCCCGCGACGGAGCGTCGCGGTGGAGTCTCAAGTATCCACGGAGAGCTGTTTCCCCGTCCGGGAACGCGTCGACGACGGCCAACTCGTCCAGTTGCCGTTTTCCCGCTTCCGAATGTGCCAGCAGCGCCTCGACCAGGAGCCACTGGTGAGGATAGTGCCGGCGGATATCCGTCCAGATCATGTTGGCCTCCGCACTACCACGGGTCGCCTCCCGTGGCAGCGCCTGTCTCTTAGCTTAGGGCTCGTCACGGAGTAATTGTGTCATTTCCGCGTCCGACCCAACGGGTCGGGAGATTCCAGCCCAGGGCTGAGGCCGCAGGCCGATGCCCTGGGAAAAAAGGCGCTCCATCGAGGCGGCCTGAAAGGTCGCGAGAACCCGCCTCGACAAGACGCTCTCGCGACCCTTCAGGCCGCCCCACGTTGTCATTCCTCAACCCAGGGCATCGGCCTGCGGCCTCAGCCCTGGGCTCTGATCTCCCGGCCCTTCGGGCCGGACGCCTCGGGGCTGAGCTCTCGGGAACTGGTCAAGTTATTTCGCGACGAGCCCTTAGCGATGTGCGAAGCACGTGGTCCCCGTTAGCAGCGCCTCGACCAGAAGCCACTGGTGAGGATAGTGCCGGCTGATGGCGTGAGCGAGCCCATGGGTTGGGCCGCTGCGAGAGATGTAGAATTACTGCGAGGTGAGCCATGGAAGCGACTCTCGACCAACTCGGCAGGATCGAGCTCCCCAAGGAGCTCCGTGACGATCTAGGGCTATCGGCCGGAACTGTGCTGACCATTGAGGAGAGGAGCGGCGGCATCCTCCTGAAGCCGGTCGGCAGCCGAGCAGGTCTGGTCCGCAAGGAAGGGGTCCTCGTGTTCGCCGGAGAAGCCGAAGAGGACCTTGCCCTGGCGGTGCAGAGTGACCGAGACGAGCGGTCACGCAAG
>DASWRX010000109.1:0-14217 GCA_036402955.1 Thermoanaerobaculia bacterium
TCTCGGGTCCAGTGGACCGCGAGCCGGGTCGCGGCCCTGAATTCACGGGTCCGGAGGCCTACGACCCGGGTCCAGCTCCTCAATAGCGCAGCAGCGCCGCCACCTCGCCGGCTTCGGAGAGCCCCTGGATGGGATCGACGAAGTCGGTCTCGGCGCTGGTGAGGGCCGCCAGCTCGGCGAGCTCGTTGACCAGGTCGACCGCGAAGACGTCGGCCGAGCCGCAGATCTTGCATTTCTTGAGCTCGCCCGCCGAGAGGTTCTCGCAGTCCCGGCAGCGGGTGCCGGAGAGCTTGGCGTCGCGGGTGACGGCGATCTTCTCGACCCGGCCCACGGCGGCGGCCTTCAGCACCTCCTCGGGGCCGGTCACGGCCAGTCCGCCCCGGCAGACCTCGTCCTTGATCTTGTCCCAGAGCTTCGCCTCGGCGTCCCGCTCGGCGGCGGCGAAGAGGTCGAAGGCGGCGTCGAAGATCTGGTCGTCTCCGGCGCTGAAGTCCACGTTCTGCTTGCCGGCGAGCTTGGCGGCGAGCGGCGGGGTGAGGGCGCTCTCGATCTGCACCATCGTCTCCTGCGAGCCGACGAGCAGGAGGCGGTCGAACGTCTCCTTCTGGTCCATCTCGGTGAGGACGTCCACGATCTCCTTGGAGTAGTGCACCAGATCGTTGACGCGCCGCCGCTCGTAGCGCTTCTGCGACCAGCCACCCTTCTTGACGTTGTTCTTGATGTCCCCCTTGATGCGGGCGTCCTCGTCCGCCCGCGCCGAGGTGACGAAGAAGATGCGCGAGGCGGTGTTGTCCGCCGCCACCACGACGAAGTTCTCGTACTCGTCCTGGAGCTCGGCGAGGGGACGGATGTAGGGCGAGGAGTCCACCCAGAGCAGGTCGGGCACGGCGACCGTCAGCGGGTAGGCCTGCTGGTAGTCGAGCGCCCAGCAGACGAACAGGCAGACGCCCTCAGTCTCCCAGGTGTGCTCGGCGAGCCAGGTCTCGACGAGCTTCAGGTTCTCCTCGAAGTGCTCGGTCTCGGCGGGATCGTCCTTGAGCAGGGAGCGGAGGGTGTCGATGCGCCCCTTGAGGCCGCCGTACGACTCCTTGTTGGTGAGATAGAGGCTGATGAAGGCCCGTTCGGGTCCGGAGATCTGGGCCAGCTCACGCAGGTCGATGTTGTTTAACATGCCCGAGGGCCGAGTGCAAGATGAGGGCCACGGGAGGGCGCCCATTTGCTAACATCCGCGCCCGGAGGATCTCCCCGTGACACGACGGCTTCTCGCGCTCGCTTTCCTGCTGCTCCCCTGCGCCCTGCGCGGGGAGGAGACGCTCGGCTATTACCGCTATCCCGCCATCCACGGCGACACGATCGTGTTCGCCGCCGAAGGGGATCTCTGGCGGGTGGACCGCCGTGGAGGGGTGGCGACGCGGCTGACCACCCATCCGGCGGAGGAGTCGAACCCCGCGATCTCGCCGGACGGCCGCACGATCGCCTTCTCGGCGGCCTATGAGGGGCCGGCCGAGGTGTACACCATGCCGATCGACGGCGGGCTGCCGGCGCGCCGGACGTTCGAGGGGGAGAAGGCCCAGGTGGTCGGCTGGACGCCCGGCGGCGAGATCCTCTACGCCACGGCGCACGACTCGCGGCTGCCCAACACGCAGCTCGCGCGGATCGATCCCGCCACCGGCCGGCGGACGCTCGTGCCGCTGGCGCAGGCGAGCGATGGGGCCTACGCGCCGGACGGCAAGACCCTGTTCTTCACCCGCTTCGCCTTCCAGGGGAGCCACACCAAGCGCTACCAGGGCGGGGCCGTCCAGAGCCTCTGGCGTTACAGGGAGGGTGACGCCGAGGCCGTGCCCCTCACCGCCGACTTCGCCGGCACCAGCAAGGCCCCGATGCTCTGGCAGGGGCGGGTCTACTTCGTCTCCGACCGCGACGGCACGATGAACCTCTGGTCGATGGACGAGAACGGCAAGGACCTGCGCCAGCACACCTCCCACCGGGGGTGGGACGTGACCTCGCCCGACCTCTCCGACGGCCGGATCGTCTACCAGCTCGGGGCCGACCTGCGGACCTTCGACGTCGCGGCGGGCCAGGACGCGCCGGTCGCGATCCACCTGATCTCCGACTTCGACCAGATGCGGGAGAGCTGGGTGAAGAAGCCGATGGAGTTCCTGACCTCGGCCCGGATGTCGCCCACCGGCGACCGCATCGTGCTCACCGCCCGCGGGCAGGTGTTCGTCGTTCCGGCCAGGCAGGGGAGGATCGTCGAGGTGACCCGCAAGGCGGGGGTGCGCTACCGCGAGGCCCGCTTCCTGCCGGACGGCAAGGGCGTCTTCGCGATGTCGGACGAGAGCGGCGAGGTCGAGATCTGGAAGTTCCCCGCCAACGGCGTCGGCGCGGCCGAGCAGCTCACCCGCGACGGCAAGGTGCTGCGCTGGGAGGGGGAGCCCTCTCCCGACGGGCGCTGGATCGCCCATCACGACAAGAACCTGCAGCTCTGGCTGCTCGACCTCAAGACCCGCGCCCAGAAGCTGGTCGCCACCGCCGCCGACGGCGACATCCAGGATCTCGCCTGGTCGCCGGACAGCCGCTGGCTGGCCTGGTCGGTGCCCGGGCCCAACTCGTTCAACCGCATCTATCTCTACCGCGTCGAGACCGGCACCACGGTCGCCGTGACCTCCGACCGTTTCAACAGCACGAGCCCCACCTGGAGCCGGGACGGCAAGTGGCTCTACTTCCTCTCGGACCGCAGCCTCCATACGCTCGTCCACAGCCCCTGGGGACCCCGCCAGCCCGATCCCTACCTCACCGCGACGACCGGGATCTTCGGCCTCGCCCTGAGGAAGGACACCCGTTCCCCCTTCCAGCCGGCGGACGAGCTGCACCCGCCCAAGCCCAAGGATGGCCCGGGTGAGCCCGCGGCCGCCGGCAGGGACGAGAAGGAGGACAAGGCGAAGCGGGAACCGAAGGAGGGCAAGGAGGCCGGGAAGGAGGAGGAGAAGCCGAAGGCGCCGCCCAAGGTGACGATCGATCTCGACGGCCTGGCCTCCCGGCTCTACCAGGTCCCGGTGCCGCCCGGCAACTACGCCGGGCTGTCGGCGAACGACGATCGCCTGTACTGGATCGCGGCCGAGCCCGGACTGGAGGAGGACGCGCTCGCGCTCCAGAGCGTGCCGTTCGACAACGAGAAGATCGAGGTGAAGACGGTGCTGGCCGACGTCCAGGACTACGACCTCGCGGACAGCGGCAAGAAGCTCCTGATCCGCAAAGGGGAAGACTTCTACGTGCTCGACACCGGCGAGGAGCCCCCTACCGATGAGAAGGGCCTGGACAAGCTCAAGGTGGACCTCTCCGGCTGGACCTTCGCGGTCGATCCCCGCGAGCAGTGGCGGCAGATGTTCCGCGAGGCCTGGCGGCTCGAGCGCGACTACTTCTACGACCCCAAGATGCACGGCGTGGGCTGGCCGGCGATGCTGGAGAAGTACCGCCCGCTGAGCCTGCGGGTGACCAGCCGCTCGGAGCTCGACGATCTGCTGGGGCAGATGGTGAGCGAGCTGTCGGCCCTGCACACCTTCGTCTACGGCGGCGAGCACCGCAAGGGCGTGGACGCCGCCGAGGTCGCCTCGCTGGGGGCGGCGCTGGCGCGCGATGCCGCCGCCGGCGGCTGGCGGGTGGAGCGCCTCTACCGGGCGGACCCCGACCTGCCCTCAGCGGCCGGGCCGCTGCTGGCTCCGGGGGTCGGGGTGAAGGAGGGGGACGTCGTCGAATCGATCAACGGCGTCCCCACCCTGTCGGCGCCGGACCCGGGGCTCCTGCTGCGCAACCAGGCGGACCGGCAGACGCTGCTGAGGATCTCAGACGGCAAGAGCGCGGACGGCAAGGCCCGCAAGGGCCGGGACGTGGTGGTGACGTCCATCTCGCCGAAGAAGGCGGCGGACCTGCGCTACAGCGACTGGGAGGTCTCGCGGCGGCTCGCCGTGGACGCGGCGAGCCACGGGGAGATCGGCTACGTCCACCTGCGGGCGATGGGCGGCGAGGACTACACGAGCTGGGCGCGCGACTTCTACCCGGCCTTCAACCGGCAGGGGCTGATCGTCGACGTGCGCAACAACGAGGGGGGCAGCATCGAGAGCTGGATCCTGGCCAAGCTGATGCGCAAGGCGTGGTTCTGGTGGCAGCCGCGCACGGGCGCGCCCTACTCGAACATGCCCTACGCCTTCCGCGGTCATCTGGCGGTGCTGATCAACGAGGGGACCTCCTCGGACGGCGAGGCCTTCGCCGAGGGGGTACGGCGGCTGGGGCTCGGCAAGGTGATCGGCACGCGCACCTGGGGCGGCGAGATCTGGCTCACCTCGAGCAACATCCTGGTGGACAAGGGGATCGCGACGGCCGCCGAGTTCGGCGTCTACGGCCCGGAGGGGACCTGGCTGATCGAGGGGCACGGCGTCGATCCCGACCTCGTGGTGGACGATCCGCCCCACGCCACCTTCGAGGGCGGGGACGCCCAGCTCGACGCCGCGGTCCACTATCTCCAGGAGAAGATCAAGGCCGAGCCCGTGCCGATCCCCAAGGCCCCGGCCTACCCGAACAAGGCGCTGCCGCCGCCGCGGGAGCCGGGCAAGCCCTGAAGGCTGGGAGCGTGGACGCCAGACGTCGGAGAAGCATGAAAGTCTGTACCAGTGAAAAGCTATGTTTGAATTGCGTTGGATATTTGGTCAGAATGTCGGGCTCATTGATCGTCTGAACGTCAGCTCCGTGAGGAAGGCTCCGGGTGATCTCCTTCTCCATCCGGACCATGACCTCGTAGGCGGCGCGGATCTCGCTCTCGATATTCACCTGCATGTGGGCTGCGAGAACGTCCATCTGGGCCTCTGAATCGTTGTGCAGATCCCCTACGAACATTTATTGAGAAGGAAGAGGGTGGCGACCGAGATGCCCAAGACCGTGCACAGGCTCAGCAGGGCGACGTCGAAGACGCTGACCCTTTGGGTCTCGCTGATGAGAATCAGCTTCAAGAACGGCCAACTGAGAGCCGCCAATTGGAGTAGCTAGCTCAATCCGGCGCCGGGAGCTTTGCGAGCAGGCTCTTGAGCGACTCGAAGAGGGGAGGCAGGTCCTCCGCGACCCGCTTCCAGACCTCTTCGAGATCCACGCCCTCGTACTGGTGGATCAGCACGTCCCGGAAGCCTGCGAGCCTGCGCCAGGGGATCTCGGGAGCCTGATCCCGGATGGATTGCGGCACCCGCTTGGCGGCCTCTCCCATGACCTCGAAGCTGCGGATGACGGCGTCCTGGGTCTTGGGATCGCGCAGGAGCTCGTCGCGCCCTCCCTCGGTATAACCAAAGATACGCTCCGCCCGCTCGAGCATCTGAACGAGGTAGAGACGCTCGTCCTTCACAGGGGCACCGCCTCGGAGAGGACCCGATCGCGAATGTACCAGTGGAGTGCGTTCTCGGTGAGGACGTCGACTTTGCGCCCGAGCAGCTCTTCGAGATCCAGGACCAGTCCCGCCGGGAACCACGCGGAGGTTTTCGGGCCCGGGCGAACGAGGAAATCGATATCGCTGTCCGACCGCGCTTCTCCCCGCGCGACCGAGCCGAACACGCGGACCCGGTCGGCGCCGTGGCGCTTCGCGATCTCCAGGATCTCGTCGCGTTTGTTTTGAAGGATTTCCTCGATGCCCATCCGATCCTCCCGTCGCGCTCTAGTGTACCTGTTTGACGGGAGTGGGCCGGCCTGCCCCGCCTATGTGATCCCCAACTGCGTCATCCGCTGCTGGAGACCCTTCTTCGAGACCTCCAGGCGCTCGACCAGGGCGTCGAGGCTGCCGCCGCAGAGCCGGCGCGCCTCCAGGATCTCCTCCCGGGTGAGGTCGGACGCCTTGCGGATCGCCGGGAACTTCTCGATCAGCAGGTAGAGCGACGGCCGCGAGATGCCGAGCCGCTCGGCGGCCAGCTTGACCTCCCAGTGGGCGGCGCGCAGGGCCTCGGTCAGCTCGGCTTCGGTGATCTCGGACGGGGAGCGGTACTCGGCGTTCGGGCGCCGCATGGCCGGAGCCTCGAAACCCGGTTCCCAGACGGCTTCGGGGAGCGGCGCGCCGGGAGCGGCCTCGCGCAGCAGGCGCTCGATCTGGGGGCCGATCTCCAGGGTGTCGCTGGCGCGGCTGGCGATCACGAGCTGCCGCACGGCGTTGCGGAGCTGCCGGACGTTGCCCGGCCAGCCATAGCGCGCCAGGCGGGCCACCACGGACGGCGGAATCCAGAGCGGGGCGTCGTCCCGCGGCGGCGCCAGGCGGTGCTCCTCGCCGACGCTCCGCAGCTCCTCGGCCAGGAAGTGGAAGAAGAGCCGGCCGAAATCGTCCCGGCGCTCCCTCAAAGGGGGCAGCAGGATCTCGTAACCGGAGAGCCGGTGGAGCAGGGGCGCGCGGAAGCTCCCCCGCTCGATCGCCACTTCCAGGTCGGAGTCCGTCGCCGCGATCAGCCGCACGTCGACCTTCTGGAGGCCGGACCCGCCGACGCGCTGGATCTCGCCCGTCTCGAGCACGCGCAGCAGCATCACCTGGACCTCGTGCGGGGCTTCGCCGATCTCGTCGAGGAACAGGGTGCCGCCGTGGGCGCGCTGGAAGTAGCCGGGCTGGTCGCGGACCGAGCCCGTGAAGGCCCCCTTGACCGAGCCGAACAACTCGGCGGTGGCGAGCGACGGCGGGATGGCGCCCATGTTCAGGGAGAGGAAGGGCTGATCGGCGCGGCGGCTGGCCTGGTGGATCGCCTGGGCGACCAGCTCCTTGCCCGTGCCGGTCTCGCCGCGCAGCAGCACCGGCACCTCGAGGTCGGCCACCCGGCGGACGTCGTGGCGCATCCGCAGGACGGCCTCGCTCTCGCCGATCAGCCCGAAGCGCTCGGCCGTGCGGGGCGGGTTGGCCGGCAGGGTGTGCAGCAGCAGGACGACGCGGTTGGCCAGCTCGAGGATCACCCCCCGCTCGACCTCGAGCGCCGAGAAGGAGGCCGCGTCGAGCACCGGCGCGCCGTTCGCCGCCACCCGCGTACGGCCCTCTCCGGCGGCCAGCTCGAAGGAGCCGTCCTTGGCGCGGGTGAGGCGGAGGGGCGAGCGGCTGACGTGGCGGTCGAGCAGCGGCCGCGAGCCGGCGCGTTCGGGCGCCTCGAAGCTGGGCTCGAGCCGGGAGAGCGACACGGCGCGGCCGTCGAGCAGCTCGCGCAGGATCGCCCGCTCGCCGACCCGCTTGAAGTCCGGATGGTAGAGGAGGGTGAGCGCGGGAATGCGCACCCGGGCCAGCTTTCGCCTCTCGCCCGCCGCGGTGATCTCGCCCCAGGCCGGTTGCTCGACCGTGAGCCCCGATGAGGAATCGGACATTTGCCTTCAGTGTAATGGCCGGACGCGGCTCAGCGCAAGAAACAAAAAAGAGGCTTTCCAGCTCCGCCGGAAAACCTTTTATGGAGGGCACTACGAGTCTCGCGTTCCATAGATAGCAAGGCCCGTACCACCCTTCCTGGCCGGGGGCAAATGATTGAAAATGAAGGTCTGGCGCTCTAATTGCCCGCCGTGGCGGTCCTGCCTGACGCCGGGCCGATGCGTCAGGACCGTCAGCCACCGTGTCAGCGGGCGCGTCATCGCGGCACTCTCCCCTTCCGGGGCGGCTTCAGGCGCGCGATCAGGGCGCGGGCCCGCTCGACCTGAGCGGGATCCTCGGTGGTCGCCAGCAGCGGCTCCAGGATGGCGATCGCCTGCCGGACGTCGCCCCGGGTGGCCAGCTCGACGGCCTGGTTGTAGCGCTCGACGAAGGTGTTGTAGTTGAGGGCCTGCCGGATCTCGTCGATCCGCCGCGTCACCGTGGCCCGCCGCTCGGGCCGGCCCGTCTTCGTCCGCACCTGCTCCAGGAGGGCGAGCGCCGCGGCGACCTTGCCGTCGTCGATCAGCCCCTCGGCCTGCCGCTGCTCCTCGTCGAGCAGGGCTTCCCGGACGTTCTCGACCTCCTCGGGGCTGGCGTGGGGAATCAGCACGCGCTCCAGCAGCTCCTCGGCCTTCGCCGGCTGGCCGGTGCGCGCGTAGGCCAGCGCGAGATTGTGCGCCACGTCCGTCCGCGAGGGGAGCAGGCGGTAGGCCGTCTCCAGGGACCGCACGGCCTCGGGAGGCAGGCTCTCCTCGGATTGGTAGGTGTAGCCGAGGCGCGCCCAGGCCTCCCCGAAATCGGGACGGAGCGCGACGGCCCGGTTCAGGGCGGCGCGCGCCAGCCGCAGGGAGTCGACCTCCGGATCGTCGAGCAGGTTCCTGGCGTAGAGATACTGCGCGAGGAAATCATCCGGCGCCAGCTTCGCGGCCTGAGCGAAAAAGGAGCGCGCCGCGGCCGCGTGGCCGGCCCGCTCCGCGAGCAGCCCGAGCCCGGCGAGGGAGGGCGCGTGGTCCGGCCGGGCGGCCAGCGCGGCGCGGAAGTGCTCCGCGGCGGCGGCGAGATGATCGTCGCTCAGGTTGCCGAGCAGGTCCCCCAGGCGATAGAGCACGTCGGGCCAGGCCATCGGCCGCGCCTCCATGGCGAGGTTCGCTTCCGGCCGGATCGGCACGCGGGTGACATCGAACAGGTATCTCTTCACGTAGAGGCCCAGCTCGCGCTCGAGGGCGGCGGGGCCGGCGCCGAACGCCTGGGCGAAGATCCGGTCCGGCGGCGCGCCGGACTGCGCGAGGCGGAGGTACTCGGCGGTCTGCCGGTGGCGCTCCGGGCTGCCGGAGATCAGGTAGTGGACCAGGGCCCACGACTCGGCATAGAAACCCCCTCGCCGGGAGGTCTCGTTGTACTCCGGCGAGCGCTCGTCGAGCGCGAACAGGGTGGTGAGCGGGATCATCGGGTGCTGCCGCAGCCAGAGCACGTGCTCGCGGACGGGCAGCCCGATCCGGGCCTCGTCCCTGCCCACCTGGAAGGTGCTGTAGTACTCGGCGAGCCCCTCGTGCAGCCAGAGCGGCAGGCTCGCGTAGGTGGTGCGGGTCACGTAGTGAATGTATTCGTGATAGATGATCGCTTGCTCTTCGCCGTGCTGGTAGGCGTTGATGGCGACGTAGTTGGCGAGCTGGCGGGACAGGAAGTAGCCGCCCGCGGTGAGCGGCTGGCCGTTGTAGGTCTTCTCGTAGGGCTGGAACGAGGCGGCGTTCCTGAACACGAAGATGTAGGTGGGCACGGGCGAGCTCAGCGCGAGCCCCGGGGAGAGCTGGGAGAGGACGTCGCGCAGCCGCTCGAGATCCACGCCGATGTCGCGCGTCTTGCGCTCGCCGGCGTCGCTGAACAGCGTGAAGTTCGCCGTGTGGAGCTCGATCCACGGGTCCTTCGGGGAGGGCAGCGCCCGGGCGGGCGCCGCGAGCGCCCAGGCTAGCCAGGCGGCGAGAAGAGTGAGGCGCTTCATCGCTGGGAAAAAGCTTAACATTCCGGTCAATATTTCGATCAATATTCCGATCAATATTCCGATCAATCGGCCCGCCGTGGATCCCCCCGCTCGCTCGCCGGCACGCGCCAGGAGACCGTGTAGGTCGTCCGCCGCCGCTCGAACATGAGGCCCCGCCATTCGAACAGCCGCGCGAGCTGCCGCAGGATGCTCTTTCCCCCGTAGGTCTCCCCCGGCTCGCCGGCATGACCGGGAAGCCCGGTCCGCAGCTCGTTCTCCACCTCGAAGCGGAACTCCCGGCGCACCCGGTCGAGCGTGACCCGCAGGGACGGGGTAGAGCCCGGGCGGCCATGGCGGATGGCGTTGATCAGCGTCTCGCCGAGGAAGAAGCCGAAGCCGCCGCGCACCGGGCAGGCGAACCAGAAGTCCTCGGGCCAGTCGATCTCGACCGTGAACACAGGGGAGCGCGGGCCCGGCCGCGCGGAGAGCACGCCGTTGTCCCAGTGCAGGCGGGTGCGCAGGTCGGCGTCCCCGGCGGCGAGGGCGAAGACGGCCGCCAGCCGCTCGATCGTCGCCCGCGCCTGCGGCGCCTCGACCGAGCTGTCGGGCGGCAGCGGCGGCTCGGCCTCCCAGTGGTCGAGCAGCCAGGCGGTGGTGCGCAGGCGGCGGTCCACGTAGCCCGCCAGCCAGGAGATGAAATCGGGGCTGGAGACGGCTCCGCCGGCGGCCCGCAGGCTGTGGGCGAGCACGCGGATCAGCGTGTCGACGCCGTGGGAGAGCAGGCCCGCGAGCTTGCGCCGCTCGTCCTGGCGGGTCTCCCGTTCCAGCGCCTCCGTGAGCAGCGCGAGGTCGGCCTCGGGCTCGACCAGGAAGAGGATGCCGAGGCGGTGGCGCTCATCCGCGCGCAGGGCCTCGATCGGAGCGGTGACGGCGACCGAGCGGACGATGGCGTAGCGATCCTCCTCGCGGCCGTCCTCGCCCAACACCCGCACGGGCAGACCGTAGGCGCGGCGCGGCTCGGGCTTGGCCACCTGCATGCGCTCGTAGTGGGCGCGCGCTCTGGGGTCGGAGGAGACCATGTCGCCGATCCGCGAGCCGGCCCGTACGCCCAGTTTTTCGGCCGCCTGATTGCCGTAGACCACCTCGTCGGTGTTCGGGTCCACCACCACCAGCGGCACCTGCATGGTGCTGAGCAGGTTCTGCTTCTCTTGGAAGGCTCCCTCGGCCCTGCCTTGAGCCTGCTCGGCGCGGCGGCGGTTGAGCTCGAACCCCCAGAGCAGGGCGGTCAGCATCGCCACCGACAGCGCCACCGGGATCAGCGGCAGGTGCGACGGCGTCCTGGGAAAGAGGACCACCAGCCAGGTCGCCGCGGCCACCTGGAAGGCGGCGACGGCCCCCTGTCCCTCGACCACGCCGTGGAGCACGGTGGGCACGCTCTCGGCGGAGCCCGTGGACGGCGGCTGGTCGGCGAGCGCGGCCACGGCCCGGCGGAGCGCGGCCGGCCGGTCCCCGGCGGGCAGGGCGCGGCGGAGCTGGGTCCAGGGACGGCCGGCCGGAGGCGAGGCGGCGTGGACCACCGCGGCGATCATCGGCGGCTCGATCCGGCGGGCGAACCCTTCCCAGTCGATGTCGAAGGAGAGGTCCGCGCCCACCAGGCCGTGCCCGCCGGGACCCGGATTCAGGGCGACATCGCGCAGCGGGACGGTGATGGTGGCGACGAGACCCTGGCCGCCGAGGTCGAGATAGAGCCCGGAGTAGAAGGTCTGGCCCGCGGGATCGGCGAAGTCGAACCGGAAATAGAACTCGTTGGAGACGAAGGTCGGCCGCTCCGGCGAGCCGCGAAACTGGCGCCCCTCCCGGATCGCCGATAGCCGGTTCCGCTGCGGATCGGCGGGGAGGGGAAGGGAGATCAGCGTGCCGTCCTCGGACAGAGCGTAGAGGCGCGCCACCCGGGGCGGCCGGCTGCCGGGGAGCGCCGGCAGGGGATGGGCGGCGAGGATCCTGGGGAGGTCCTCGCTCAACCCCAGAAGATGGGGGGCCGCGGCGGCCAGAAAACGGTTCGAGGGATTCGCGGGGTCCGTGGAGTCCAGCGCCCGCCGCCGGGTGACGGCGAACCAGCGGCGGTCGAGCTCCAGGAAACGCTGGCTGCGCAGCGCGAGCGGCGCGTCGGCCGGCTCACCCAGGTCGCCGGGCGGATGGAGCGCCGGCGGCGCGGACGGCGTCAGCGCAGGCGGCGGCCGGAGCGGGCTCGCCAGGAGGTCGCGGATGGGGGAGAAGAAGGGGGGCACGGAGCGCGTGTCCTGCCATTCCGCGACCTCGCCATAGAGACGGGCCTTCTCGGGGTCCGCGATCTTCCCGCGGTAGCGCCGCAGCTCCAGGTTGAGCCAGGCCGTGGCGCCCGGCGTCTCGGTGGGGCGGGCCGGGATCTTCCCCTGCACGAGCTGGAAGATGGCGTCCGACCGGCTCTGGCCGATCCGCTCCTGCCACTCCTGGCGGATCGACAGCGCGGCCAGGGTCACCAGGAGGGCGAACAGGCACACGCCGAGATAGAGCAGGCGCGAGCTCCACCGGCGGTCGGGGCGGTCCGGATCGACGAGCACGGGAGTCAGTATAGTAAGTCGCCATGAGCTGGGTCGCGGCGACGGGCTTCACACGGCGTCCGCTGGTGGTCGTCGAGGACCACCTGCATCACGTCTCCGAGCTGCTGGACGTCCTGTCGGAGGCTGAGGTCGCGCGGACGACGGTGGTCTGCCTCGACCGCTCCGGGCCGGACACCAACCGGCTCGTCACGGCCTGGCTGGAGACGCATCCCGGTCTTCAGGTTGCCGCGAGGCTCGACGACGATGTCCGGGCCCCGCTGCGATCGCGCCGCCTGGTCCTCGAGCCCGCCGTCTTCGAGGGCGCCCACCGCTTCTGCAAGGCGGTCGCGGGCCTGCTCCGTCCCGGCGGTCTGCTGCTCCAGGACATCCAGCTCGCCACCCTCGCCTTCATCCCGCCCGACCGCTGGTGGGAGTCGATCTACCTCGCCAACACCGTGCGGGGGATGTTCGCCGAGGGCCCGCCCGCCTGCCGCTTCCTCTCGAACAAGCGGGGCTACGAGGCCACTTTCGGCCGTGACCTCCTCGACGCCGGCTTCGATCCGCGGGACGTGATGGACAAGAGCGAGCTCGGCGGCATGGTGGCCCCGGTCGTCCGCTCCTACCTGGCCCGCGCCTTTCCCCTGGTCCTCCAGACTCCGAACGCGCCGGACGCCGCCGTGGCCAGGACGGAGGACGATCGCCGCGAGGTCGAGGCCGCGCTGGACCTGGCCGTCTGGAGCGGCGAGCCCAACGTCGAGATCGGCGGCCGGCTGCTGCCCGAGGGGGATCGGCCTGAAGGGGACCGCAAGCGCGTCTCCCTGAAGGCGGGCAGCCAGGAGGCGGTGACCTGGCTGGAGCTGATCGAGGACCGCCTTCAGGGCGGGGAGGGGGTGCCGGTCCTGGAGGTGGGCCGGCGGATCGCGCCCGAGGGAGCCGGCCGCGCCGAGATCACCAATCTCGCGGCGCGGCACATCCATGGATTGCGCGGCCGCCTGAAGGAGGGCGGAGCCATCGTGACCGCAAATCACGCCTACCGGCTGGCGGCAGGGCTGCGGGTGGGAAGGGTGCTCAGGGCTCCGACGTGACCTCGCCGGCGGAGGAGGCCAGGGCGGCCCGGCGCAGCCACCGGCCCAGCCGATCGAGGTCGTGGCAGCCCAGGATCTCCTGCCGCTGCGCCGCGCTCGCATCGACGCCGCGCGCAGCCAGGACCTCGAGAACGGCCTCGGTCAGCCCTTTGGCCTCTGCCTGGCCTTCCAGCCGCCGGATCTTCGGATTGCCCTTGGCGATCAGGGCTTCGACCACGGCGTCGTCGGCCGCTGTGGCGTCGAGCAGAGCCGCCACGGCCACCGGCGCCACCAGGCAGGGGTCTTCGATCAGCGCGCCGGGGCCCAGCGGGCGCCAGCCCGCGCTCTCGGCGGACCACTCGCAGACCTGCTGCGTCTTGACCCAGACGGTGAAGATCCGCCGCAGGCCCCGGCGGTGCATCCGCACGGCCTTTTCGTTCACCCACCGCGCGTTCTGCTCCGAGACCACCTCGAAGGCGATCTCCTCCAGATAGCGCGCGCCCGTCTCCGGGTCCGTGCCTTCCTTGAAGACACAGACGTCGGTGGCGAAGTCCGACTCCTCGTCGTGGCGGGTGAGCAGATCCGCGGCCACACGGTAGCCGGGAGCCACGTGCGCCTGAATCACGTAGTCGATCCGGGTCTGCTGGGTGGCGTGGGGCGGTTGGGCGGGGGAGGCGACGATCCGGTGGCCGCCGATGATCTCGTCCCGTGTGACCTCCGCCTCGACCAGATGGTCGTCGACCCGCGGGAAGGGGCCACGGCCCGGCATGCGCACGGAGGGGCTTGACCCCCTCGGGCCGGGCGCTTTGAGGCTGTAGGTGGCGCGCTTTTCGTTCATCGCCGATATCCTAACAGAGAACGGGGTCGCCGGTTGACGGAACCCCGGGCCCCTCTGAACCGGACCTCACCTCCTCCGACCTCCCCGCCCGTCCCAGCTCTCCCGGAAGGTCCCGGAATAGTCGTGCCCCGGCCCGGTCTCTAACCTCCCTCCAGAACGGAAGGAGGTGGACCCGTGGCAAACCCGCTCTTCGCTCGCAAGCCCCTGAGCATGCTCCTGGAGGAGCTCAAGGGGGAGAACCGGCTCCGGCGCGTGCTGGGGCCCGTGCAGCTCACCAGCCTCGGCGTCGGCGCGGTGATCGGCGCCGGCATCTTCGTCTCGACCGGGGCCACCGCGCGGCAGACGGCCGGGCCGGCGCTGAT
>DASWRX010000110.1:0-23795 GCA_036402955.1 Thermoanaerobaculia bacterium
ACGATGCGACGGCGAGCAGAAGCGCTCCTCAATCCCCAGTCTTTCTTTCCCCGGCGAGGCCAGGGTGCCCAGACCTCGGCCCGCCCGCCGCCGGGATGCCGCGTTCCGGTGCTCCCCGCGTCCTTCCCTTCCCCGGCCAACCCTTCTCTCAGTAGGGGATGAATCGTGAATCCATTTACCCAGTTCATGCAGGGCCCCCTGACCCAGAACCTCTGTGGCGGTGGTGGCGGCGGCGGTGGCGTCACCGCCGGCGGACCCTCGGTCTGTGGCGGCATCCATACTTGTGGCGGCTGTCCTCCCGGTGGGGCCGGTGGCGCCACCTTCGGCTGTGGTGGCGGCGCCACCTGGCACGGCATCCAGACCTGTGCGCCGACCTGCTTCGCCGGTTTCACCTGCGGCGGCCCCAGCATCTGCGGCGGCATCCATACCTGCGGCGCGACCTGCTTCCACATCACCTGTGGAGGGCACACCCAATGCGCCGGCGTTCACACTTGCGGTCAGACCTGCATCCACATCACCTGCGGCCAATCCTGCTTCATCTTTACCTGCGGCGGCGTGACCCAGTGCGGCGGAGTTCAATCCTGCGGCGTGTTCTGCCAGCACACCTTCGGGCCACAGTGGTCCTGCGGCATCATCTGCGTGGCCTCCGGCGGACCAGCGTGCCCCGGCGGCGGTGTGGGCCCGCAAGGGTCCATCGCCTGCGGGCCTCAGGGAGGCGGTCAGGGCGGTGTCCACCCTGAAGCGCTGATGGTCTCCCAGGGACCGGTGACCCACTGCGGCGGCGTTCATACCTGTGCCGGATGCCCGGTTTCCCAGGGTCCTCATACCCAGTGCGGTGGCGTCCAGACCTGTGGTGGATGCCAGGGCTATGGCGGCGGTCAGGGCTATGGTCAGGGCCAAAACGTCAGCCAGGGTCCCCACACCCACTGCGGCGGCGTCCACACCTGCGGCGCCGGATGCCCCGTCGTCTCCCAGGGTCCCCACACCCAGTGCGGCGGCGTCCACACCTGCGGTGGTGGATGCCCCATCACTCATGGCCCTCACACTCACTGCGGCGGTGTCCACACCTGTGGTGAATGCCAACAAGGCTATGGCGGTGGAGGCCAGGGCGGCTACAACGTCAGCCAGGGTCCCCACACCCAGTGCGGTGGCGTCCATACCTGTGGCGGCGGCTGCCACATGACTCACGGCCCCCACACCCACTGCGGCGGTGTCCACACCTGCGGTGAATGCCAAGGCTATGGCGGTGGAGCCCAGGGCGGCTACAACGTCAGCCAGGGTCCCCATACCCAGTGCGGCGGCGTCCACACCTGCGGCGCCGGATGCCCCGTCGTCTCCCAGGGTCCCCACACTCACTGTGGCGGTGTCCACACCTGTGGTGGCGGATGCCCCGGTGGCGAGGGTGGCGGACAGGGCGGTCCCCTCACCCAGGGTCCGGCGACCCAGTGCGGCGGCGTCCACACCTGCGGCGGCGGCTGCCCCCCTGGTGGAGGTGGTGACGCCGGCGGCGGCGGTACCGGTGGTACTGGCGGCACTGGCGGTACGGGTGGTACCGGTGGCGGCGGAACCGGTGGTACCGGTGGCACTGGAAGCCCGACCGGCGGAACCGGCTCGTCCGGCGGCTCGGGAACCGGCGGCACTGGCGGTACCTCGGGGACCGGCACCGGCGGTACCGGCGGCAAGCCCGACGAGAAGCCCGGCGACAAAGCGGGCGACAAGCCGGGCGACAAGGGCGGGAAGGGCGCGTGATGTAAGCTGACCGCGATCCGGCGGCCCGGCTCCGTCCTGGTGGGCGGGGCCGGGCCTTCCGGGTCCGGGCAGTCTTGAGAACGACGAGCATGCTGGTCCAACCCGACAACGTCGTCCACTACCTCGCCGAGCGCCGGCTGCTGACTTTGCAGTCGGTGGTCGAGGGCGATTTCATGGTCTTCGACCAGTCGAGCCGGAACTACAACCTCAAGGTGCTGCGCACGAAGTCCCCCGGCTTTTTCATCAAGCAGGCGCGCACCCGCGCCCCCGCCTACACGCTCACCCTGGAGCGGGAGGCGAAGTGCTACGAGATGGCGGCGCGCAATCCCCGCTTCGGGGCCATGGCCGAGCTGCTGCCGAGGTGCCATCACTGGGACCCGGCGTCGACCGTCCTGGTGCTCGAGATGCTCCCCGACGCCGAGAGCCTCTGGGAGCACCACCAGCGGCAGGGCCGGTTCCCGCGCGAGATCGCGGAGCTCCAGGGGGACAAGCTCGGCACCTATCACCGCCAGGCGGAGCTGTTCTTCCCCGCCCTGGAGGAGCTGCAACTGTTCGACAAGAAATTGCCGTGGATCCTCTCGATCCACGAGACCCATCCCCAGTACCTGAGCCAGATGAGCCAGGGCAACGCCCAGCTCCTGCAGATCCTGCGCGACTACCCGGGGCTGACCCGCGCCCTCGACGCCCTCAAGCGCTCCTGGGCCTTCCGCGCGCTGCTGCACGGCGACGTCAAGTGGGAGAACCTGCTGCTCTACCGCGAGCGACCGGAGGACCCGCCGGACCTCCGGATCATCGACTGGGAGATGGCGGACATCGGCGACGAGTGCTGGGACACCGGAGCGATCCTCCAGGCCTACCTGAGCTTCTGGATCTTCACGCTGCCGCTCGGCCCCGGCGTCACCCTGGACCAGGCGGCGGCGGCCTCGCCGTTCAAGGGCGAGGACATGCAGGTGGCGCTCGCCGCCTTCTGGACCCGCTACGCGGCGGCCCGCGGCTTCAGCCGGACCATGTCGCGGCGCACTCTGGAACGGTGCATGGCCTGCGCCGCCGCGCGCATGGTGCAGACGGCGTACGAGGGGATCCAGGCGTCCCCCCAGATCACGCCGCAGGCGCTCTGCCAGCTCCAGATGAGCATGAACATCCTGCGCGATCCTGCCGCGGCGGTCGGCCAGATGGTGGGTCTATGAACGGCAATGGCTGGCAGGAATCCCTGGCGCAGGTCCTCGCGGCGATCCGCATCGACACGCCGCACGAGCTGACGTTCGCGGGCCGGAAGTTCACCGTCCCGCCGCCGGCCGTGGCCGCTTATCCCGGAGCAAACGCTGGCGCCAACGGCAACGGCGCGAACGGCGAAGCGAAGGCGCCGCTGATCGACCTGCTCACCGGCATCCTCTACCGCCACGTCTACAGCCGGCCGTTCAGGCCGCCGCTGTCTCAGGACGTTCCGGAGCAGGAGGATTACACGCTGGACGCGGCCCTGAGCGACGCGCTCTCCGCCGCCAACGCCTCGCGCGACCGCTGGGAGCACGGCTGGACGATCGCGCGCATCCACTCCTCCGGGCAGATCACGGCGGAGCGGGGGAACCTCTCGCGATCGCTCTGGCCGGGCCAGTTCCTGAGCAAGGACGGTCCGGGCGCGCGGCCGCGGCAGGGAGCGCAGATCAGCATCTTCTATCCCCGCGAGTCGACCTCGCTCCAGCCCGGCTTCTACTACTGCTTCGGCGAGACGCCGGAGGACGAGGCCTTCACCCTCGGCCTGACGCGGATCTACTGGCACGTCGGTCTCGCCGGCGCGCCGGAGCTGGTGCGGGCGCTCTCCTCGCGGCTCAACTTCTTCCAGGTGCCGTTCCGCTTCAAGTGCTCGGTGATGCCCAGCCAGTACGACCGCACGGACGTCGCGGTGACCTATCTCGCCAAGCGCCTCTTCCCCTTCGTGGCCGAGCTGCTCCAGGAGGTCTACCCCGCCGTGCGTCCCCACCTCGGGCCCGAGGTGCCGTTCTTCACCTGGCGGCTGGCCCCGGGCGTGGGGGTCGCGGAGGACCCGGGCAACGGCGAGAGCTTCGGCCAGCACCGCTGCCGCCTGCTGGCGGAGTCCTGCTGGAGCTGCTTCCTGCGTGGCGACCAGGAGACCGGGTCGCGCCTCGCGGAGCTGCGGCTCCTGGCCGGCGCGCAGGGGACCGACCCGGAACGCTTCCACCTCAACGCCGGCTCGCTGGACTGCTACGGGCCTCCCGCCGTGGAGAACGAATCATGGTGGTGAGCGATCCGCCCAGCCTTTCGATCCATCCTCAGCCGGCCTCGGAGCATCGAGCCGTCTTCCTGGAGACGGCGGCCTCGCTGGGCGCGCGGATCTGCCGCGACGCCCTGTGGGGGGACGGCGTTTGCAACTGGATCGGCTTCTCCATGGAGCATCTCGGGGGACGCTGGCGGCACGTCCACCGCGCCTACGGCGGCGAGCTCTACGGTGGCACGAGCGGCATCGCCCTGTTCCTGGCCCGCCTCCACGCGGCGACCGGCGAGCGGATCTTCCGGCGCACCGCGCTGGGGGCCATTCGCCATGCCCTGGAGCACGGCGCCGGGGAGATCGCGCCGCCGGCGCGCGTCGGCGCCTACAGCGGCTGGACCGGCCTCGCCGACGCGGCCCTCCAGATCGGCTCTCTTCTGGACGACGGGTCGTTGCGGGAGCCGGCGCTGGCGCTCCTGGAGGAGGCGGCCGGCACCGACTCCGGCCGCAACTTCGACCTGCTGGCGGGCTGCGCCGGCGCGATCCCCCTGCTGCTGCGGGCGCACGGGCGGCACGGCGGACCGGCCGCGCTGGCGGAGGCGGCGGCGCGGCTGGGCGATCATCTCCGGGACACCGCGGCCCGCGACGACGCCGGCTGGTCGTGGGGGGAGTTCGGCACGCCGGGGGTCCGGCAGAAGGGGAATCTCCTCGGCTTCTCCCATGGCGCGGGCGGCATCGGCTGGGCGCTCCTGGAGCTCCATCACGCCACCGGCGAGGAGCGGTTCCGCGAGGCGGGCGAGGGGGCGTTCCGCTACGAGCGGCACTGGTTCGACGCCGAGCACGGCAACTGGCCGGACCTGCGGGATCCCGAGACGTCGGGCCTGCCGGCCTCCGACGCTCCCGCCTTCATGACCGCCTGGTGCCATGGCGCGGCGGGCGTCGGCCTGTCGCGCCTGCGGGTCTGGGAGATGTCCGGCGGTGAGGGCGACGAGGAGACCCGGAAGGAGGCGGAGGTGGCGGTCGCCACCACGCTGGAGAATCTCCGCGGCGGCACGGAGATGAGCCAGACCAACGACTGCCTCTGCCACGGCCGCGGCGGCAACTGCGAGACGCTGATCTACGGCGCGCAGGTCCTCGGCCGCCCCGAGTGGCTGCGGCGGGCCGAGGAGATCGGCTTGCGGCAGATCGAGACCTGCGCCGCGCAGCGGCTGCCCTGGCCCTGCGGCACCTACGGCGCCGTCGAGGTCCCCGGCCTCATGCTGGGCCTCGCCGGCATCGGCTACTTCTACCTGCGGCTCGCCGATCCGGCGGGCACGCCGATGGTGGTGATTCCGGTGCCGTAGGGGGTGGGAGGGAGAACACGGACGAACACGGACGGACAGGGACTGACACGGACAAGGAATCTCCCGAGGCGCGGAGGTTTCGTGTTCGTCCGTGGTTGTCCGTGCTCGTCCGTGTTCTTTCGCTTCCCCTACCTCACCACCCGCACTTCCGTCCCTTGTTCTGCTCGTCGAGCCAGGTTTTCAGGGGGGCGAAGTAGTCGAGGATGGCGGTGGCGTCCATCTGCTGCTGGCCGGTGACGACGTCGAGGGCCTCGGGCCAGGGGCGGCTGGCGCCCATCTCCAGCATCTTGGCGAGGCGGGCTCCCGCCTCCTTGTTTCCGTAGATCGAGCAGCGGTGCAGCGGACCCTTGTTGCCCGCCGCCTGGCAGAGGCCGCGGTGGAGCTGGAACTGCAGGATGTCCGCCAGGAAGTAGCGCATGTAGGGCGTGTTGCCCGGCACGTGGTATTTCGCGCCCGGATCGAAATCCTTCTCCGTGCGCGCGACCGGCGGCATCACCCCCTGGTACTTCTCGCGCAGGTCCCACCAGCCCTTGTTGTAGTCGGCCGGCGAGATCTCCCCGGAGAAGACCTTCCAGCGCCACTGGTCGATCAGCAGGCCGAACGGCAGGAAGGCCACCTTGTCGAGGGCCCGGCGCATCAGGAAGCCGAGGTCCTTGGAGGGGTCCGGCACCTGCTCGATCAGGCCGACCTCCTTCAGGTAGACCGGGGTGATCGACAGCGCGATGGTGTCGCCCACCGCCTCGTGGAAGCCGTCGTTGGCGCTGTCCTCGTAGAGGAAGGGCTGGCGGTCGTAGGCGCGCTGGTAGAAGTTGTGCCCCTCCTCGTGGTGGATGGTGCGGAAGTCCTCGTCGTTGGGCTTGAGGCACGCCTTGATCCGCAGGTCGTCCTTATAGTCGATGTCCCAGGCGCTGGCGTGGCAGACGACGTCGCGGTCGCGCGGCTGGGTGAGCATCGAGCGCTCCCAGAAGGTGGCGGGCAGCGGCGCGAAGCCCAGCGAGATGAAGAAATTCTCGGCGTACTTGGCCATCCCCTTGGAATCGACCTTCTTGTCCTGCAGCCGCTTGGTGAGGTCGTATCCGGGATCGGCGTTGGGCGGCGCCACGAGGTCGTAGACGTTGTCCCAGGTCTGCGCCCACATGTTGCCGAGCAGGTGCGCCGGGATGGGCTTGTCGAGCGGCACCACGGCGTCGCCGTATTTCTTGTTGAGCTCGGCGCGCACGTGGCAGTGGAGGGCGTCGTAGAGCGGCTTGACCTGCCCCCAGAGGCGGTCGAGGTCGGCCGAGAAGGCGTCGGGGGCCATGTCGTACTTGGCGCGCCAGAGGGCGCCGGTGTCCCTGTAGCCCAGCTCGCGGGAGCCCTCGTTGGCGATCTCGACCAGGCGCGCGTAGTCGGCGCGCATCGGCGGCGCGATTGAGTGCCAGCCGGTCCAGGCCTCGAGCAGCGCCTGGGGATCGCGGCTGTCGCGCATGACGTCCTCGAGCTCCGGCAGCGTCTTGCAGGCGCCGCCGCCCGGCGGGCAGTACTTGCCGGCGCCGTACTTGGCGTCGAGCGTGGCGGCGAGGCGGCTCAGCTCGGCGGTCTTCCTGGGATCGCTCGGCGCCGGCAGCACCAGGCCGCGCTTCAGCAGCTCCATCTGCCGGCGCTCGTCGAAGGGGAGCTGGACGTGATCGAAGCGGGTGGCCTGCTTGGCGTATTCGACGCCCGCCGTGAGCAGCACCTCGTTGCGGGCGGCGGCGAGGATCTCGGTGTCCTCGGTGATGAACGTCTCCTGCACCCACTGGGCGCGGCCGGCCTCGATCGACAGGTCGAGCAGCCGCTTCTGCGCTTCGTCGAGGAATTTGCGGGCCTCCTCGACGGTGGGCGCGGCCGGCTTCGTGGCCGCCGTTTTGGCCGGGGTCTTCGCCGCCGCCGGGACGGCGAGGGCCAGCAGCAGCCCGGCTCCGGCCAGGACCGCGGCGGGCCGGCGGAAGGCATCGAATGGATTCTTCATAAAGGTCTCCCCGAAAAGTTCATGAATCGCGCCGCGCAGTATAGCGGAGGCCCCTACCGCGCCAGCGCCGCCGCGATCCGCTCCAGCCCTTCGGCGAGGGTGGCGCGGGAGCAGGCGAAGGAGAGGCGGATGTGGCCGTCGGCGCCGAAGGCGGCGCCGGGCACCACGGCGACCGCCGCCTGCTCGAGCAGGAACTCGGCGAGGGCCGTCGAGTCCTCGCGGCCGGGGCCGTAGCAGTCCGCGACGCGCGGCAGGGCGTAGAAGGCGCCGGCCGGCGGGCGGCACTGGAAGCCGGGGATCTGGTTGAGCCCGCGGGCGATCATCTCGCGCCGCACGCGGTACTCGGCCAGCATGGTCTCCACCTCGGGCTCGGCCTGCCGCAGCGCCGCGAGCGCCCCCACCATGGCGAAGGAGGTGGGGTTGGAGGTGGCGTGGCTCTGGATGTTCTCGACCGCGTGGACGATCGCGGCCGGCCCCAGCAGGTAGCCGATCCGCCAGCCGGTCATCGCGTAGGTCTTGGAGAACGATCCCACCACCACCACCGTCTCCGGGAACTCGGCGGCGAGGGCGGCGGCGCTCACCGGCGGACCGTCGTAGACGAAGCGCTCGTAGGTCTCGTCCGAGATCACCACCAGGCCGCGCTCGGCCGCGAAGGTCACGACCCGCCGCAGGTCCTCCGCGCTCATCACGCCGCCGGTGGGATTGCACGGCGCGTTGAGGAGGATCGCCCGCGTGCGGCTGGTCACCGCTGCGAGGAGGGCGCCGGCGTGGATGCGGAAGCCGTCCTCGACCGCGGTGGGCACGGTGACGGGGAGCGCGCCGGCGAAACGGATCTGCTCGGGGAAGCTCACCCAGCAGGGGGACGGCAGGACCACCTCCTGCCCGGCCTCGAAGAGGGCGAGCGCGAGCTGGAACAGCGCCGCCTTGCCCCCCACGGTGATGATCGAATCGGCCCCCTGCCAGGGCGCGCCGCAGCGGGCGCGATAGGATTCCGCGATCGCCTCGCGCAGCGCGGGGATGCCGCTGCCGGGGGTGTAGCGGGTGAACCCCTCGGCGAGGGCCTGGCGCGCCGCCTCCACCGCCACGGCGGGCGAGGGGAAGTCGGGCTCGCCGGCGCCGAGGTCCATCAGATTGACGCCGCGGGCCTTCAGCTCGGCGGCGCGGCGGGTGACGCGCAGGGTGGCGGACTCGGCGATGGCGGCGGCGCGGGCGGAGAGGTTCACGGGAGCGGATCGTATCATCGGCTCCGGTGTGAATAAAAAATGGCCGATTCCTGTTTCCCGCTCACAGACCGAGGTTGGGGGACCCCTATGACGAGACGGCGCGCCACGATTCACATCTGCCTGCAGATCCTCTGTCTCCTCCCCGCCCTCGCCGGGCGGGCGGAGGCCCAGCTCAGGGCGCCGGAGAAGGCGAAGTTCGTGCTCAGCGCGGACCGCACCGCCTACGATCCCGGGACCCCCGGCCGGGTCGCCGCCCTGGTCACCATCGAGCCCGGGTGGCACGTCAACAGCCACCAGCCCAGCTTCGAGTACCTGATCCCGACCGTCCTCGACCTCGAGGTTCCGAAGGGCTGGCCGAAGGAGACGGTCCAGTATCCGGCCTCGAAGCTGAAGACCTTCTCCTTCGAGACCCGGCCGCTGGCGGTCTACGACGGCGACGTGGTGATCGTGGCCCGTCTCCAGCTCCCCAAGGGGCTGGCGCGCGGCGCCTATCCCATCCATGCCTCGCTGCGCTACCAGGCCTGCAACGACTCGCAGTGCCTGCCGCCGGTGACCTCGCGGGCGGCGATCGAGCTCAAGGTCGAGCCGGGTGGCAAGCCGCAGGCGGCCGACCTGTTCAACCGCGGCGCCGCCGCGGCGGCCCCCGCGGCATTCCCTCCCGCCTCCCCGCCGCCCTCCCCGGCGGCCGCCGCGAAGCCGCCCGCCGGCAATCTCGCCGTGACGCTGCTGCTGGCGCTGCTGGGCGGCCTCGTCCTCAACGCCATGCCCTGCGTGCTGCCGGTGCTCTCGCTCAAGATCTTCGGCCTGGTGCGCAGCGCCGGCCACGGCCGCGCCGAGGTGGTGCGCGGCACGCTGGCGACGTCGGCGGGCATCCTGGCCTCGTTCCTGGCGCTGGGGCTGGCGGCGATCTCGTTCCGCGCCGCCGGGTCCGCGGTGGGCTGGGGGGTGCAGTTCCAGCACCCGGGCTTCGTGGCCTTCCTGGCCGTGGTGGTGGTGCTCTTCTGCCTGAACCTCTGGGGCCTGTTCGAGATCCCGCTGCCGCAGGGGCTGGCGCGGCTCGGCGGCGCCGGACCGCGCGAGGGGGTCGCCGGCCACTTCTTCTCCGGCCTGTTCGCCACGCTGATGGCCACCCCCTGCTCGGCGCCGTTCCTCGGCACCGCCATCAGCTTCGCCCTGGCGCAGTCCGCGCCGGTGGTGATGGCGGTGTTCGCCGCCCTCGGGATCGGTATGGCGCTCCCCTACCTGCTGGTGGCGGCGGCCCCCGGCGTCGCCCGCTTCCTCCCCCGTCCCGGCGCCTGGATGGACACCGTGCGCGGCGTCATGGGCTTCCTGCTGGCGGCGGCGGCGGTGTGGCTGTTCTACGTCCTCTCCTCGCAGGTGGCGCCGGAGCAGCTCGCGGCGGTCCAGCTCGGGCTGCTGGGGATCGCCCTGTTCACCTGGATCCGCCACCGGGTGGCGACCGGCAGGGCCCTGCGCGGGGTCGCCGCGGCGGGGATCGCCGCCGCCGTGGCCATCACCCTGGTGGCGGCGACCGGCGCCGCGGGCGCCGGGACGCGGAGCGGAGCCGCGCCGGGACTCGCCACCGGCCAGGCCGCCGGCCTGATCCCCTGGGTGGCCTTCGACCGCTCGCGGGCCGAGTCGCTGGCCCGCGGCGGCCAGATCGTCTTCGTGGACGTCACCGCGAACTGGTGCTTCACCTGCAAGGTCAACGAGCGGCTGGTGATCGACACCCCCGAGGTCGCCCGCGCCTTCCAGGAGCACGGCGTGGTGCCGATGCGGGCCGACTGGACGAACCAGGACCGGCAGATCGGCGCCTTCCTGGCCGAGCACGGCCGCTACGGCATCCCCTTCTACCTGCTCTACCGGCCGGGCCGGGAGCCGCACGTCTTCAGCGAGCTGCCGAGCAGGGACGGGCTGGTCTCCGCGGTGCGCAACGCGGCCGGCGCGCGGCCTACGCCGGCGGCAGGCGCCGGCTCCTGAGCGGCGCCGCGGGCGCCGCCGGCAGCGTCACCGTCATCACCGCGCCGCCGTCCGGACGGTTGGCGGCCACCACCCGGCCGCCGTGCTGCTCGGCGATGCGCTGCACGATCGACAGCCCGAGCCCGGTGCCCCCCCGACGGCGGGTGAAGAACGGCTCGAACAGGCGGTCGAAATCCTCCGGCCGGAAGCCCGGCCCCGCGTCCTCCACCGCGAACCGCACGCCGCCTTCCGTGGCCAGGGCCCGGAACCCAACCCGGCCGCCCGGGGGCGAGTGCTGGATGGCGTTCTCCAGGAGGTTCTCGAGGACCTGGACGACGCGGCCGCGGTCGATCGTCAGGCGCGGCACACCGGGATCGGCCTCCAGCTCGACCGCCACCCCGGCCTGGGCCGCCAGCGGCGCGCAGGCGTCGGCCGCGGCCGCCATCACCTCCCGCGGGCAGGCCTCGGCGAGGTCGAGGCGCGGGGGCTTGCCGTACTCGAGGAGCTGCCGCATCAGCTCGTTGAGCCGGCCGACCCGCTCGCGCAGCACGTCGACGTAGCGCCGGTACTCGGTGCGCCGCTTGAACTTGGACTCGAAGGCGTCGAGGGTCGCCGAGATGCCGAACAGCGGGTTGCGCACCTCGTGGGCGACGCCCGCCACCAGGGCGCCCATGGCGGACATCGTCTCGCTGCGCCGCAGCGACTCCTGGAGGCGGACGGTGTCGGTGATGTCCAGGATCACGATCACGGCCCAGCGCTCGCCGTCCGGGCCGGCGACCGGGCTGACCGAGCCGTCCCAGGTCCGCCCCTCCTCGCCGCGCGCCTGGGCGCTGGCCCGCCGGCCGCTGGCCGCCACCTCGTCCAGCAGGGCGAGGACCGAGCGCCAGGGCTCCCGGTTCCCCAGCACCGCCAGGGGATGGTGGATCGCCCCCTCGTAGGAGACGCCGCCGAGGTCCCGCGCCGCCTCGTTCATGCGGATGATCCGGCCGCCCATCTCGACCAGCAGCAGGGGCGAGGCGATGGCGTCGAACGTCAGCCGCCACTCCAGGGCGGAGCGGCTGATGAGCCTCTGGAGCTCGGCCTGGCGCTCTGCGCTGCGGCGGCGCTCTTCGTCGTCGGCGACGTCGGTGGTCATGCGGCCTCGAAAAGGGTTCGGATGTGCCCCCATACTATATCGAGGGGAGGGCGGCGGTCATGCGGGATGGCGAGGACGAGAACGGCGAGGACTATTTTCCGGGGATGGAGCCGGTCGAGCTGCCGATCACGGACGTGCTCGACCTGCACAGTTTCCGGCCGCCGGAGGTGGCGGACGTGGTGCGCGAGTACCTGGAGGCGGCGTACGCGGCGGGGTTCCGCGCCCTGCGCATCGTCCACGGCAAGGGGATCGGGGCACAGCGCCAGACGGTGCGCGCGCTGCTCGCCCGCGATCCGCGGGTGGAGGCCTTCGGCGACGCGCCGCTCGAGGCCGGGGGCTGGGGCGCCACCTGGGTGAGGCTGCGCTAGCCGGCGCCGGGACGACCGCCATGCGCTCTCCGCTCCTCAAGCTCTGGCGCCGCGGCCGGCGCCGGCTCGCCCGCTTCGCGGGGCCTCCCCGCGTGCAGCTCGTCTATGGCCGGGGCTACCAGCTCGACCTGCCGGGCATCGCCTACGATCCCCGGCGCGGCGAGCGGATCCTCGCCTTCCTGGACGCCGCGGGCCTGCTCGATCCGGCCGCCGTCCATGCCGCCGGGCCGGTCCCCTTCCGCCACCTGCGGCGCGTCCACACGGACGAGTATCTGGAGTCCCTCACCCGGCCGGACGCCCTGCTGCCGATCGTCGGCCTGCACCTCTCCGAGGAGCTCGCCGAGCGGGTGCTCGACGTGCAGCGCACCATGGTCGGCGGCACCCTCGCCGCCACCCGCCTGGCGCTCGAATCCCGCCGCATCGCCGCCAGCCTCGGCGGCGGCCTGCACCATGCGTTCGCCGGCAAGGGGGAACGCTTCTGCGTCTACAACGACGTCGCCGCCGCCATCGCCGAGCTGCGCGCCCGCGGCGACGACTCCCGCGTGCTGGTGATCGACCTCGATGTCCATGACGGCGACGGCACGCGCTCGCTGTTCGCCGCCGACCCCTCGGTCCACACCTTCTCGATTCACAACCAGACCTCGTCCGACGTCCGGGCGGCGGAGGCGACCGTCGTCGAGTTGGGGAGCGGGGTGGCGGACGCGGCCTACCTCGCGACCCTGCGGGCCCGGCTGCCGCCGGTGATCGACCGCTTCGCGCCCGGGCTCGTCTTCTATCTCGCGGGGTGCGATCCGGCGGCGGACGACCAGATCGGCGACTGGAGGATCACGGACGGCGGGATGCTGGAGCGCGACCGCTTCGTGCTCTCCTGCGTGCGGGCGGAGAGCCGGCGGCTCCCGCTGGTGATCCTGCTCGCCGGCGGCTACGGCCTGAACGCCTGGCGCTACAGCGCCCGTTTCCTCTCCTCGCTGCTCAACCGCGGCCGGGCGATCGAGCCGCCCAGCACCGAGGAGCTGCTGCTGACCCGCTACCGCACCCTCGCCCGGGAATTCGAGGAGCACGAGCTCACCGGCGAGCCGCGGCGGGACGACTGGGGCCTCTCGGCCGACGATGTGGCGAGCGCCCTGGGCGGTCCCCGCCGGCCGCGTCGCTTCCTCGGCTTCTACTCGCGGCAGGGGCTGGAGCTGACGCTGGAGCGGGCCGGGCTGCTCGACCGCGTGCGCAGCCTCGACTTCGACCGCCCTCATCTCGAGCTGGATCTCGACAACCCCGCCGGCGATACCGTGCGCCTCTACGGCTCGCCGGGGAAGCGGGAGCTGCTGATCGAGACCCGGCTGCGGATCGACCGCGGCGCGCTCCCCGGCATGGCGCTGCTGCGCGTCGAGTGGCTCCTGCTCCAGAACCCGCGCGGGCATTTCACCGCCGAGCGCCCGCCGCTGCCCGGCCAGAGCCATCCCGGCCTCGGCATGCTGCACGACATCATCGCCCTGTTCGTGCTCGCCTGCGACCGCCTACAGCTCGACGGGCTCCTCTTCGTCCCCGCGCACTACCACGTCGCGGCGCAGGGCCGGAAGACGATGAAGTTCCTGCACCCCGCCGACGAGGGGGTCTTCCGCGCCCTCGAACGGACCCTCCAGGGCCTCTCGCTCGCCGCGGCGGCCACGGCCGTGGCCGCCGGACGGGTGATCGACGCCGCCCCGGGAGGAAGGGGCCAGCCTTTCGTCTGGCATCCGGCCCCGATGACCTACCCGGTCAGCGAGCGGCTGCGCCGGGAGATCGGCGGGGAGGAGTACGAGCGCGAGGCCGCCGAGGCGGCAAGGCACGACTTCAGGGTGGAGTGATCGCTAGCCGGCCGCCTGCCGCGCCGTCCCGGGATCCAGCAGGAGGGTGGCGGCCTCCAGAAGGCGGACCGCCCGCTCCGGCCGGCCCGAGTCGTACTCGGTCAGCGCCAGCCCGACGATCGACTCGGCGGCGCGGTGGGGCTCGCCGGCCGCCAGGAAGACGGAGACGGCGCGCCGGAACAGCGCCGCCGCCTCGGCGAGCCGGCCTTGAGCCCGCCGCAGGCAGGCCTTGCAGGCCAGGAGCCGGGCCTTCTCCAGCCGGTCCCCCGTCCCCTGGCCCAGATGGGTCCGCGCCACCTGCAAGGCCGCCTCGGCGCCGGGGAGGTCGGCGGCCACCCGGCGGGCGTTGGCGATCACCGTCCAGCAGCACCCCCGCGCGTCCGCCAGCACCCGGTCGCCGTACCAGGCCGGGTCCAGCGAATCGACGAGACCCAGGGCCAGCGCCGCCAGCCGCTCCCCCTGGTGCGGAGCGTCCAGCGCGTCCTGGGTTCCCCGCGTCAGGAGCAGCCCGCAGAGCGGCAGGTTGCGGAACCGCCGGCTGTTGCGCGCCAGCACCTCGCGGCGCTCCGGCCCGTGCGCCAGCAGCTCCGAGAACAGGGCCGGCGCCTCGGCCCGCTCCCGTGCCGCGGCCTGGAAGCGCGGCCGGAATCCCGCCAGCACGCCGTCGACGGCACGCCCGTGCTCGGTCGCCGCGGCGGGCCAGGAGAGCAGGTTCCCATCAGGCCGTGTCCCCGGCTCGGGCCCTCGCAGGGCTTCCCGGCAGGCCGGGCAGGCCCGCAGGTGCCGCAGGAACCGGCCGCGGACCTCGGGGAGGAGCTGGATCGGCCCGTCGAGGAGCTCGGGCCGGGGATGGATCTTCGCCATCGGCGCCTCTCGTTTCTATTCTTCGCAGAAGAGCTTCTATGAAACAGTTGCCGCAGCCGCCCTCCCGGTGACAAGAGAACGTCAAATCCTCGAAAGTCCCGGGAAAACCTCCTGCTATGATCGGCGGGAGCCCTTATGACCCGTCTCGTCAGCCTCCCCCTCTGGCTGGTGGCCGTGCTCGTGCTGCTCGCCGCCTGGGCGGCCCTCGACCGCCTGCTGATGCCCGGCGCCCGCTGGTACCTGCGGCGCCGGGTCAACCGCGTCATCGACGAGCTGAACACCCGGCTGCGGCTGAAGATCCCCCCGTTCCACCGCACCCGGCGCCGGGTGCTGATCGACCGGCTGGTCTACGATCCCAAGGTGGTCGAGGCCGTGGACGCCGAGGCCCGGGAGCAGGGGGTGCCGCGCGCGGTCCTCGCCTCGCGGGTCGAGCGCTACGCCCGTGAGATCGTCCCCGCCTTCAACGCCTACTTCTACTTCCGCGTCGGCTACTGGATGTCGAAGCGGGTGGCGCGGCTCCTCTACCGGGTGCGCCTCGGTTTCTCCGACGAGGAGGGCCTCGCCGCGCTGGCCCCCGGCTCGACCGTGGTCTTCGTGATGAACCACCGCAGCAACATGGACTACGTGCTGGTGGGCTATCTGGCGGCGGACCGCACCGCCCTCTCCTACGCGGTGGGCGAATGGGCGCGCGTCTGGCCCCTCCAGACCCTGATCCGCTCGACCGGTGCCTACTTCGTGCGGCGGAGCTCCGGCGACCCCCTCTATCGCAAGGTGCTGGAGCGCTACATCCACATGGCGACGGCGGCCGGGGTGCCGCAGGCCGTCTATCCGGAAGGGGGGCTCTCGCGGGACGGACGGCTGCGGCCGCCGAAGCTCGGCATCCTCGACTACATGCTGCGCTCCTTCGATCCCCTGCACGGCGAGCGCGATCTGGTGTTCATCCCGGTGGGGATCAACTACGACCGGGTGCTGGAGGACCGCACCCTTCTGCTCGACCTCGAGCCGGGGCGGCCCGGCAGCGGCCGCGGGCCTCTCTTCGCCCTCGCGACCACCCTGCGCTTCGCGCGGCGCAACCTGGCCCTGATGCTGCGCAGCCGCTGGCACCGCTTCGGCTACGCCTGCGTGAACTTCGGCACGCCGCTCTCGATGCGGGGCTACCTGGGCGCGCGCGGGCTCGACCTGCGCCACCTCTCGCGGGAGGAGCGCGCCGGCCATCTGGAGCGCTTGGGCGCCGAGCTGATGGCGGCGATCGGCGGGGTGATCCCGGCCCTGCCGGTGCCGCTGGTGGCGAGCGTCCTCGTCGACAGCGCCGGCCAGCCGCTCTCCGAGCTGGAGCTCAAGGCGCGGACCCTGCGGCTGATGAACGGCCTGGAGGCCGCCGGCGCCCACGTCTACATCCCCCGCCGGGACCAGGACTACGCCATCGCCGCCGGCCTGCGGATGCTCACCCTCCGCCATCTCGTCGCGGAGACGGACGGTCTCTACTCCGCCGTCCCCGGCGAGATGCCCCTGCTGCGGTACTACGCCAACTCGCTCGCCCATCTCCCCGCTCCCGCTCCGGGCTAAACTCGCCGCGCCGCATTCCGTATAGGGAACCGAGATGAGCCGCCGCAACCGAGCGATCCACCCGAGGACGCAGCCGAGGATCCAACGTCTCCGGGGTTTCTTCCGGGAGTACACCGAGGGGCTCGAGTCGCGGGACCTCAAGCGCCTGTTCGACCGCGACGCGGCCCGGGCCTACGCCGTGCTCACCCGCGAGCACAGCCAGGAAGCCGAGCCGGAAAAAGGCCTGCGGCGCCTCCTGTTCCGGGCGAAGCTCGCCTTCCTCGGCCTCTCCTACAAGCTGTCGCCGGCGCGGCGCCTGTTGTTCGGGGTCTCGCTGCTGACTTTCCTGATCGGCCTGTTCGGCAACACGGGGATCGTCTACCACTCGAAGAAGCTCGAGCTCCACGTCGAGTTCTCCCCCCTGTGGTTCGCGATCTCCATCGGCTGCCTGGTCTTCCTGCTCGCCCTCGAGCTGGTGGACCGCGTCCGCGTGCGCGACGAGCTGGAGGTCGCCCGCGAGCTGCAGGCCGAGCTGCTGCCGCACGAGCTGCCGGCGGTGCCGGGCTACCTCTTCGCCCACTCCTATCGCACCGCCAACGAGGTCGGAGGGGACTTCTACGACCTCGCCCGGCTCCCCGACGGGCGGCTGGCGATGATGGTGGCGGACGCCAGCGGCCACGGCATGGCCGCCGGCCTGGTGATGGCGATCGCCAACGCCACCCTGCACACGGCCCTCGACCTCGATCCCGGACCGCAGCGGGTGCTCGCCCTGCTCAACCGCACCCTCTGCCGCACCGGCACGAAGCGGACCTTCATGAGCGCCTTCTACGCCGTGCTGACCCCGGAGACCGGGGAGATGGAGTACGTCTGCGCCGGCCATCCCTTCCCGCTGCTGCGGCGCGCCGGCGGCCGGGTCGAGGAGCTGGGCGAGGGGGGATTCCCGCTCGGCATCCGCGATCCCCTGCCGCTGACCCGCGGCACGGTGACGATGGAGCCCGGAGACATCCTGCTCCTCTACACCGACGGCCTGCCCGAGGCCCTGGACGCCCAAGGGGCGACGGCCTTCGGCTACGACCGCATCCGGGCCGCGCTCCAGCTCGGCGGCGCCCCCCAATGGGTCCACGACGCCATCCTCCGCAGCTTCGACACCCATGCCGGGGACGAGCCGCTGCGCGACGATCTGACGCTGGTGGTGATCGCGCGGGAGATCTGACGGTTACCGCAGGAACGTCCGCACCCAGCGCTTGAAGCTGAACCGGCGGCCCACGCCGGCGGCGCTCGCGAGGTCCTTCGCGCCCACCTCGGCGAGCACCGCCTTCGTCTGCCCGCCCAGCGCCGGCACCGCGCCGCCGGCCGCCGGCCGCTCGCCGTCGAAGCGCGCCGGGAAGGCCAGCCGGGGCAGGCGGTCCGGCCCCTCCGCGAGCACGCCCCGCTCCAGCACCTGGGGGTGATCCCTGGCCTCGGCGGCCGCGAGCAGGGGCTCGACGGGGATGTCCTCGCCGCCCAGGAGCTCCATCCACTGCCGCCGCGTGCGGCCGCGGAACAGCTCCGCCATCTCCCGGCGCACGCGGATCGACGAGCTGTGCTGCCGCCCGACCAGGTCCTGCCGCCCCACCGCCCGGCAGAAGCGCTCCCAGAAGTGCGGCTCCAGGGCGCCGAGCGCCAGCTTGCTGCCGTCGGCGGTCTCGTAGAGGTTGTAGCAGGGAAGGGCGCCGGTCAGCGGCAGCCGCTCCCCCACCGCCTTGCGGCCGCCCGCTTCGGCGGCCCAGGCCGTGAGGTTGGCGTGCAGGCCGGCGTCGAGAAGGGCCACGTCCACCCGCCGCCCCTCGCCCGTGCGCTGCCGCTCGAGCAGGGCGGCGAGGATCGACGCGACCGCGCTCCAGGCGCCGATCAGGTCCGCGACCTGGACGCCGGGCATCGCGGCCGTGGGGGCCAGCGTACCGGCGATCGCCTGATAGGTGAGATCGTGCCCCGCCCGCGCGGCGTAGGGTCCTTCCGGACCCCACCCCGAGATCGAGCAGATCACCAGCCGGGGGTGGCGCGCCCGCAGCTCCGCGGGCGGGAAGCCGAACCGGGCGAGGGTGCCGGGACGGAAGCTCTCGATCAGCACGTCCGCCCGCGCGAGCAGCCGCGCGAGCGCCTCGCGGCCTCCCGGCTGCTTGAGGTCGAGGGCCACGCTCTCCACGCCCGCGAGCAGGATGGCCCCGAGGGCTCCCACCCCTTCCCGCCGTTCGCCCCCTTCGCGCCGTTCGCGGATGGGCGGCGCCGTCCGCACCGGATCGCCGAGCGACGGCTCCTCGACCTTGACCACCCGCGCCCCGAGGTCCGCCAGCAGGCGCGCCGTGAGCGGACCCGGGAGGTTCCGGGAGAGGTCGACGACGAGGAGACCGGAGAGCTGAGAGATCGCCCTTACTCTCTCTCGACCACCATGGCGAAGCCGACGCCGCCGGCCGCGCAGACGGTGACCAGCCCGAGGTTCTTGCCGCGGCGGCGCAGCTCGTAGAGGAGCTGCGTCACCACCCGGGCGCCGGTGGCGCCGAATGGGTGACCGATGGCGATCGATCCCCCCGTGACGTTGAAGCGGTCGAGATCGATGACGCCCAGGGGCTCGGCCCGCCCCAGCTCGCGCTCGGCGAACTTCTTCGAGGCGAACGCCTTCATGTTGGAGAGGATCTGCGCCGCGAAGGCCTCGTGCATCTCCACCAAGTCGACGTCCGCCAGCTTCAGCCCCGCGGCGTCGAGCGCCGCCGGAGCGGCGTAGGCCGGCCCCTGGAGGAGCTGGTCGCCCGGGTTGAGCGCCGTGAAGGCGTAGGAGCGGATGTAGCCGAGCGGCTGGTAGCCCAGGGCTTTCGCCTTCTCCTCGCTCATCAGCAGCACGGCCGAGCCGCCGTCGGTCAGCGGGCTGGAGTTGCCGGCGGTCAGCGTGCCATAGCGCTTGTCGAAGACCGGCTTGAGCTTGGCGAGGGCCTCCAGCGAGCTGTCGGCGCGCACGCCGTTGTCGCGGGTGACCGCCTTGTCGTAGCCGGGCGGCGGGAAGGCGGGCGCGATCTGCGCCGTCAGCCGGCCGTCCTCGGCGGCGGCGGCGGCGCGCTGGTGGGAGAGCAGGGCGATCTCGTCCTGGGCGCGGCGGGAGATGTCGTTCTCCCGCGCCATCTTCTCCGCCGACTCGCCCATGGTCTGGCCCGTCGTGTACTCGGCGATGGCGGGCGCCACCGGCGCCAGGTCCGCCGGGCGGAGCTTGCTGAAGGCGCCCATCTTCTGGGGCAGCGTCTTGGCGCGGCTCGCCTCCATGAACGTCCGCGCCGCCTTGCGCGAGAACTGGATGGGGACGTTGGTCAGCGACTCGGCGCCGCCCGCGAGCACCACGTCGGCCTCGCCGGAGAGGATCGACCCGGCGGCGAAGGTGATGGCCCGCGTCGAGGAGGCGCAGGCCAGGTTCACCGTCACCCCCGGGATGTGGAACGGCAGCGAGGTGCGGAAGACGACCTCCCGTCCGAGGTTGGGAGCGAACAGCGCCGGCACCACGACGCCGAAGACCGAGAGGTCGATCTCCTCGGGATCGATCGCCGTCCGCGCCACCAGCTCCGCCGCCGCGGCGCTGGCGAGGTCGATCACGTCCATGTTGGCGAGCTCGGTGCCCGACTTGATGAACGGGGTCCGGCAGCCGTCGACGATCGCCACCCGGCCGCGGGAGCCCTTGAGCGCGCCGCGCTCCACGGCCTTGACCTTGACGGGCGAGCCGCCGTCGCGGGTCCAGACCGTATCGGCGCGAGCGGTGATCTCCTCCAGGGCGGAAGCGGTGTTCGGCGGCCGCAGGGGGACCGGCGGTGGGGCTTGCTGGGCGGCGGGATTCTCGGCCATGGGATGTCTCCTCCTCTTCCTCGCCCGGGTTATATACCACGGTTACGCCGCTGTGCGGCAAAGTCGCCGCGACAGCTCGAGAAAGCGCTACAATGGCGGACGGTTCGCCGGATCGGCGTCAGACCTGGAAGCAACTGGAATCAACATGGCACCCCAGACCGCACGCAAGGAAAAAGGGCATCTCCCCGACTTCTTCGATGTCACGCCTAGCCCGGTGGTCCTCAACGTGCTCGGCTACCGGGAAGACGGGGAGTGGGTCGCGCTGGCCCTCGAGATGGATCTGCGCGGGTATGGCGAAACGTTCGGGGGAGCTCTGGAAGAGTTGAAGGATCTCGTGGCGATTCAGATCCGTTTCGCCCAGTCCAAGGACCAGCCCGAGCTGGTCTGGAAGCCCGCCGAAGCGGTCTGGTTCGAGCGTTTCGCCGACGTGCGCCGCGAGCACCTCAACGCGCTCGTCCAGCACCGGGAGCCCTCAGATCCCTCGTACGACGTGGCGGGCCTGGTTATTCCCCCACCCCATTCCGACCCTGGACCGAAGTCCGAGTTCCTCCGCGCCAAGCTCTAGCCACGAATGGGGAAACCTCGGAAATACCGGGAAGTCGTCAAAATTCTGCGCAGGCACGACTCCCGGTTCGAGTTCTGGGAGGACCGCGGCAAGGGTAGCGAACGGATCATCTACCATCCGGACGTCAACGGCCGGCCCGCTTCCATGCCCGTCAAGTGCCACGGCGAGGGGACCGAGCTCCGGAAGGGAGTGGTCTCCGCGATCATCCGTCGCTTCAATCTGCCGGATGGTCTTCTTTAGCTCAGATCCACCCCACCCGCACTCCCCGCCCGCGCCAGAACGCCTCGTCCTCCGTCGCCAGCCTCTCGGCGCCGGTCACCAGCACGGTCCGCAGCCGCCGGAACGGCAACCTCCCGCCCCGCTCCTTCACCCGCGAGCGCAGCTCGGCGATCTCCCGCGGGACGCCGTGGAACACCGTCGGCCGCACCCAGGCGGCGGTGGCGGGCCGGAGCGCCGGGTTGGGCTCGAGCACCACGGCGGCGCCGGCGAGCGTCGCCCAGGCGAGCATCCTCCGTTCCACGGGACTCTCGAGCGGTCCGCCCAGCACGACGATCTCCCGCTCCTCACGGGACCCGATCGCCTCGCGCAGGCGCTCCCCCGCCGCGACCAGAGCCGCCGCCGTCCACTCCTCGCCGGCGCTCACGACCACACCTCCCGTCCCCGAATCGGGGTCCCGGGAGACAGGCTCGGGAGAGGGCGAGATCCTGAGGTCCCCACCCTCGATCTCGATCCACACGCCATCCCCTCTCGCGGACGCCGGCGCGGAGACCAGCCCGGCGGCCTGGATCGCCAGGTCGAGGACGACGGACTCGGGACGGGACGTATAGAGGAATGACGCGCGGGAGCGGGTAGGGAGGGAGGACAGTCGCTCCGTCCAGGGGCGCATCCAACCCGCCAGCTCCACCCAGGAATGCCAGATCCAGTCCCAGCCCTCGGCACGAAAGAGCCAGGGCTCCTCGGGGTCCGAGCCGGCGTGGAGACGGAAGGCGGCGGGGAGGTTCAGCGGCGCGGGCACGGCTCGCGGGGATGAGCCCTTCAGGCCGCGGCGGCCTTCATTACCTTGGCGATCTTCTGCTCGATGACTGGCTTCATCAGGCTGGCGGGGGGCTTGAGATGGGCCCGCCCCACGAGACGGCCGGCTTCCAGGATGATCGTGGCCTTGGCTCCGGGGCCGGAGAGGTGCATCACGTCCCCTTCCCACTGCCACTTCAGCATGCCGCCCGGAAACGCTTCCTTCAGGCCGGCGTCGAGAGCCGGCCGGATCTCTTCCATGGACGACTTCGCAGTCTCCACCTCGATGGTCAGGTCGCTCATGCGCGGAAAGCTACCACAAGGACGGCGGATCGCGGACCGCCCTCGCGGGCGAGCCGGCGCGGGAAGTTTTGGACCCCGGAGCCCTGTTCTGGGAAACGGAGGTCCTGCCAAATGGGGTACTCTTGGAGAGTTCTTGAGGGGAAGGCCATGAAAACCCGACGCAGTCTCGCCTTCACGCTGATCGTCCTGCTGGCGTTCGCCACCGTCCAGCCGGGCCGGGCGCAGCAGAGCACCGACGGCATCGCCAATCCCAAGCTGTTCGACGAGAGCCTCAAGGCGGCCGCCGAGGCGGTCACCCAGTACGGCGCGCCCGACGATCCGGAGCGGCTCGCGCGGGTCAACCGCATCGGCTACGAGCTGGCCCAGCAGGCGGAGTTCCAGAAGTATCCCTTCGTCTTCGGCGTCCTCAACGTGCCGGAGCCCAACGCCTTCGCGCTGCCCGCCGGCCAGATCTTCATCACCACCGGCATGCTCGACCTCGGGCTCACCGACGACATGCTGGCCAATGTCCTCGGCCACGAGATCGGCCACGTCGTCCACGAGCATTCCATCCACATGCAGCGCCGGGCGACGCTGATGAGCATCCTGGGCAACCTGCTGGTGGCCGGGGTCATGGTGGGAGAGTCGCGGGGCACCAGCCACCAGTCGACGGTGCAGGCGCCCTACGATCCGCGCGTCGGCTACCAGGATCCGGGCGGCAACCTGGTCCAGGGCGCCGCGGCGGCCAGCCTGGTGGTCAGCGAGTTGCTGCTGCGCAGCTACAGCCGCGACAACGAGGACGAGGCCGACAAGGAGGGCCAGCACCTGGCCGCGGCGGCCGGCTACGATCCCGACGGCGCCCGCCAGCTCTGGGACCTGATGAACGGCCGCGCTCCCCAGCTCAAGGAGTATGGGTACTGGCAGACCCACCCCTTCGCCGACGAACGGCAGCGCTCAGCGCAGGCCCGCAAGGGCACCTGGGCGATCCAGACCCGGAAGTCGGCCGACGACTACCGCAAGCGCACCCAGGCGACGCTGAACAACTACCTGAACAAAAACAACAACAAGAAGACGGACGAGAGCGTCATCACCTTCGTGAAGACCGCCGTCCTCTCCTCCTGGCCTCAAGGCAAGACCGCCGACGCCCTGCGCCTCCAGCGGCTCCACAAGCGGCGGGACGACGAATTCGCGCGGCCCGTCCTCTCGCGCGACTACGGCGACGTCCTTCGCATGTATCGCAAGGAGCTGGGCGAGGTGCGCGCGCTCGATCCCAAGAGCGATCTGCTGGGCGCGCTCTCCGGCGAGATCGCGGACCTGGACGCGAAGCGCAAGGAGCTCTATCCCCGCGCGGTCGCGGTGCTCGGCGGCGGGGTCTACGAGACATCCTTCCTCCAGAGCTTCCTCTCCAACTTCCCCGAGGCCACGCAGGTGCCCGAAGTGGCCCTGGCCCTGGGAGACGCCAACAGCCGCCTGGGCAACCGGACGGAGGCGGTGACCCACTACCTCAAGGCCTGGGAAGCCGCGCCGCAGAGCGAGCAGGGCAAGCGCGCCGGCATCGGGCTGCGCAACCTCGCGCCGAATCTCCAGGAGCTGGCCGCTTTGCAGCAGATGGCCGAGCAGAGCCGGGACCCCGAGCTCAAGCACCTGGCCGACGAGCGCCTGGCCGCCGTCGCCAGGACCTACGAGGACGTCAAGAACGGCGCCGAGTACCTGCGCCGCTACCCGGAAGGCCCCTACGTCGTGCCGGTGATCGAGCGGCTGAACGTGCTCGCCGACAACCTCTACGGCGAGGTCGTCCTCTACCAGAGCGTGGGGGACGCGGTGAAGGCGATGGA
>DASWRX010000111.1:0-3657 GCA_036402955.1 Thermoanaerobaculia bacterium
GCGACGGTTCACGCCCGCGTCGTGGAGAAGCTCCGCCGCGAGCCCGTCGAGGATTACCGGATCGACTTCGAGGACGGCTACGGTCTGCGCCCGGACGCGGAGGAGGACGGCCACGCCGCCGCCGCGGCCCGCGAGATGGCCGCCGGGCTCGCCGCGGAGAGCCTGCCGCCGTTCTCCGGCTTCCGGATCAAGGCGCTGACCGAGGAGACGCGCGACCGCGCCGTCCGCACGCTCGACCTCTTCCTCACCACGCTCGTCCGCGAGAGCGGCGGCCGGTTGCCGGAGGGCTTCGTGATCACCCTGCCCAAGGTGACCGCCCGCGAGCAGGTGGCCGCGCTGGCCGATCTCTGCGATCTCCTGGAGCCGGCGCTGGATCTCCCCGCAGGATCGCTGCGGCTGGAGATCATGGTGGAGACGCCGCAGGCCGTTCTCGATCTCCTCGCGATCGCCGAGGCGGCGCGGGGCCGGTGCGTCGCCGCGCACTTCGGCACCTACGACTACACGGCGGCCTGCGGCATCTCGGCGCAATACCAGGAGATCCGCCATCCGGCCTGCGACTTCGCCCGGCAACGCATGCAGGCGGCCCTGGCCGGGACGGGCATCCGGCTCTCCGACGGCGCCACCAACATCCTGCCCCTGCCGCCGTTCCGCGCCGCCAGGGACGGACCGCCGCTCACCCCGGGCCAGATCGAGTGGAACCGCCGGACCGTGCACGGCGCCTGGAAGCTCCATTACGAGAACGTCTGGACGGCGCTGGTCCTGGGCTTCTATCAGGGCTGGGATCTGCACCCCGCGCAGCTCGTCCCCCGCTATGCCGCCGTCTACGCCTTCTTCCAGGAAGGGGTGGACCCGGTCTCCGAGCGCCTCCGCAACTTCGTCGACGAGGCCGCCCGGGCGACCCGCGTGCGGGAGGTCTTCGACGACGCGGCGACCGGCCAGGGACTGCTCAACTTCTTCCTCCGCGCCGTTCACAGCGGCGCGATCTCCGAGGAGGAGGCGCTCGCGAGGTCGGGGTTGACGCTGGAGGAGCTGCGGGGGAAGTCGTTCGGAAAGATCCTGGAGAGCCGGGTGCGTTGACCCCTCCCGCCAGCTTCGTTTAGAGTCGTTCCATGACAGAACTCCTGGAAAGGGCTTTCGCAGAAGCCGGAAGACTGCCCGAGACGGAGCAGAACAGCCTGGCGCAGTGGCTGCTCTCCGAGCTGGAATCGGAAAAGGCCTGGCAAAAGAAATTTGCTGCATCCGGCGACCTCTTGCGGAAAATGGCCCAGGAAGCGATCGAAGAAGATCGACAGGGAATGACGCAGGAGCTCGATCCGGATCGTTTGTGAAGTCGAGGACGACGAAGCAGTTCCGCGCAGCTCTCGAAGTCTTACCGGAGCAGGTCAAACGGCAAGCGCGATCAGCGTACCGTACTTTCAAGCAGGATCCTCGCCATCCCAGCCTGAGCTTCAAAGCCGTCGCAGGTCTTGAGCATATCTATTCGGTACGGATAAACCTGCAATACCGCGCTCTCGGCACACTGAAAGATGGCGGGATCGTCTGGTTCTGGATTGGCTCCCACGCAGATTACGACAAGCTCCTCTCCCGCCGTTAGGCTCCCCCGGATCGACCTCCCCATCGTCATCCTCGGCGCCGGGGCCGCGGGTCTCCTCGCGGCGATCTTCGCGGCGGCGCGGGGACGCCGCGTCCTGCTGCTCGAGCGGACGCGCGACGGCGGCCGGAAGATCCTGGTCAGCGGCGGCGGGCGGTGCAACGTCCTGCCCTCCGCGGTCGATCCCGGACGCTTCGTCACCGACTCCTCGCCCAACACGCTGCGGAAGATCCTGAGCTCCTGGCCACTCCCCGAGCAGCGCCGGTTCTTCGAAGAGGAGGCCGGCATCCCGCTCGCGCTGGAGCCCGAGACGGGCAAGCTCTTCCCCGTCTCCAACAGCTCGCGCGACGTCCGTGACCGGCTGCTGGCCCTGGCGCGGCGGCGCGGCGTCGAAATCCGTTTCGAGGCGCTGGCGATGGATCTCGAGCCGCCCGGGAAGGACGGGACCTGGACGGTGCGGCTCGCCGCCGGCGGCACGATCGCCGCGGCGGCCGTGATCGTGGCGACCGGCGGCCTGTCGCTGCCGGGAACGGGGAGCGACGGCCTCGGCTTCGAGATCGTCCGGAATCTGGGCCACACCGTCCACCCCACCTATCCCGCCCTGACGCCGCTGACGCTCGATCCTCCCCGCTACGCTCCGCTCGCCGGCATCTCCCGCACGGTGACTCTCCGCGCTCCCGGACCCCGGCGGACCGCCGCGGCGCGCGACGGCTTCCTCTTCACCCATCGCGGCTACAGCGGCCCGGCCGTGCTCGATCTCTCCCATCTGGCGGTGCGCTCCCGCCTCGCGGGCGGCCCGCCGCAGCCGTTGTTCGTGCAGTGGACGGAGATGGACGCGGAAGCCTGGGACCGCCTCCTCCGGGAGAGCTCGGGAACCGTCGCCGGGGTGATCCGCCGCCACCTGCCGGACCGCCTGGCCGAGGCGCTCCTCGCCGACGCGGCGGTGGACGGCTCGCGCGGTCTCCCTCAGCTCCGCCGCGAGGAACGCCGGCGGCTCGTCGAGGCGCTCACGGATCACCCGCTCCCCTGGACGGGCGACGAGGGCTACCGCAAGGCCGAGGTGACCGGCGGCGGCGTCGCCCTCGGGGAGATCGATCCCCGCACGCTCGCAAGCCGCCTCCATCCCGGCCTCTTTCTCTGCGGCGAGATCCTGGACGCCTTCGGGCCCATCGGCGGCCACAACTTCCTCTGGGCCTGGGCCACGGGACGGGCGGCCGGGCTGGGAGCGGCGGGCTGACGCCGGACGGCCGATCTGTGCCAGAATTCGACGAGTTTCTCTCGGCGGAAGGAGGTCGGCCGGTGCGCGAATCCCATCGACGCTCGATCCTTGCCATGGCCGTGGCCGCGGGCTTCGCGCTGGCCGGCTGGCCGGTGTTCGCGGCGGACGCGGCGACCGCGACGGTCCAGGTCGTCTACGACAACGCGCTCCGCAACGGCTGGCAGGACTGGAGCTGGGCCACCCGCGACCTGGCGCAGACCCTGGTCTACCAGAGCGCGCCGAAGGCCATCTACTGGGAGCCGGACGCCTGGAACGGGATCTACTTCCACAGCGATCCCGGGGTCGCGCGCCCCGCCGTCGCCGATTTCACGGCGGTGCGTTTCTGGATCGATGGCGCCGGCGGCAATCAGGCCGTGCGGCTGGTGATCTATCAGAACGGCGTGGAGATCGGCAGCAAGGACCTGACGCCGCTGCCCGCGGCCTGGACCCAGATGACCGTGACGTGGGCGGACCTGGGCGTCGCGGCGGCCTCCTTCGACGGCATCATCTTCCAGGCCAGCACGGGCGCCAACCAGGCCACCGCCTACGTCGACGACCTGGAGCTGGTGCAGGCCGCGGGCGGTCCGCCGCCCGGCGGCCCGGTGGCGGTCGCCGTCGATCCCAGCCTCGACCGCCACACCATCAGTCCCCTGATCTACGGCGTCAACTGGGCGGGGACGGGGCAGCTCGCCACCAGCCTCTACACCGCCAACCGGCGCGGCGGCAATGGGACCACGCGCTACAACTGGCTCTTCGACACCTCGAACCGCGCCTTCGACTACTACTTCCTCAACATCAATGAGGGCGG
>DASWRX010000112.1:0-2142 GCA_036402955.1 Thermoanaerobaculia bacterium
CTCCGCCTCCAGAAGCGCTCCGGACAGCCGGCGGCGTTGCCAGACGGCGAAATCCGGATATTGCACGGGAAGCTCCGGCAACGGGCTTGGGCTGCCGGCGAGAAACGCCGGATAGAGCGCTCCGATCTCGTTCACCAGCACGCCCATCGACCAGCCGTCGCTCACGATGTGGTGCATCTCGAGAAGGAGCAGGTGCTCGTCGTCCGCGCAGCGGAACACGCAGGCGCGCAACAGAGGTCCCTTTTCGAGGTCGAACGCCAGGCGGCTCCCCAGCGCGGACATCCGCCGGATCTCTGGATTCCGCCGTGCGGCCGGCAGGGCGCCGAGGTCGACCACGGGCAGCCGCGGCACGAAGCGAGGCGCGATTACCTGCACCGGCTCGCCGTCCTCGGTGGCGGCGAACGTGGTGCGCAGGGCCTCATGGCGGTCGGCCACGCCCGCGAGCGCCAGAGCCAGAGACGGCAGGTGGAGAGTCCCGAGGATGCGCGTCGCCGACGGCAGGTTGTAGACCGGATCGCCGGGATGCAGACGGTCGAGGAACCAGAGCCGGAGCTGGCTGAACGAAAGAGGGAGCGGAGCGAGCCGGTCCTCCCGGGGCTCGATGCGATCCGTTCCCCCCTCTGCCTGCCTCTTCTTGCGCAGAAGGTCAAAAAGGACCGCCCTCTTGGCAGAAGAAAGTCCGGAGAGCTTGTTCTGCGTTTGAGTCATCGGTCGTCCATCTCTCCTCGCGAGCTCCTGCCGCGATGGGGAAACAGAGATGATAGACGATCCGGGCGCGCCAGAGCCCCCGCGTCCGGCGCACGCGAGCCGTGGTTCAGGCGCTCAGTCGACGAAGACCTCGGCCAACGACCGGGCGCTGAGGAGCCGATCTCCCCAGATCAGGAGCGCGCCGGCATCCGCCCGCTGAATCCGTGCCCGGTCGGCCGCGGACAGAGGACCGAAGCGGCGTTCGATCATGCGCAGGAGGAGCTCGGCCTCGCCTTCCTGCCGGCCCTCCTGCCGGCCCTCCTGCCGGCCCTCCTGCCGGCCTTCCTGGCGTCCCTGCTGTCGACCTTCCTGCCGGCCCTGCTGCCGCCCCTCCTCAAGCCACCGCGCGGCCACCGGTCCGGCTCACGACGACCTTCGCGCAGCGGCGTCGAACGCCACTATTCAGATCGGCGGTGGCGTCCACGGACAGATGTTGCCGTCAGTCCACTCCGTTTCCGAGCAGAGATGGCCGGGCTCCTCCTCGGGCGATGTCCACCTCTTGTAATCGAACGTGCGGCCCCCGATCACCACGTTGCCTTTGGTGATTGGGATCTGGAGTAGCGGGCTGCACACTGTCTCGCCCGCACCTCACCACTGCACCTGTAGTATCTTTCGGCTGCTTGGCATCGACCTGGGAGCCTTGCATGAGGGGATCGGTGTATCTACGCGAACTACAATTGTCGTGCGGAGCCCCTGACGCCCTCGCCTGCGGAGTCTCGGCTTTGCCATGAGCAAGCGATCTTCGAGGCAGCCGGTAGCCGCTGATCTTCGGCTATCAGACGGAGGACGCCCGGGATCCAACGGCACGTCAACGTCCGCTCAGAGGCTCCTGTTTCCCGAGGTCGACAGCCCCGAGGGGCCCATCGGGTATACGACTCGCCTCTTGGTCGCCACTACCCTCCCCCACTCAAGGTCCGACGACAACGAGTTCACCCGCAGCAGCGGCATCTATGACCTCTGTCTACTGCGGCTCGGTACGCTACTCAATCTTCGCTGAAACGCCAGGCACTTTTTTCCCCCCCGGGGGCCCGGGGGCCCGGGGGCCGGGGGCCGGGGGCCGGGGGCCGGGGGCCGGGCGAGGTCTTACGATACAGCGATCCGCTGGCACGTGCTCGAACGTGTCCGACGGTTTCTCTGTCGAAGGCATAAGCTGCGCGTCAGCGGAACCCATCGGTTCGGCTACGCCGAGGTGTTCGGAAAAGCGGGGTGGTCGATCCAACAGGTGCGCCTGAGACGAAGGCCCGGGCATGCCCCCTAGCAGCCCGTGGTGAAAGTCGGGCAGAGAGGGCGTGAAGTCGGGCATCTTTTGCGGTAAAATGTCGTCGCTTTCAGGGGAGAGGCACCGATGGCGATGGGTAAGCAGGCGAAGGCGAGCCAAGGTCAGTTTTGGGTGGA
>DASWRX010000113.1:0-8700 GCA_036402955.1 Thermoanaerobaculia bacterium
AGGACGGGGGGACAGGCATTCCCGAGGGCGTCCAAGGGCGGAGACGGCCGATCCCGACGGGGTGGATGGACCGGGCCGAGGCCGCGCCGCCGTGCCCCTCACCTCCCCGGCTCTCCTCTCCCGCCTCCCTCACCCCCGACCGGGAGAGGAGGGAGACGGATTGTTCAACGCCTCCCGGAGGGCGCCTCGAAGAGGCGCGGGTTGAACAGCCTGGGGCGCCAGCCCCAGGTAGCGGGGCAAAATCTCTCCAAGCCCTGAAGGGGCGACGGATCTGCCGCCCTTCCAGGGCTCGGGAGGAGATCGACGACCCTGTCCCCGGGGCTGGCGCCCCGGGCTGTTCAACTCGCGCCCTTCCAGGGCGGTCCGCCACCCGACCCGTTCCGCGGAGCGTTCAGCAAGACGGGTCGAGCGTTCAGAAAGGGAGGCGGAACGCTCCGCGGCCGAGGTCGAGCATTCCGTAGGCCAGGTCGAACGTTCCGCGGGCCAGGTCGAGCGTTCCGCAACTCAGGTCGAGCGTTCCGTGGGCGAGGTCTAACGCTGCGGGAGAGAGGTCGAGAGTTCCGCGGGTGAGGACGAGCGTTCCGGGGAGGAGGACGAACGCTCCGCGAGAGCTTTCGAGCGTTCCGGGGGCCGGTTTGGACGCTCCGCGTCAGGCTTTTTCCGCTCCCAGGCCCTCTCCGACCGCCGCGACCGCCTCCAGGAACTCGTCGGGACCGCTCGTGCGCAGCCCGGAGATGACCAGGAACCAGCCGCCGAGGGCGAGGATCGCTCCGAACGGCGCCAGGGAGAGCAGGTGGGGGAAGAACGGCCAGAGCACCGTGAGGATCGCCCCCGAGACCGCGACCAGCAGGACCATCACCGCCGAGCCCTGGACATGGTAGACCGACTGCTCCGGCCGGAAGACCACCCGCGATCCCCCCGCCTCGGGCCGGACCTCGACCCCTCCGCTCATCAGACCCCGCCGCAGCCCGGCCAGGACGGGAAGGTGGAGCTGGCCGCCCGAGCCGCTCCGCTGGAACTCGGCCCCCCAGTCCTCGGCGGTCTTCTGGACGGCTGAGACGGCCTCTTCGGGAGCGAGATGGAGGTCGATCGAATGCTCGGCCATGAGGGCGCCGGTCAGGCCGTGAAAGCTACGCCGCCGCCTCTTCGCCGAGGACCTCGTCCAGGAAGGACTCGACGGTCACCAGGAAGGTCGGGACGTCCGGGATCTGGTTGATCGCCTGGCGGAGCTTGCGCCCGTTGGGCAGGCCGTGGGTGTACCAGCCGGTGAACTTCCGCAGCTTGTGCAGCGCGAAGGTGGAGTCCTCGCGCTCGGCCACCATGCGGAAGTGGTCGAGGATGAGGTCACGGCGGTCGGCGAGGGTCGCCTCGCTCACCGCGCTCCCCTCCAGGCGGGCGGCGATCTGCCGGAAGATCCACGGGTTGCGGGTGGCGCCGCGGCCGACCATGACGCCGTCGCAGCCGGTCTCGGCCAGCATGCGCAGGGCGTCCTCGGGCTCCCTGACGTCGCCGTTGCCGATCACCGGGATGGCGAGGGCCTCCTTGAGGCGGGCGAGGTGGCTCCAGTCGGCCTCGCCGGTGAACATCTGGCGCGCGGTGCGGGCGTGCAGGGCCACGGCGGCGACGCCGTTGGCCTCGCAGATCTTGCCCAGCTCGAGGTAGTTGCGGCAGCCGTCGTTGAGCCCCAGCCGGAACTTGACGGTGAGGGGGATCGAGATCGCGTCGCGCACGGTGCGCACGATCGATTCGGCGAGCCCGAGGTCGCCCATCAGGGCGGCGCCGGCGCAGCCCTTGAGCACCTTGTTGGCCGGGCAGCCCATGTTGATGTCGCAGATGTCGGCCCCCAGCTCCTCGACGACCAGGGCGGCCTCGCGCATGGTGGCGGCGTCAGAGCCGTAGATCTGGATGGCGAGCGGCCGCTCCTCGGGGCTGAAGTACATCATCTCGCGGGTCCGCCGGTTGCCGCTGACGATCGCCTTGGAGGAGACGAACTCCATGGACACCACGCCCACGCCGCCGATCCGCCGCACGATCAGGCGGAAATCGCGGTCGGTCACGCCGGCCATGGGCGCGAGCCAGAGCGGCGGGTCGATGCGGAGGGGGCCGATCTCTACCATGGGATGGAGATTGTAACCCGCGGCAGGGGTTGGGGATTCCGGGCGGGGGATCCATGGCCGCCCGGGGAATCCCTCCCCCCGGGCGGCCACGGCCTCGGTCACCAGACGCGGCAGGCGTTCTCGCGCACCATCGGCGCCTTGGCGGGGCAGTCGAAGGCCTTCTGGAACTCCGGCATGTTGGAGACGACGCCGTTGACGCGGTAGCGGCCCGGTGAGTGGGGGTCGGTCTGGGCGCGCACCTTGGCGCTCTGCTCGGTGGAGTTCTCGCACCAGACCTGGCCCCAGCCGAGGAACAGCCGCTGCTCGGGGGTGAAGCCGTCGCGCGCCGGCGGGTGGGTGCCCTTGATCGTGTCCTCGAGCGCCATCAGGGCGATGCGCACGCCGCCGTTGTCGGCGGTGTTCTCGCCCAGGGTGAGGCGGCCGTTCAGGTGCACGTCCCCGGCGACGGTGAAGCCGGAGTACTCGTCGGCGATGCAGGAGGCGCGCTTCTCGAACTCCTTGGCGTCCGCCGCCGTCCACCAGTCGGTGAGGTTCCCCTTGGCGTCGAACTTCCGGCCCTGGTCGTCGAAGCCGTGGGTCAGCTCGTGGCCGATGACGGCGCCGATGCCGCCGAAGTTCACGGCGTCGTCCATCGTCTGGTCGAAGAACGGCGGCTGCAGGATGCCGGCCGGGAAGTTGATGTTGTTCTCGAACTGGCTGTAGTTGGCGTTCACCGTGGGCGGCGTCATGGTCCACTCGGACGGGTCCACCCGGCGGCCGATCTTGGCCCGGTTGCGCGCCACCTCGAACGCCCCCGCCCGCTCGCTGTTGCCGAGGGCGTCGCCGCGCACGATCTTCACCGTGGAGTAGTCGCGCCAGCGGTCGGGGTAGCCGATCTTGTTGGCGATGGCGGCGCGCTTCGCGAGGGCGCGCTGCTTGGTGGCGTCGGTCATCCAGGGCAGATCGCGGATGTCGCGGTCGAGCGCGGTCTCGATGGCGGTCACCATCCTGGACATGCGCGCCTTGCCCTCGGCACCGAACTTGGCCTCCACGTAGCGCTGGCCCAGGGCCTCGCCGAGCTGCTGGTTGGTGAGCTCGACGCACCGCTTCCAGCGCGGCCGCAGCTCCTTGGTGCCATTGAGGGTCTTCTCGAAGAAGTTGAAGTTCTCGTTGACGAAGGCGGCGGGCAGGAGGGGCGCCACGTCGTGGACGGTGTGCCACCGCAGGTAGGCCTTCCAGTCGTCGAGGCTCCTGGCGTCGAGGGCCTGGTTGAGCCCCTTGAAGAAGTCCGGCCAGCCGACGTTGACCGCGGTGAAGGCGGGGGCGCCGGTGGCGGTGAAGAACGCGGACCAGTCGAGGTCCGGCGCCAGCGCCGCGAGCTCCTTGCGGGTCATCCTGTGGTCGCGGTTGGCGGGGTCCCGCCGCTTCACGTTGTCGAGCGAGACCTTGGCGAGATCGGTCTCGATGCCGAGCACGGTCTGGGCGTCATGGGCCGCCCGGTCCTGCGGCTCGCCCAGCAGCTCGAACATCTTCTGGACGTGGGCGGGATACTGCTTGCGCACGTCGGCGAACCGCGGCTCGTCCTTGAGGTAGAAGTCGCGGTCGGGCAGCGAGAGGCCGCCCTGGTCCACTGCCGCCATGTTGACGACCGCGTTCTTGAAGTCGGGCTGGGCGCCGAAGCGGAAGGGGACGGGCACTCCCTCCGTCTGCAGCCGGGCGAGGGCCGCCGCGATCTCGCGCTTCGACTTGATGGCGTCGATGCGGGCGAGCCGGGCCTTGAGCGGGGCCGTGCCCTTCGCCTCGATGGCGGCCGCGTCCATGCAGCTCGCGTAGTAGTCGCCGATCTTCTGGTCGAGAGCGCCGCGCTTGGAACCGGGCCTGGCGGCCTTCTCCAGGATGTCGCGGAGGGTGTACTGATTGCGGTCCGACAGCTCGGCGAGGCGGCCCCAGCGCGAGCGGTCCGCCGGCACGGGGTTCTTGGTCAGCCAGCCGCCGCAGGCGAACTGGTAGAAGTCGTCGCAGGGCTTAACGGAGCGGTCGAGGACCGACGGGTCGAAGCGCGGGGTGGCGTCGAGGTGGTCGGTATCGGCCGTCGCCGGAGTGGCCGGCAGCGTCTGCGGCGTCTGCAGCGTCTGCGGTGTCTGCGGTGTCTGCGCCAAGGCGGCCAGGGAGGTGCCCGCGGCGAGCGCCGCGAGCGCGGTGGACAGAACGGCGTGACGGAGTCTGGGATGCATCGGGCTCTCCTCTCGGGGTGGGTCATATCCGAAAGCGGCCCGGGGGGGCAAGACCCGGAGACGGCAACGCCCCGCCGGGAGGGAACCGGCAGGGCGCTATCGGAAACGGAAGCGGCTCAGGAAATCTTGACGACGTTCTTGGCCTGCAGCCCCTTGGGGCCCTCGACCACGTCGAAGCTGACGCGATCGCCCTCGGCCAGGGTGCGGAACCCTTCGGCGATGATCGAGGCGTGGTGGACGAAGACGTCCGCGCCGCGCTCCCGCACGATGAAACCGTAACCCTTGGCGTCGTTGAACCACTTCACGGTACCTTGCTCAGACATACGCTTGCTCCTTGCAACAATGAAACAGGGTTGTTGTTCTCGCCGCGGTTAAGGCGGCATCCTCCACCCCACGAGGGGGCCAAATCATCGGAACCCATCAAGAAGCTCCTGAAGCTCCTCTCCTCCTGAACGACCTCGGAAAGGTCCGGCGCTGCCTGCAAGGAGTGGCGCTCGGGGAGCGTCGCGCACGCGTTCGCTGTCGGGGATCCTTAGGCGCTCTCGCTTCTCCGTCGATGCCTGACGATCCTCGTCCTATCTGGAACGGTATGCACGCTGAACCGGTTGCTGCGGGGGGCAAACATGGGGCGGGGCAATCTATCTACGCGACAATCTCGTGGAACCGCTTCCAACCTTTTCGTGTTCGTGTGCCGACTCGGTAGTAGTTTCGGAGACTATGGCATCTCCCCGCAGGGAAATCAAGGGGACGTCTTCCGCTAAGATCCTGGGGCATGTCGACCCGCATTCCGAGACCGCTCGACGCCGTGGAGATCCGGGTGCTCGGCTCGCTGCTCGAGAAGGAGCAGACCAGCCCCGAGACCGTGCCGATGACCGTCAACGCCCTGATCGCGGCGTGCAACCAGAAGACCAACCGCGAGCCGGTGATGCAGCTCAGCGAGGACCAGGTGGTCAACGCCCTCGACTGGATGCGGACGGAGGTGCTCGCCTGGCGCTCGGAGGGGGCGCGCACCGAGCGCTGGCAGCAGAGCGTGGTGCGGCGCTGGGGGCTCGACCGGGCGGGCAAGGCGCTGATCACGCTGCTGCTGCTGCGCGGCCCGCAGACGGCGGGCGAGCTGCGCACCCGCAGCGAGCGTCTCCACCCCTTCGCCTCGCTGGAGGAGACGGAGGAGGCCCTCCGCCGTCTGGCCGCCGAGGACGAGCCGCTGGTGGTGGAGCTCCCCCGCCGGCCCGGGCAGAAGGAGGCCCGCTGGATCCACCTCGTGGGCGCAACGTCGCCGGAGCCGCAGCCCGCGGAGGTCTTCGAGATCGCCGCCGATCCCTCCGCGCCCCCCCGTCCCGGCCTCGCCTCCCGCGTGGAGCGCCTGGAGGAGCTGGTGGAGCGGCTGGCCGCAGAACTGGCGGAGCTGAAGCAGCAGTTGGGGGTGTAGGGAACTACACGATTTCGATCCGCGCCGGCCCGTCGAGCACCTCGCCGACGTCGGCGGCGCAGTGGCCGCCGGCGAGGAGCGCCGCCAGCAGGCCGGGCGCGGTCTCGGGGGGCGTGGCGAGCAGGAGCCCGCCCGAGGTCTGGGGATCGAAGAGCAGCTCGCGCCGGACGCGGTCGAGGCCGGCGTAGTCCTGGAGGACGGCGCTCACGTTCTCCTCGTTCGCCACGGTGCAGCCGGTCGTCACCCCCGCCTTGATCAGCCGGTAGACCTCGGCGTGGACGGGCAGCCGCTCGAAGGCGAAGCGGACGCCGACGCCCGAGGCCTTGGCGATCCCCAGGGCATGGCCGGTCAGACCGAAGCCGGTGACGTCGGTGGCGGCGCGCACGCCGTGCTCCAGGGCCAGCCGGCCCGCCACGTCGTTCAGCCGCTCCATCTCGCGCAGGGCGGGCTCCAGGCCCTCCTCGTCGAGCTTGTCCACCTTGAAGGCGTTGATCAGGATGCCGGTGCCGAGCGGCTTGGTGAGCAGCAGCCGGTCGCCGGGACGGGCGCCGGCGTTGGTGAGCAGGCGGTCGGGATCGGCCTCGCCGACCACCGAGAGGCCGAACTTGAGCTCGGGATCGCGCACCGAGTGGCCGCCGAGCAGCACCGCGCCGGCGTCGACCAGGGCCTCGGCGGCGCCGCGCAGCACGCCGGCGAGCGCCTGGGTTCCCTCCTCCTCCAGCTCCGGAAAGCAGCAGAGGTTGAGCGCGAAGAGCGGGCGGCCGCCCATGGCGTAGACGTCCGAGAGGGCGTTGGCGGCGGCCACCCGGCCGAAGCGGTGGGGATCGTCGCAGACCGGGGTGATGAAGTCGGCGGTGGCCACCAGGGCGCGGTCGCCGAGCCGGTACACCCCGGCGTCGTCGCCGGTCTCGGCGCCGACGAGGATCCTCTCATCCCGTCCGAACAGCCGGACGAGCGGATCGATCATCGTTGAAAGGTCCCCCGGACCGATCTTGGCCGCTCAGCCGCCGGTGGTCGCGCAGGCGGTGAGGCGGAACTTGCGCCGGAACAGTGCCATGACGGGGGGATTGTATCCGGAAGTGAAACAGCCTCCGTCCCCGGTACGTAATTATGAGGACGACAGGAGAAACCGATGAAATTCATGAAGCCCTTCCTCTGCATTCTCGTCCTCGCCGTTCCGGCCCTCGCCGCTCCCCAGCCCTATCGGACCAGGCTCCAGCCCTGCAAGGTGGAGGGGGAGAAGGGCAAAGTCGCCGCCTTCTGCGGCCTTCACGAGGTGTGGGAGAACCGGGCGGCGAAGTCGGGCCGCAAGATCCATCTGAAAGTCGTCGTGCTCCCCGCCCTCTCGGCGCATCCCAAACCGGACCCGGTGTTCTTCTTCGGCGGCGGTCCGGGAGAGGCGATCGCCGGCGAGGCGGGTTTCTTCGCCGGCAGCCATCTGCGGCGGGATCGGGATCTCGTCTTCGTGGATCAGCGCGGCACGGGCGAGCCCGACAAGCTGGCCTGCGAGCTCGGCGGCCATCCGGACGACCTCCAGAGCTATCTCGGCGAGATGTTCCCCGTCGCCGCCGTCCGCGAGTGCCGCGAGCGGCTGGCGAAGACCCATGACCTGACGCTCTACACCACCAACGTCGGCATGGACGACGTCGACGAGGTGCGGGAGTGGCTGGGCTACGGCAAGATCGACGCCTGGGGAGGCTCCTATGGCACGCGCGCGGCGCAGGTCTACCTGCGGCGGCATCCGCAGTCGGTGCGCGCCGTGATCCTCGAGGGCGCGGCGCCGATGGACGAGCCGCTCTCCCTCTCCCATGCCGCCGCCGCCCAGCGCTCGCTCGACCTGCTCACGGACTGGTGCGAGAAGGACGCGGCCTGCCACGGCCGGTTCCCCGCCTTCCGGCAGGAGTTCAAGGCGGTCATGGACCGGCTGCGGCGGGAGCCGGTGACGGTCGAGGTGCGGCACCCGAAGACGGGCAAGCCCGTGCGGGTGAAGGTGGCGTGGAACGTGGTGGCGGACGGTGTCCGCTGGACGCTCTACTCCCCGGGGCCCAGCGGCCGGCTGCCGCTGATGATCCACCAGGCGGCCAGCGGCGACTTCGGCCCGCTCGCCCAGGCCAGCGTCCGGTCGCGGCTCGGCGCCATCGGGGGGATCACGATGGGCCTGTTCTTCTCCGTCACCTGCTCGGAGGACATCCCGTTCATCGATCCGGCCGAGGTGGCGAAGCGCACGGCCAACACCTTCCTGGGGGATTACCGGGTGCAGCAGCAGACGGCGGCCTGCGGGGTCTGGCCGCACACGGCGATCGAGCCCGGCCACCGGGAGCCGGTGCGCACCGACGTTCCGGTGCTGGTGATCAACGGCGAGCGCGACCCGGTGACGCCCCCCGATTTCGGCCGGCGGCTGACCCGCGACATGACCCATGCCGTCCGCATCGTCGTGCCCTACGGCACCCACAACAGCGAGGACCCCTGCACGGACAAGATCCAGACCGCCTTCATCGCGAAGGGCTCCGGCGAGGGGCTCGATCTCTCCTGCGTGAGCCACATCAAGAGGCCGCCGTTCGCGCTGGAGCCGGAGAAGGAAAAGGCGGCGGCGAGATAGCGTAGACTTCCCCCGTTCTCATCGCTCTGCGGTCCGAAAAGGGGGTCTCATGTACCACAGTCTCTCGACGTCTCTGCTCGCCGAGTTCATCGGCACGTTCGCGCTGATCTTCATCGGCGCCGGCGCCGGGGCTCTGGGGCTCGGCGGCCTGGTGGGGGTCGCCCTCGCCCACGGCCTCGTCGTCCTGGGCTTCGCCTACGCCTACGGTCACATCTCGGGCACGCACATCAACCCGGCGGTGACGCTGGGCGTCTGGACGGCCGGCAAGATCGACACCGCCCGCGCCCTCTCCTACATCGTCTTCCAGCTCGCCGGCGGCATCGTGGCCGCGCTCACCCTGCG
>DASWRX010000114.1:0-22943 GCA_036402955.1 Thermoanaerobaculia bacterium
TTGTAGATGATCAGCAGCGCGATCGAGACGATCTGCACGATCGTCTTCACCTTGCCCGAGAAGCCCGCCGGGATCACCAGGTGCTCGGCGGCGGCGAAGCTGCGCAGCGAGGTCACCGCGAACTCGCGGGCGATGATCACCACCACGATCCAGGCCGGCACCACGGTATGGCCGCTGCTGTGGTCCATCTCCACCAGCGAGATGAACGCCGCCGAGATCAGGATCTTGTCGGCCGCTGGGTCGAGCAGCGTCCCCAGACGGGTGACCTCCTTGCGCCGCCGCGCCAGGTAGCCGTCGAAGAAGTCCATCACCGCGGCGAGCAGGAAGAGGCCCAGGCCCCACCACTCCTTGCCCTCGAACTTGGTCAGCAGCACCACCACCAGCGGCGGCACCAGCAGGATGCGGAAGATCGAGAGGAGATTGGGCAGGTTGAGCATTCGTATGGGAGCGGCGACAGGCGGCCGCCGGGGGCATTCTATATGCCGCCACCCAAAGGAGAAAGAAAGTCCGGCCTTTACGCTTACCGCGAGCCGCCGAGAGCCGTCGTCAGCACGAGACGGTTGTTGGGTCCGCGGATCAGGCGGGCCTTGCGGTGGTTGCCGGGGAGGAGCATCGAGGTGGCGGCGGGCAGGCTCAGCTCGGCGCCGCGCCAGAGCGCCAGGACGCGCTGGACGTAGTCGCGGGTCTCCGCGAACGGCGGGATGCCGCCGTGCTTCTCCACCGCCCCCGGCCCCGCGTTGTAGGCGGCGATCGCCAGTTCCACCTTGCCGGCGAAGTGGTCGAGCATCCGCCGCAGGTACATCGTGCCGCCCTTGATGTTCTGGTCCGGATCGAAGGGATCGTGGATGTTGAGCTCGCTCGCCGTGTCGGGCATGAGCTGCATCAGACCGATCGCCCCCTTGTTCGACAGGGCCTTGACGTTGTAGCCGGACTCGGCCTGGATCAGCGCGCGGACCAGCTTGGGATCGAGGTTCTGGGCATCGCTGTGGCGGGCGATCATCGGCTCGAGCCGCTGGTCCGGCAGGTCGGCGAGCCGGGTCGACAGCCGGCGCGCCCGCTGGGTCAGGTTCTCGTTCAGGATGACTTTGCGGCCACTCGACCCGACGACGACCCGCACGTCTCCCGACGTCGCGGCCGGCGCGAGCGCGGGGGACAACGCGAGAACCACCCAGGCGAGGGCACGGATGCCCATTCTCATCACGACAGACCCTTCTTGAAGGCGCCGCGATCCCGGTGCAAGCGATCGTTGTGGTACTTCCGGCTGGGACTATCTTATGCGCTGAACGGAATATTGTGCAACCCCCACCCCGGCGCCGGGGGTGGGGTGTGGGAAATTTACCGGCCGAGCTGCTCGCGCACGGCGGCCTCGACCGCCGCGAGGGCCTGCGGCAGCTTCTCGGGATCCTTGCCGCCGGCCTGGGCGAAATCGGGGCGGCCGCCGCCGCCGCCGCCCACGATGGCCGACAGCGTCTTGACCAGATCGCCCGCCTTGACGCGCGCGGTCAGGTCCTTGCTCACGGCGGCCACCAGGCTGACGTTGCCGTCGCCGCGGGTGCCGATCACCACCACGCCGGAGCCGATCTTGGAGCGCAGGGCGTCGGCCATGTCGCGCAGCTCGTTGGCGGGCGCCGGGGGCACCTCGCGGGCGAGCACCCGGATGCCGTCCACCAGCAGCTCCTCGTCCCCGGAGGGCGAGGCCGCGCCGGAGACGAGCTGCATGCGCAGCTTCCGCATCTCGGACTCCAGCTCGTTCTGCCGCTGGCGGAGCTGGTCGGCCTTCTGGAGCTGCTGGTCGAAGTCCCCCGAGCGGATGCCGAGCCGCGTCACCAGCTCGCCGTAGGCCGCCCGCTGGCTGCGGACCTCGCCGAGGGCGAAGGTGCCGGTCACCGCCTCGATGCGGCGCACGCCCGAGGCCACGCCGCGCTCGGAGTCGATCAGGAAGAGCCCGATCTCGCCGCTGTTGCGCACATGGCAGCCGCCGCACAGCTCGAGGCTGAAGCCGGGGACGTTGACCGTGCGCACCCGCTCGCCGTACTTCTCGCCGAACAGCGCCATGGCGCCGGCGGCGATCGCCTCCTGGTAGCTGCGGGTGATGATCTCGGTCGGCACCGCGCGGCGGATCCACTCGTTGACCATGTCCTCGGTCTGCTCCCATTCCTGGCGGAACATGCCGCGGTGGTAGGTGAAGTCGAAGCGCAGGCGGTCCGGCGCCACCAGCGAGCCGGCCTGGCGCACGCTCTTGCCGAGCACCAGGCGCAGGGCCGCGTGCAGCAGATGGGTGGCCGTGTGGTTGCGCTGGATGGCGGAGCGCCGGTCGTGGTCCACCCGGAGCTGCACCCGGGTGTGGCGCGCGAGACTCCCCTCGTCCACCTCGACGAAGTGGAAGAAGACGCCGCTCTGGTCCTTCTGGGTGTCCACCACGCGGGCGCGGCCGCCGTCCCAGACCAGCTCGCCGGTGTCCCCCACCTCGCCGCCGGACTCGGCGTAGAACACCGTCTGGTCGAGAATGACCACCCCGACCTGACCCTTCTGCAGCGTCGAGACCCGCACCGGAGCCCCCTCGCGCCAGGTGGCGAGGCGCACCACCTCGGCCGGCGTGTCGATCATCTCGGTGCGCTCATACCCCTCGAAGTGGGTGCCGGCCAGCTCGGCGTGGCCGCGCAGCACCTCGCGCAGGGCGGAGAGACGGTTCTGCACCTCGGCGGTGGCCTTGCGCGACTGCTCGCGCTGGGCCTCCAGCGCCTCGCCGAAGCCGGCCTCGTCGATCTGGAACCGCTCCTCCTCGGCGATCTCGCGGATCACCTCCAGCGGCAGTCCATAGGTGTCGTAGAGGCGGAAGACCATGGCGCCCGGCAGCGTCGTGGTCCCCTGCGGCCGCAGGCGCTCGATCTCCTCCTGCACCTGCCGCGCGCCGTTGGCGACGGTCGAGAGGAACTTCTCCTCCTCGGCCTTGATGGTGGCCATCGAGGCTTGCCGCGTCGCCGCCAGCTCCAGGTAGGCGCCGCCCATCACCTCGCCCAGCACCGGCACCAGCTTGAACAGGAACGGCTCCTCGAAGCCCAGCCGCATGCCGTGGCGCACCGCCCGGCGCAGGATGCGGCGCAGCACGTAGCCGCGCCCCTCGTTGCCGGGGATCACGCCGTCGGCGAGCAGGAAGGAGACCGCCCTGAGGTGATCGGCGATCACCCGCATCGAGACGTCCTTCTCGGGGTCGGCGCCGTACCTGGCGTGCGCGAGATCCGCCGCCGCGGCGAGGATCGGCTGGAAGAGATCGGCGTCGTAGTTCGAGTGCACCCCCTCGAGCACGGAGGCGATGCGCTCGAGACCCATGCCGGTGTCGATCGACGGCTTGGGCAGCGGCGTCAGGACCCCCGCCGCGTCGCGGTCGAACTGCATGAAGACCAGGTTCCAGATCTCCATGTAGCGGCCCGCGTCGCTCCCCTCCTCCCAGCCGACCTCCGGCCGGTCCGGGAAGAGATCGACGAAGATCTCGCTGCAGGGGCCGCACGGACCGGTCTCGCCCATCGCCCAGAAGTTGTCCTGCTTGCCGCAGCGATGGAGGCGCTCCGGCTTGAGGTCGGTCAGCTTCAGCCAGAGATCGAACGCCTCGTCGTCCTCTTCGTAGACGGTGGCGAAGAGACGGCCGGCGGGCAGGCCCCAGACGCGGGTCACCAGGTCCCAGCCGAAGCGGATGGCGTCCTCCTTGAAGTAATCGCCGAAGGAGAAGTTGCCCAGCATCTCGAAGAAGGTGTGGTGGCGCGGGCTCGGCCCCACGTTCTCCAGATCGTTGTGCTTGCCGGAGACCCGCATGCACTTCTGCACCGAGACCGCCCGCGGCGACTCCGGCTTCTGCGCGCCGAGGAAGTTGTCCTTGAACTGGACCATCCCGGCGTTGGTGAACAGCAGAGTGGCGTCCCCCTGCGGCACCAGGGGCGAGCTGGGCACGATGCGGTGCCCGCGCTCCCGGAAGAATTCGAGAAAACCCGTGCGAATGTCCATGCTCTTCATAAAGCGGCTCTTCATGACCCGTCGTCGATTTCCAGCCCGTCCAGCTCGCCGTTCAAAACGCTGACGATAGCACGGCGGGAGAAGCCCTTGCGCTCCAGGTGGCGGGCCAGGGACCGGGGGTCCGCGCCCCCCCTGGAGCGCCAGGCTTCCGCGGCCTCGCGGGCGGCCGGCAGGTCGTCCTCCGGGGTCAGCTCGGCGAGGGCCGCCGCGACGGCGTCCTCCGGCGCGCCCCGCCGCAGGAGCTCCGAGCGCAGCCGCGTCCGCCCCTCGCTCGTGCGCTCCTGGCGGCTCTCCACGAACACCCGCGCCGTGGCCCGGTCGTCCAGATACTTCTCCTCCGTCAACCGCGCGAGGGCGGCCTCGACGTCGTCCGTGGGATAGCCGCGCTGGAGGAGCTTGCCCTCCAGCTCCCGGCGGAAGTGCGCGCGGGTGGCCAGGAGCTGGAGGGCCTTCTGGTAGGCGGTGGCGGGCAATTCCTAATTCTGCTCGATCTCGAACGACAGGTCCCCGCCGCCCAGGAACTCGTTGTCGCCCGGGATCTGGATGGACTCGTCCATCTGGTCGCGCGAGATGTCGGCGGTGAACTGCACGCCCTGGATCTTGAGCCGGAACTCGTCCGGGTTGGTGGCCCGCTTGAGCGCCTCGTCCAGCGTGATCAGGCCGCTCTTGTAGAGCTGGAAGAGCGACTGGTCGAAGGTCTGCATCCCGTACTGGCTGGTGCCGAGGGCGATCTGCTCGCGGATGTACTTCGTCTTCTCCTTGTTCTCGATGCACTCGCGGATGTACGCGGTCGAGATCAGCACCTCGGCGGCCGGCACGCGGCCCATGCCGTCGGCGCGCGGCACCAGGCGCAGCGAGATCACCGACTTCAGCACCTGCGAGAGCTGGATGCGGATCTGCTTCTGGTGGTGCGGCGGGAAGACGGAGATGATGCGGTTCACCGTCTCGGTCGCGTCCAGCGTGTGCAGGGTCGAGAAGACGAGGTGGCCCGTCTCGGCGGCGAGCAGGGCGGTCTCGATCGTCTCGTAGTCGCGCATCTCGCCCACCAGCAGGACGTCGGGGTCCTGACGCAGGGCGGCGCGCAGCGCGCCGGCGAAGGAGTGGGTGTCGACGTCGATCTCGCGCTGGTTGACGATCGACTTCTTGTCGCGATGGAGGAACTCGATCGGGTCCTCGATCGTGATCACGTGCTCGGTGCGCGTCGAGTTGATGTAGTCGAGCATCGCCGCGAGGCTGGTCGACTTGCCCGAGCCGGTGGTGCCGGTGCAGAGGACCAGACCGCGCCGCTCCTCGCAGATGCGCTCGAGCACCGGCGGCAGCATCAGCTCGCGGATGCTCTGGATGCGCGCCGGAATGACGCGCAGCACCAGCCCCACCGCACCCCGCTGCTGGAAGACGTTGCAGCGGAAGCGGCCGAGCCCCGGCACCGAGTAGGCGATGTCGAGCTCCAGCTCCTCCTTGAAGCGCTGCTTCTGGCGGGCGTTCATCATCGAGAACGCCATCGCGATGGTGTCCTCCTGCATCAGCCGCTTGAGCTCGCCCAGAGGGAGCAGGTCGCCGTCGACCCGGATCACCGGGTGGCTCCCGACCTTGAGATGGAGGTCGGAAGCCTTCCGCTCCACTGCGATTTTGAGCAGGTCGTTGATGTTCATCTCGGGAGCCTCCTCCGGCGAAGCCGGACGTTACAGGGCCTGGGGCGCGGCGGTCGCCGGGACGCGCGCCTCGACGGAGTGGACCGGGTGCAGCCAGCCGTGCCGGTCCGCGATCTCGCCGCTGATGATCCCCTTGAACTCGGCCATGATGCGCTTGGTGATCTCGCCCGGGCAACCGTGGCCGATCGGGTTGCGGTCGACGCCGCTGATCGGCGTGATCTCGGCCGCCGTACCGGTCATGAACAGCTCGTCGCAGGTGTAGAGCTGGCCGCGCGGGATCTGCTCCTCGCGCACCGGGATGCCGAGGTCGCGCGCGATCTTCACCACCGTGTCGCGGGTGATTCCCTGCAGCACCGAGGCGGCCAGCGGCGGCGTCAGCAGCACGCCGTCCTGCACCATGAAGACGTTCTCGCCCGACCCCTCGCTGACGAAGCCGCGGGCGTCGAGCGCGATCCCCTCGGCGTAGCCGTTGGTGACCGCCTCGATCTTGATGAGCTGGCCGTTCAGATAGTTGCCGGTCGCCTTGGCCACCGCCGGCATCGAGTCGGCCGCGATGCGCCGCCACGAGGAGACGCAGACCTCGACGCCGCTCTCCGCCTCCTCGCCCAGGTACTTCCCCCAGGGCCAGCAGGCGATGAACACCTCGACCGGGTTGTGCAGCGGATTGACGCCGATCGTGTTGCCGAAGCCGCGGAAGACGATCGGGCGGATGTAGCAGGAGTCGAGCTCGTTGGCGCGGATGGTCTCGCAGATCGCCTCGGTCAGCTCGTCGGTGGTGAACGTGATCTGCATGCGGTACACCTTGGCCGAGTTCTCGAGGCGCCGGACGTGCTCGGCGAGGCGGAAGACCGCCGATCCCTGCAGCGTGTCGTAGCAGCGGATCCCCTCAAAGACTCCGGAGCCATAGTGGAGCGCATGGCTCAGTACGTGGACGGTGGCCTTCTCGAAGTCGATGAGCTGACCGTTCTTCCAGATCCAGCGGACACCTTCGAAGGGATTGGTCACGGAGAACCTCCTTTTACGATCTACGACGGAAAGACGATGCTAGCCTGAACCGGCGGGACGGTCAATCGAAGGGGTCCACCCATTCCTGGGCTGTCGCGGCTGTCCGGTCAGGCCTGACGCGGCGATTCAGGGCTGGTCGTGGAGCTTCAGCGCCAGGGTAGCCCCCGTTGAGAGCTGTCCCGAGTCGCACGCGACGGCGGCTCTCGGGGCATGGCCGAGGGAGCCCTTCGAGTCCACCTGCTTGGGGGCGATGCAGGCTACGTACTGACCCGGAGCCAGGTGGGCGAGGAGGAGACCGGGACCGTCCGTCCCTGACGCGGCGCTCGGGGTGGCGTCCTCACGGAGCAGCGTGATCGGGATCTCGACGCCGTTCTGGAACAGAACCACACCCAGGTTGTCCCGCGGGAGATCCGCCGCCGCGCGCGGCAGAGCGACCGCGACCTGTCCGGCCGCTTCGGACATCTGGAGCGCAATCGGCCCGTCTCCAGACGCGAGAGGAAACGCCTGGGTGCCGAGGCCGGGAGCCTTGACCACGGCCGTCACCGCGTCGAGGTTCGCCGGCAGCTCCAGCGAGAAGGTGCCGTCGAGCCCGGTCATGGCCTCGCCGCCCCCCGCGGCGGGAGCATTCGCCAGCGCCACGATGCGGGCGCCGGGCACGGGGCCGAGTGGAGACCGCACGCTCCCGCTCAGGCGCCGGACCGGGCGGAGCCGGAGCTCGACAGGACCCACCGGGGCTCCCTGAAGGGCGTTGACGACGGCGCGCTCACTCTGTCCGGAACCGCCATCGGACGCGATGAGCGACAGGGAGCCTTCTGGAACGGCGCGGAGGTCGAACCCACCCGCCGCGTCCGCCTCCACGTGCTGGTCCAGACCCTGGGTCGTGGCCACGACGAAAGCCTTCGGCGCCGGCTCGCCGCGCTGATCGACGATACGGCCGAAGACCCGCGTCTCCGGCAGGTCGATCGCGACGCTGGCCCGGCCGGAAGAGTCCGGGTGGACTTCCGTGCGGACACGAGCCCTGAGCCTGGGCTCCGTCGCTTCGATCTCCACGGCCCAGAAGGTTTGACTCGGTAGGAGTCCCGCGAAGTGGCCCGTTGCATCAGCTTCCATCTTCACACTCTTCTCGCCGTGGGAGCCGCCAAACCATAGGGAGCCTGCCAGCGGCTCGGAGCCGAGGCGCAAACGGCCGTCGATAACGGTACGGTGAAGCTCGATCGTGGTCCGCGCCGAGGCCTCGAGCTTGCGCTCCGGTTCAGAGTGGACCCGGTTGCCTCTCGAGTCCAGGACCAGCACCCGGAACCATCCCGGCGACTGGTCCGGGACGGCAAAGCGCCCCTCCGTGTCGGCCTGGCCATCGAAAGCCATGGGAGCCGGCCGCGAGTCTTCAGCGCGGCGAATCACCTGGGCGTGCCAGGTCTCACCCCGCTCATCGAGGGGCGGAACGATCTCGAGCTCCAGTGCGATCGGTCGCGTCAACAAGAGGGGCTCGGAAAGGAAGGTCTCTCCCCGTGGGACGACGCGCACGTCCGTGACGCGCGCCGGAGCCAGACCCGGCTGCCGGACCTCCAGGGCGTAGCTCCCAGCCGCGAGGCCGGTGAACTGGAGGAAGCCGCTCTTGCCGACCGGCCGCTCCACGGCGGTGCGATCCAACTGCTGGATGGTGTTCGCGTCCGTATCGCAAGCGGCGAGCAGGGAAAGCCGGGCCACGGCATGAGCCGGATCGATCGTGCCCCCCTCCACCGCGACCCAGCCGGCCACGGAACCCCCGCGCTCGAGCTGAAAGGTGCCGAGCCCAAGGGTCTTCGCCGGCGGCACCGCGATCTTCCAGAGGTAGTGGGGGGTGAAACCTTCGGCCGTAACGGCCAGGTCGAACGTCGCGGCCGGCAGCGAACAGCTCCAATGGCCCTCCTTGTCGACCGGACAGGAGAGAACTCCCGGCGGCATCGCAGGCCGATTCAGCAGAGCGGATGCGGCGACGGTCTTGACCAGCACTTCCGGCGGCAGCGCCAAGCCCTTCTCCCGGACCTGAACCCGCCCGCCGATCGTTCCCAGGGGCCAGAGGTCGAGTCGGAGATGGGATGTCTCGCCAGCGCCGCCGGCCGTCAGGGTCTTGCGAGGAACCCAGAACCCCGGCAGATCCGCCGACACCTCCCAGCTCGACCCCGGATCCAGTTGCAACTGGAGAGGTTCCGCACCTCGAGCCATGAATCGTGCCGCCGGAGCCTTCTGCGCTTCCACGGGCCGCAGGAGGACGGCCCAGGCCGGCGGTAGCGCACCGGGGACGACCGTGCGATACGTGATCTCCACCGTGGCCCTCGAGTTCGCCGCAGGAACCGCGGCGGCCTTGAAAGGCATCAGCAGTAGGATCAGCGCGACCCCAAAGCCCACGGTCTTCATGATCTAAACCGGCCTTCCGCCTCCGACTCCACCACCACCACTGCAACTGAAGCACTGAGCGGGGCAAAAACCACTGACCTGGCAGGGATTGGACCCACCTGCACTGCCACCTCCTCCGCCTCCTCCGCTGCCGCCTGAGCCTCCCGTGCAGGCGCCGCCCGACAGCTTGCAACAGCAACTGGCTTCAGCAGGGTCCGTACAAATTTCGAACCCGGCTTCACCCGGCCCAGCCGCTGTGCATGATTCGTCACCGAAAAACGTGACGCACTTGTCGCAAGCTCTCGCAGACGACGGACTCAAGAGCATCAGCAGCGTCACTGCCAACCACGGCAAAGCTCTCATCCAGGCGCGCACGGTCTCCTCCTTTCCAGCAACTTCAAAAATAGAATTTAGATGGTTATCTCAAGGATGTCAACGACGACTGAGCAGGTGATCTGGGGCACCGGCAACCTTCAGTGGGTGGCCGGACCCGGCAAGACCAGGAAGGCGGCGCCCACCACGGCTGCCGTCTCCAGGCGCAGGACCCGCTCTCCCAGGCCCACCGGCCGCCAGCCGCCGGCGAGCAGGTCCTGCCGCTCCCCGGGGTCGAGCCCCCCCTCGGGACCCACCAGGAGGGTGCCGGACTCCACCTCGACCGCGCCCCAGCCCCCCGGGTCTCCGCCCTCGGTGTCCAGGAACCAGCGGCCGCCGGAGCCGGCGAGCGAGCGGGTCTCGGCCCAGGAATGGGGACCGGTGATCTCGGGGACCCGCGAGCGGTGGCACTGCTCGACCGCCGCCACGGCCACCCGGCGCAGGCGGTCGAAGATGCCGGAGCCGATGTCGCGCGGCGCCCGCGCCATGTTGAGAAACCGGATGCCGGAGACGCCGACCTCGGTCGCCTTCTCGATCAGCCAGGAGGCCCGCTCGGGCCGGCAGGTGGGCACGAGCAGCTCCAGCCGGAACGCCGGCTCGCGGTCCGGCGCCGGCTCTCCCAGCGCCACCGTGGCCGACGCGCGGTCCACCCGCGACACCTTCCCCCACCGCGCCCGTCCCTTGCCGTCCACGATCCGCATCTCCTCCCCCACCGCCACCCGCCGCGCCCGGAAGAGGTGCTGGTAGGACTCCCCCTCGACCCGCAGGTCGGGGGCCTCGAACAGGGCCGGGTCGGCGAGGAGGGTGATCATGGCGAGGGATGGTATCCCACCGGCCCCACCCGGAACGCCACCCAATCCCCCGCCTCGCGCCGGTCCCGCTCCGCGAAGCCCAAGCCGCGCAGGCGGTCGAGCACCTGCCGGCCCCGCTCGGCCAGGATGCCGGAGAGGATCATTCCGGCGCCCGGCCGCAGCCGGAGCAGCAGGTCCGGCATCTCGGGGAGGATCTGCTCCGGCACCACGTTCACCAGCGCCAGATCGAAGCGCGGACGCTCGCGGATCGCCGCCAGCCGCCCGGCGAACAGGTGGGGATGGAGGCCGTTCAGGCCGCTGTTGTCGCGGGCGTGGAAGGGGGAGGCGGCATCGATGTCGAAGCCGGTCACCGACCGCGCCCCGAAGAGCAGGGCCGCGAAGGCGAGGACGCCGGTGCCGGTCCCCACGTCGAGCACCCGCCGGCCCTGGAGCTCGGCGTCCTCCAGCAGCTCCAGCGCGAGCGAGGTGGACTCGTGGCTGCCGGTGCCGAAGGCGGCGCGGGCCGGCAGGCGCAGAAGATGCCGCCCGTCGGGCACCCCGGCCGGCGTCTCGCCCGGCTCCCGGGGATCGAGCCAGAGCGTCCGCCCCACCGGGAAGGGGACGGCCCGCTCGCGCCAGGTGGCGAACCAGTCGGCGTCCGGCACCGGCTCCTCGGTTTCCAGCTCGACGCCGGGAGGTATCTCAGCGGGGTCCGCCGGAGGGGCGTCGGCGGCAAACCATGCCTCCAGCCGCAGCCGGCCGTCCGCCCCGGTCGCGGACTGCACCCCGAGCGTGCCCGCCATCCAGAGGAAAGCGACGGCGGTCTCCTCGAGGTCGGGCGGGAGGAGATAGACGCGGCGCAGGTGGGGCATGGGGCACAGATTGTAACGGCTTCCTTCCTTGACACCCGTCTCTTCGTGTCGTTAGTCTTTCTTAAATCAATAGGAGACACCATGAGAGCGCGATTACCCAGGAGGCTCTTCGACGCGGTCCTGCTCGCGGTGGTGCTGTCTCCGTTCCATGCCCTCGCCCAGCCGGGCATCGAGCCGCTCCGTCTACTTCAGCGCTCTCCCGTTCCCCAGCGGCACACAGCCGCCACGGACATTCGTTGGGCGAGCGAAGACTCCGTCTACATTTCCTGGGAGGTGGACGGCGTGGCGGAGGTGGGGCTGGACGGCACCCGGAAACGGGCTGCGGTGCCCGACCGGAAAGCCCTCGATCAGCTTAACTTCTACTCCCAGATTGCGGTCTCCCCTGAGGTCCTGGCGGTCGGCTCGGAGAGCCGGGGCGTCTCCTGGCGGCTGCGGAAGACCGATCCCCGGGACGGGATCCTGTTCCACTTCCAGCCCCTCGGCGACCTCATGGACTTCGACGTCGCCGGCGGGCGACTGCTGTTACTCGGGTTGGCCAAGCGGGAAGCGCCCTTCGCTCCCCAAGGGGAGATCGCCTGGATCGGTCCGCTGGAATCAGGGGCGCAGGGCCTGAAACCCATCCTTCGCGATGCCGCGGGACCAGGCGCAGCGAGCTACTACAACTGCCGGAACTACCCGATGGGAGCCGTCCGCTTCCTCGCCGATGGGTCTTTCGTGATCGCCCCAGGCTTCCAGGATGGAGTCCACCTCTTCTCTGCCGACGGAAAGAAGGTCCGCTCCTGGTCCAACGCGGAGCTCGGCGTCAACTCCCACCTGGGTTGCGCAGGGATGAGCGAAGAGGAGGAGGCCAAATTCCGGCTGGACGAGACCTGGCGGAAACGCTGGGCCATGAGCCACACGGTGATCGACGACATCCTGCCGCTGCCCCAGGGGCCGGGCCTGTTGTTGCGGAGTTGGGGCCGGGACAACCAGGCGCACTGGACGCTGAAAGTCCTGGAGTCCAGGGCCATCCGCACCTACCCCGTGCCGGTGACGGGGCGGCGTCCCCTCGATCGGCTCCAGGGGGACGTCCGCAACGGCAGGATCGCCCTCCTGCTCCTGAACAACAGCCCCGGCGCCACGTCGCCGGAAGACGTCCGCGCCGAAGTCTTCGTCCTGGAATCGCCAAAGCCATAACCCATGGGAGAGCCTGCCTTGAGAACGAGAACAGGAATCGGAATCCTGGCCCTGCTGCTGACCATGGCCGCGACGGCTCCCGCCGGAACCGCGCCCGTCCCGGCGAAAAACGCCTCCGGCTGTTCCCTCACCGAGGACGCTTCCCCCAGCCCTCGCGGTTGCCGGTCGGGGCGGGCCAATTGCTACGAATGCCTGTACTCCGATCCCTTCGGTATCATCCAGTGCTTCGAATCCGCGGACGGCTCGACAATGATCTGCCGCCCCTTCCTTCAGGACTAGCCGTCTGATCTTCCCCCTACCCGAACAGATTCTTCACCCGCTCGATGACCCCCTTCTCCTCGCGGATCGGATGGCCGCCGATCTCGGCGAGGCGGCGGAGGATCTGGAGCTCCTCGGGCGAGAGGTCTCTCGGGTTGGGCACGGCGACCTCCACCGTCACCACGTGATCGCCGCGGCCGCTGCCGTCCAGCCGGTCGATCCCCTGGCCGCGGAGGCGGAAGTCGCGGCCGTGCGAGGTCCCGGCCGGCACCTCGAGCGTCGACTTGCCGTGGATCGTGTCCACCTCGACCGCCGTGCCGAGCACCGCCTGCGGGTAGCTGATCGACGTCCGCGACAGCACGGTCGCGCCGTCGCGGCGGAAGTGCTTGTGCGGCCGCACCTGCAACACCACGTAGAGGTCGCCGGGCGGGCCGCCGCGGCGGCCGTGCTCGCCCTCGCCGGTGAGGCGCAGACGGGCGCCGGTGTCCACGCCGGACGGGATCTTGACCGTGATCGGGCGCTCGCGCTCCACCCGGCCCTCGCCGCGGCACTCGGTGCAGGGATCCGAGATCACCCGGCCCTCCCCCTGGCACTGCGGGCAGGTGCGGGCGACGGTGAAGAACCCCTGCGTGTAGCGCACCTGCCCCCGGCCGCCGCAGGCCTGGCAGACGGCGGGGGGCGCGCCGTTGGCGCTCCCCGTGCCGGAGCACTTCGGGCACCCCTCTAGGCGCGGGATCTTCAGCGTCGTCTCGGTGCCGAAGGCCGCCTCCTCGAAGGTGAGCGTGAGGTCGTAGCGCAGGTCGGCGCCGCGGGTCATGCCCGACGGGCCTCCCCGGCGGCCGCCGGCGCCGCCGAACCCGAAGATGTCGCCGAGGATGTCCGAGAAGTCGGCGAAGATCGTGGGGTCGAAACCGCCCGCCCCCGCGCCGGCGACGCCCTGGTGGCCGAAGCGGTCATAGCGGCTTCTCTTGTCGGAATCCGAGAGCACGGCGTAGGCTTCGGCCGCCTCCTTGAAGCGCTCCTCGGCCTCCTTGTCGCCCGGGTTCTTGTCCGGATGGTCGCGCACCGCGATCTTGCGGTACGCCGACTTGATCTCCTGCTGGGAGGCGGTCCTGGCGACCGCCAGCACCTCGTAATAGTCGCGTTTCGCCATTCCTTCTAACCTTTTCTAACCTTTCGCCGAGCCGGGGCCGCCCGCGCGGGTGAGCATCACGTCGGAGAGCGTGCGGGAGACGGTGTTGAGGTCGTAGATCGCGGCCTCCAGATCGGCGCGCTTCTCGTTGTTGAGCGCCATGCGCGCGTGCAGGACGACGTCGTGGATCCGCTTCGCGTCGGCTTCCTGGAGCATGTCGCGGAATTGCCCGAAGACCCGCTCGTTGGTGTAGATCAGCCCCTCCAGGCGGTTCTTGAGCTGGCGGACCTCCCGGCGCTCGACGTCGCGCTCCGAGTTGCGGTCCGCCTCGGCCACCAGGCGCTGCACCTCGGCCTCCGAGAGGCCGCCCGAGGGGTTGATCTGGATGCTCTGGGTGAGATTGGTCGCCGTGTCGCGCGCCGAGACGTTGACGATGCCGTTGGAATCGATGGCGAAGGTCACCTCGATCTGCGGCATGCCGCGCGGCGCCGGCGGGATGCCCACCAGCTCGAAGCGGCCGAGCGACTTGTTCTCGGCGGCGAGCTGGCGCTCCCCCTGCAACACCTGGATCTGCACCGTGCTCTGGTTGTCCACCACGGTGGTGAAGATCTGGGTGTTCTTGGTGGGGATCGTCGAGTTGCGCTCGATCAGCTTGGTGAACAACCCGCCCTGGGTCTCGACGCCGAGCGACAGCGGGGTGACGTCGAGCAGCACCAGGTCCTTGATGTCGCCGCGCAGGATGCCCCCCTGGATGGCGGCGCCCATGGCGACCACCTCGTCGGGGTTGATCTCGCGGTTGGGCTTCTTGCCGAAGATCCGCTCCACCGTGCGGGCGACGATGGGCGAGCGGGTCTGGCCGCCCACCAGCAGCACCTCGTCGACCTCGTCGGCGCGCAGGCCCGCCTCGGCGAGCGCGTCCATGCAGGGTCCCGCGGTGCGCTCCACGAGGTCCTGCACCAGGTCCTCGAACTGCCGCCGGCCGAGCGGGCGGGCGAGGTGGCGCGGGCCGGAGCGGTCGGCCGAGATGAACGGCAGGTTGATCGTCGTCTCCTCGGTGGCCGACAGCTCGCACTTGGCGCGCTCGGCCGCCTCCTTGAGCCGCTGCAGGGCCATGCGGTCCTCGCGCAGGTCGATGCCGGTCTCGGCGGTGAAGTCCGCGATCAGCCAGTCCATGATCCGCTGGTCGAAGTCCTCGCCGCCGAGATAGGTGTCGCCCGCCGTCGAGCGCACCTCGAAGATCCCCTGCGAGAGCTGCAGGATGGAGATGTCGAAGGTGCCGCCGCCGAGGTCGTAGACGGCGATCGTGCTGGCGCCGCTCGCCGAGCCCGGCTGGTCGAGGCCGTAGGCGAGCGCCGCGGCCGTGGGTTCGTTGAGGATGCGCACCACGTCGAGGCCGGCGATCTTGCCGGCGTCCTTGGTCGCCTGGCGCTGCGAGTCGTTGAAGTAGGCGGGGACGGTGATCACCGCCTCGCGCACCTCCTCCTGGAGCTGCTCCTCGACGAAGTCCTTGATCTCGCGCAGCACCAGCGCCGAGATCTCCTCCGGGCTGTAGTGGCGGTCCCGGATCTCGATCTTGACGTCGCCGTTGGTCGCCTCGACCAGGGTGTAGGGCAGCACGCCGCGCGCCCGGTCCACCTGGGAGTCGCGGAACTTGCGGCCGATCAGCCGCTTGACGGCGTAGACCGTGTTCTGCGGATTGGTGATCGCCTGCCGCTTGGCGATCTGCCCGACCAGGCGGTCCCCCTCCTCGGAGAAGGCCACGATCGAGGCCGTCGTGCGGCTGCCCTCGCGGTTGGCCAGCACCGCCGCCGAGGTGGCCTCCACGATCGCGGCGCAACTGTTCGTGGTGCCGAGGTCGATGCCGAGGATCTTGCTCATGCGAAAAGCTTGCTCATGATTGAATGGCCGCCGCTCCGCGCTGCGAATTCGTTCACGCCGGGTACGGCGAGGACTTAGGACGGCCCCTTGGGGACGACCACGGCCGACGCCTCGCGCCTGCGGGACAATCCTGCGAGACGATTGAACTGGCCCTATTGTACGTGGTTCAGGGCGAATCCGTCTTCAGCGGGGTCCCGCCCACCCTCCCCCTAATCCCCGCCCGACGCGTCCGGGGAGCTCCCCTCCGCCGGCACCGCCACCTTCACCATGGATGGGCGCAGCAGCCGGTCGTGCATCTTGTAGCCGCGCCGCAGCTCGGACACCACGGTCGGCGTCTTGACGTCCGGCCGCTCCTCGCGCGACACCGCCTCGTGCAGGGTGGGATCGAACGGCTGGCCCACGGCCGGCACCTCGACCGCCCCGAACCGGCGCAGCAGATCCCCCATCTGCCGGTGGATCATCTCGACGCCGCGCTTGAGGTCCTCGGCCGACCCCTGGGCGGAGAGCGCCAGGTCGAGGTTGTCCGACACGTTCAGCAGCTCGCGCAGCGGCTCGAGCAGGGCGTAGCGCTTCTGCTCCTGGCGCTCGCGCTCGGCGCGCTTGCGGAAGTTGTCGAAGTCGGCCACGCTGCGCAGCAGACGGTCGCGCAGCTCGGACACCTCCTGGCGCAGCTTGGCGGCCTCGCCGGGGCCGCCGGCGGCCGTCGCGGCGGTACCTGCCGCGGCATCGGCCCGCGCTCCGGACTCCACCCCCTCCACCGCCGCCACCGCCTCGCGCATGGCCGCCTCGAGGTCCGTGGTCTGGTCATCCAGATCGATCGCCACTTCGTTGGCGTCGCCCAGATCTCTGTGATTGTCTGCCATCGCCGTCCTCGCTCTCGTCTCCAGGTCTATAGATAAAGTGAAGAGCCGGCCGGAAATTCCGGCGGGACCGCCTCAGCGCCGCTCGGAATCGCCCGCGAAGGTCTCGGCGAGCGCCCGGCTGAGCGTCTCTCCCAGAAAGTGGACCAGCGGAATGATCTTCTCGTAGTCCATCCGCGAGGGTCCCACGATCCCCAGGGTGCCGAGCGGCCGCTCGCCGAGGCCGTAGGGGGTCGCCACGACGCTGAACTCGAGGTCCGACGTCAGCTCGCAGTCCTCGCCGATCAGCACGCGCACGCCGTCCCCCTGGATGCAGCGATTCAAGATGCGCACCAGGCGTTCCTTGTCGGCGAACGCCTCGATCATCCGGCGTACCCGCGCCACGTCCGACAGCTCGGGCTTGCCGAGCAGCATCGACGTGCCGTCGACCACCACGCCGGGCACGCCGTCGGCGGTGAGCCCGGCCCGGGCCAGCTCGATCGTCCGCGCCAGCACCCGGTCCACCTGCGCCTTCTCCTCCACCATCATCCGCACCAGCCGCTCGCGGATCTCGCGCAGGGTGTGGCCGGCGAAGTTCTCCGTCAGATAGTTGGAGATCCGCACCAGCTCCTCGCGCGGCACCTCCTCCTCGGTCTCGATCACCTTGTTGTCCACGAAACCGCTCGCGGAGACCACCACGCAGAGGATCTTGTGGCCGGAGACCGGGATGAACTCGACCGCCTTCAGCACCGTCTCGCCGATCGCCGGCGTCACCACCACCCCCACCTGGCTCGACAGCTCGGAGAGCAGGTGCGAGGCCGTGCCCATGATCTCGTCGGAGTCCGTCGAGCCCCCCTTGAGATGGTCCTCGATGTAGCGCCGCTCCCGCACCGGCAGCGCCCGCGCCTCCATCATCGAGCGGATGAACAGGTGATACGCCGCCGCCGTGGGCACCCGGCCCGCCGAGGTGTGCGGCTGCATCAGGTAGCCCCACTCCTCCAGATCCGCCATGACGTTGCGGATCGTGGCCGCCGACAGGCCGAGCTTGGCATGCTTCGCCACCGACCGCGAGCTGACCGGCTCGGCGCTCAGGATGTGGGTCAGGATCACGTCCTTCAGGATCTCGCGATCCCGCGGGCTCAAATTTCCCTGGTCCGGCATGGCTGGATTCCTGGTGCTGCCTAGCAGTCTCCCCATGAGAGTGCTAACGCATGGTACCCCTCCGCGCCTTCCCTGTCAAGCCGCAGGCGGTCTCAAACCATTGACAGCAGGGCACTTCTACCGGTCTTGCCAGGCTCCCGGCGAGGGGCTATCGTAAGTGCTGTGAGAGACCCCGACACGGCGGATCCCGAGGCCTGGCCGCTGGTCGGCCTGCGCTTCTCGCTGGTCGGTCCCGGGCGCGTGGGATCGAGCCTGGCGCGCTGGGCCACGGCGGCCGGGGCCGAGCTGATCCGCGTCGCGGGGCGCCATCCCCGGCGGCCGGCCTGGCCGGGCGGACCCCGCTGCGTGAAGCTGGACGACCTCTCCACCCAGGGGCAGGACTTCCTGCTGATCGCGGTGGGGGACGCCGCGCTCCCCGAGGTGGCCGCCCGGCTCGCCCGCCACCCGCAGGCCCAGGTCGCCCTCCACACCTCGGGAAGCCTGGACGCCTCGGCGCTGGCGCCGCTGCGCAACGCCCGCACCTCCGTCGGCTCGCTGCACCCGCTGAAGGCCTTCCCGCACCCGCTGCCCGATCCCGCCGAGGCGCGGGGGGTCTTCTTCGCCGTGGACGGCGGCAGCGTCGCCCGCGCCCTGGCCACCCGTCTCGCCACCACCTGGGGAGGCGTGGCCGCCGAGGTGCCCCCGGAGAGCCGCCCGCTCTACCACTTCGCCGCCACCCTGGCCGCCGGCGGCGTGACCACCCTCCTCGCCCTGGCCGCCGAGATCGCCGGCCGCTTGGGCTTGCCGGACGCGGTGACCCGCGGCTACCTCGAGCTCGCCCGCGGCGCCATCGCCGGAGCCGCCGAGACCCTCGACGACGGCCACCCCCTCGCCACCGCCATCACCGGCCCCGCCGCCCGCGGCGACCGCGACACCCTCCGCAAGCACCTCGACGCCCTGCGGCGGGTCGCCCCCGAGAAGCTCCCCCTCGCCATGTTCCTGATGCGGGAAACGCTGCGCCAGACCGGCCAGGATCCGGAGGCGTAGGGTGGACGCCGGCCGAGCCTGACGTTCGCCTCCAGAGGCGGGAGCTTCGCCTCGCGAGGCGAGAGGTCCGCCTCCACAGGCGAGAGGTCCGCCTCCACAGGCGAGAGCTTCGCCTCCAGAGGTGAGAGCGCCGCCTCCAGAGGTGAGAGCTTCGCCTCCAGAGGCGAGAGGTCCGCCTCGCGAGGCGGGAGGTCCGCCTGAAGAGGCCGTTGATCCGCCTCCAGAGGCGGGAGGTTCGCCCGGCGAGGCGGACGGCGCGGAGGCCGCTCCGAATTCCCCCGTTCCCGGGGCGGCGGCGCCCGCGGACGCCGCAATTGACGCGCCCCCGGCAACGGGTGCTATGCTCCGATGTCCATTTCAGCCCGCGCCCAATCCCTATGGTGTTCTTCAATTACAGCACGATGCAGATGGCGGCCAAGGTCGTCTACTACGGCCCCGGTCTGTGCGGCAAGACGACCAACCTCCACTACATCTACCAGCACACCACGGGCGAGTCGCGCGGCGAGATGGTCTCGCTGGAGACGGAGACCGACCGCACCCTGTTCTTCGACCTGCTGCCGATCGACGTCGGCTCCATCGCCGGCTTCAACACCCGCATCCAGCTCTACACCGTGCCCGGGCAGGTGTTCTACAACACCACCCGCAAGCTGGTGCTCAAGGGGGTGGACGGCGTGGTCTTCGTGGCCGACTCGCAGCGGGCGATGCTGCAGGCCAACGTCGAGTCGTTCCGCAACCTGGAGGAGAACCTGACGGAGATGGGGCTGGCGGTGGACACCCTGCCGCTGGTGCTCCAGTTCAACAAGCGGGACCTCGCGGACATCTGCTCGGTCGAGGAGATGAACGCCACGCTCAACCGTCACAACTGGCCCTTCTTCGAGGCCTCGGCGGTGGCCGGCGTGGGGGTGTTCGAGACCCTCAAGGGGATCTCGCGGTTCACCCTGATGGCGCTCAAGAAGCGGCTCGGCCGCAGCGAGCCGGCCGCGGCGCCGGCGGCGCGGCCGGCCGGAGTGGGGGCCGCGGCCGCCGCAGCCAAACCTCCGGCGCCCTTGCCGATCCCGGCTTCGCCGCGGGCGCCGCAGCTCGCCGGCTCCTCGCCGGCGGCGCAGTCCGGCTCCTCTGCCCAGGCACCACAGGCGCCGCACGCCCCGCAGGCACCACCTCCGGCCGTCCCGGCGCCGCCCGCCGCGGCTCCGGCGCCTCCGAAGGCTCCCCCGGTCGCCGCGGCCAAGGGCCGCACGATGGACGTGCTGAGCGAGCTCGAGAAGCTCCGCAAGGAGGCCGCCGCCGGTCCGGCCCAGCGCACGCCGGCGCCCCCCACGGCGCCGCGGCCGGTGGTCCCCGCTCCCGCGCCTCCCGCCGGCACCAACGGCCGCGGCGAGCTGTCGCGCAGCATCGAGATGACGCTGCGGCGCGCCGACTTCCAGCGCGCCCGCCGGGTGCTGGTCAGCTTCCAGGTGGAGGACGACCAGCACCGGGTGATGGAATCCGTCAGCGACCTGCAGGTGGACATCAAGGACGCCTCCGGGCTCGAGAAGCTCCTCCTCCGGCTGAACATCGCCTTGAACTCGAAGGAGTAGGGGAAGGGCGCGATGCGGTGCCCCTTCTGCTCCGAGAACCGCGACCGGGTGGTCGACTCGCGGGAGAGCCGCGACGGCGCGACCATCCGCCGGCGGCGGGAGTGCCTGAGCTGCGGCCGGCGCTTCACCTCGTACGAGCAGATCGAGGACATCCCCTACATGGTCGTCAAGCACGACGGCACCCGCGAGGAGTTCAGCCGCAAGAAGCTGCTCGGCGGCCTGCTCAAGGCCTGCGAGAAGCGGCCGATCCCGTTGAAGAAGCTGGAGGCGATCGTCGACCAGACCGAGTCGATGCTCAACGAGCGGGAGGACCGCGAGATCTCCACCCAGGAGATCGGCGCCTTCGTGATGGAGCGCCTGCGCGAGCTCGACCAGGTGGCCTACGTGCGCTTCGCCTCCGTATACCGGCGGTTTGAAGACATCGATGCCTTCATGGACGTCGTCAAGACCCTGCTCAAGCCCGGCAAGGAGGCGTAGGACGCAGATGGCCGCGCGGTTCGAGTCCCTGTTCCTCATCTCCCGCTTCCAGGCCGAGCTCGACCGCCTGTTCCAGGAGGCGATGCAGATCGGCGAGACCGACGTGCCGCTCGGCGAGTGGCAGCCTTCGCTCGACGTGGTGGAGACTCCGGCCGCGGTGCAGATCCTGGCGGAGGTGCCCGGCTTCGCCGCCGCCGATCTCAAGATCGAGGTGCGGGGCACCCGCGTGCTGATCTCCGGCACCAAGTCGATCCCGCCGCCGCCGGAGGCGCAGCGGGTGCGCTTCCACTGCCTGGAGCGGGGGCACGGCCGCTTCACCCGCGAGCTCCACGTGCTGTCGCCGGTCAACACCCACAAGGGGACGGCACGGCTGATGGACGGGCTGCTGATCCTGGAGTTTCCCAAGATCCAGGACAAGCGACAGGAGGCTCGCGTATTGCATATCGCCGAAGGCGAGGAAACCGCGGATGAGTAGCAGCAGACCCCCAGGCGAGCCTCAGGAAGAGGCGATCAAGATCCCCGACGTCCTCCCGGTGCTGCCGCTCAAGGACACCGTCGTCTTTCCCTACATCATCCTGCCGCTCTCGGTGGGACGGGACAAGAGCGTGCTGGCGGTCGACCGCGCGCTCTCGGAGAGCCGCGTCATCATGCTGGTGGCCCAGCGCGACGCCGCCACCGACAACCCGGGGGAGGCCGATCTTTTCGAGGTGGGCACGGCGGCGGTCATCATGCGGATGCTCAAGCTGCCGGACGGCCGCATCCGCATCCTGGTGCAGGGGCTCTCGCGCGCCCGCGTGCAGCACATCAGCCAGATGGAGCCCTATCTCCAGGCCAAGATCGAACGCATCGAGGAGCCGCAGCCCGCCGCCCCCTCGATGGAGGTGGAGGCCCTGGTGCGCAGCGTCAAGGAGAGCATGGACCGCGCCGTCACCCTGGGCAAGGGGATCTCGGCCGAGGTGATGGTGATCGCCGCCAACCTGGAGGACGCGGGGCGGCTGGCGGACCTGGCGGCGAGCAATCTCGAGCTCAAGCTGGCCGAGGCGCAGTCGGTGCTGGAGACGATCGATCCGGTGGAGCGGCTGCGCAAGGTGAGCGATCTGCTCGCCCGCGAGATCCAGGTGCTCAACCTGCAGCAGGAGATCTCCTCGCAGGCGCGCGGCGAGATCGACCGCAGCCAGCGCGAGTACTTCCTGCGCCAGCAGCTCAAGGCCATCCAGCAGGAGCTGGGCGAGGGCGAGGAGCTGGCCGAGGAGATCGCCACCTACCGCAAACTGGCGCAGGAGAAGCTGCTCCCCGACGAGGCCCTCGAGGAGCTGGAGCGGCAGATCCGGCGGCTGGAGCGCAGCCACCCCGAGAGCGCCGAGACGCAGATCATCCGCACCTATCTCGACTGGCTGACCTCGCTGCCCTGGAGCACCACGTCCGAGGACAATCTCGACCTGCGGCACGCCCAGGAGGTGCTCGACGAGGACCACTACGATCTCGAGAAGATCAAAGAGCGCATCCTCGAATATCTCGCCGTGCGCAAGCTGAAGCCGGACACCCGGGGCCCCATCCTCTGCTTCGTGGGCCCGCCCGGCGTCGGCAAGACCTCGCTCGGCCGCTCGATCGCCCGCTCGCTGGGCCGCAAGTTCGTGCGCATCTCGCTCGGCGGCGTGCGCGACGAGGCCGAGATCCGCGGCCACCGCCGCACCTACGTGGGAGCGCTGCCCGGCCGCATCGTGCAGGGCATCCGCCAGGCGGGCACCAGCAATCCGGTCTTCGTGCTGGACGAGATCGACAAGATCGGCGCCGACTTCCGTGGCGATCCCTCCTCGGCTCTGCTCGAGGTGCTCGATCCGGAGCAGAATTGGAGCTTCGTCGATCACTACCTCGGCATCTCCTACGACCTGTCGAAGGTGATGTTCATCGCCACCGCCAACATGCTGGAGCCGATCCAGCCGGCGTTCCTCGACCGCATGGAGATCATCCGCCTGACCGGCTACACGCTGGAGGAGAAGGTGCGCATCGCGCGCCTCCACCTGATCCCCAAGCAGACGAAGGAGAACGGGCTCACCGAGGAGCAGATCACCTTCTCCGACGAGGCGATCGCGGCCGTCATCTCCGGCTACACCAAGGAGGCCGGGCTGCGGAACCTGGAGCGCGAGGTCGCCGCGATCTGCCGCAAGGTGGCGGTGAAGGTGGCGCGCGGCGAGATCGAAGGGATGGCGATCGATCCGGCGAAGGTCGAGGAGTTCCTCGGCGCCCGCAAGCACTTCTCGGAAGAGCTGCTGAACCGCGACCGCGTGGGCGTAGCGACCGGTCTCGCCTGGACCTCGGTGGGCGGCGACCTGCTGTTCATCG